>JAGAWU010000010.1 GCA_017941235.1 Bacilli bacterium | reverse complement strand
TTATTAGATAAAAAGATAGAATTACAATCTAAGAAAATTGAAGACCTTAAGTTATTTAAAAAAGGATTAATTCATCAGATGAAAAAGAGTAGTAATAATTGGACGGAATATAAAATATCTGAAATATTTAAAATCACTAGAGGTGTTGTAATTCCTAAAACTGATTTATTAGATAATAAAACTGATCAATATATATATCCAGTTTATTCATCTCAAACAACTAATAATGGTATCTTAGGTTATGACGCGAAATTCGATTTCAATGGAAAATATTTAACTTGGACTACAGATGGTGCAAATGCTGGAAAAGTGTTTTTTCGAAATGGAAAATTCAGATGTACAAATGTGTGTGGTGTTTTATATAATGATACTAATAATTATGTTGATGAATTAACAGCTGAACTTTTAAATTATGAAACTCCTAAACATGTATCTTATGTAGGTAATCCTAAGCTAATGAATAATGTTATGGGAGACATTAAAATATTTTTACCAGATAGCAATGAATCAGATAGAGTAAGTAACATATTATTAAAAATAAATAATAAGGTTTTATTAGAAATAGATAAGTTAAATAAATTAGTTGAATTAAAAAAAGGGCTTATGCAAAACATGTTTGTATAGTCCTTTTTATTTTAAAATTTCATATATTGATAATTTGTGATTATAACAAATAGTGTATAATGTAAGTGAAGTTACTAGAAATTTACCAGATTCATAACCACTATAAGTAGGTTGTGTAATCATACATTCATCAGCTATTTGTTGTTGAGTTAAACCAAGTTTGATTCTAATCTTTTTTAGATTGGCACCAACTTGTTTTTTATTAAGTTTATTTATTTCTATGTAATTATCATTATTTCTTCTTAATCCCATTATATAATCTATTGAATATTTATATAAATTAGAAAACTTTACCATTTTAGGAAGCGGCATAGGATCTTGATTTGTTTCCCAACCAGTAACAGTTTTTCTTGATACTCCAAAAACAAAGCCAAGTTCTTCCTGAGTCATTTCTAATTCCTCTCTACAATATTTTAAGTTGTTGTTTAACATAAATATCACCTAATATTAATTTTCCCATTAAATAGTCGAATATTAATAAATTGCTGGGTCATTTTATATTTGTGTGATATAATAAGAAAGACAGGTGATACTATTGAAAAATAAAAAAAGGAAAGAAGACTTAAAACAATTAGCTCTTAAGAAAATGGATAATGGTGGAAGAATATATCAATTAATTAATAGTAATAAATTAGATAAGATAATAGATTTAATAACAGATGATAAAACACCAGCAATAAAAACTACTTTAATAAAAAAAGGTTATTTAACTGGTAATGAACAGTTTATAGATATGATAAGCAACTTCTTATATTACTTTGATATGAATTTTCCAACAGTAGGTCATAAAGATTTAATGATACAATTAATACTTGAATCACAAGTTCCTGAATTCCTTCTTTGTAAGAAATATTGGGGAGATAATGACAACATTCCATATTTTACTAAAGAGATGGATAAAACTATAGTTAATAACTTTTATAATAATGTTATTTTTACTGATGATTATAAAACTTTTCAAAAATATAAAATATATCCTCATAAGATGAATCTAGAAGATAGAAAAGATCTTGATACATTAATTAAGTTTATGAAGAATATAGTATGGACTAATATAAATGATTATTCATTAGTATATTTATTTGATGAATTTGGAGAAAAAGAAAAAGCATTTAGTAAAACATATAAGAATAAAGGTAAGATTGAAATATATAGATTATTAATGAATGATTATAGAATGCATTTTGATATGTTGTTAAGCCATTATGAAGATAAAAAAGATTTATTAAAAATCATAGATTAGGTTATACAAATTTTAAAAAATAAGTATAATATTAGTAAGTAGTTAATTTTGATTACATAATATGAAAAATCTGTTATAATACTAAATACATTGCGAATGAGGTGGGAGCATGAAATTGGATACTATTATTGATGAACTACAGGAATATTGCTTCGAAGATAAAGAGTCAATTAAAGATAGAAAAGATTTATTTGATAACTATCAAATAGAGTTTTTAGATGGATGGATAGGAATATTATTAAATCAATATTTGTATAAAGATAAATATGAGGTTTATATTAGTATTAAAACTAAAGATAAAATTGCTTGTCCATTATTATATAAATCATTCAGCAATGTAATGGATGCTAAAATGTACTATAATGAGTTAAAAAATTTAATAGATAATAATAATGAAAATTTTATCATAAACCGTTGTAAAACAAGGGTTTAATGCAAAAATTGTACCCCCTAGCGTACCTATCGAAAGCCTCTTGTAAATATATTTGAGTATGATAAAATATAGTAAAATGAAATAATTATGTAGAGATACAAATATTTCATTTTTTTTATTGTTATTGACTTTTTCCAAAAAAACTATATAATAAATAACAATTTATATGTAATGGTTTACTGAGATTGGAAGTGGTCTTTATGGAACTAATTGTATATATGAAGATGATTTATTTATCATCGATACAAAATCCTATAGAGTCCTTCGACCCTCAAAAACCGAGTTTAAGAATTAAAATAGAAGAGAAGTAGTAGCTTTTATTAAATTGCCATTATTTCTCTTCTTTTTAATTTAATGGGGGATGCATATGAAATTATTGAGTTTAAAAGAACTAGATATGTTCGACTATGTGAAGACTAAGAAAAAGGTAGAAGAGTACATCGGTGATTTAAACATGATAAAATACAAATATCGAAATGTTCTGCCTCCACCAATTGCTTCACGATTATTTGATATTAAAGTTCAATCTTCACCAACAAATAATTCTGGCATTGAATCTTATGTTGAGAAAAGGGATGAATACGACAGAGAATATAAACAAAAACTCAACGAGATATATGAAATAATTGAAGATTTTTCATATTATGAAAAAAGATTCTTTAAAGATTATTTTATTAAAGGGGTAAATTTGCGTAATTTTGAAAAAGAATTTGCCTGTGGTGAAAGAATGGTCGATCATATAAAAGAAAGCTCAATAATAAAATTTGCTCTTGCTGTAGACATAGCAGTATATAAGTAAAATCACTTCGGTGATTTTTTTATTTGGAAAAAGTTAATTGTTGTAAGAAAGGAAAATATTTATGTTAGGCAAAATTTTAGGAATAGTATTTTTAATATTAATGGGATTATTTACTATATGTTCTTGTAAGGTAGCTGATTGGGCTGATCAAGAGATGGAAGAAGAATTAAGAAGGAGAGAACAAGATGAAAAAGAAGACATATAGAGCAATAATTGATAATGATGGGCATATTACAACAATGATTGTTGGTGGTGAAAGTAAGAAATCAGTTACAAAAGAATTAACTGATTTTTTTATGAAAACAAAACAAATAAAAGATTACAGAAGATTTGATATTCATCTTAAAGAAGTTATGTATATAGATGGTGAATATAAAACAATTGAGTAGGTGATTCTATGAAGATAGATAAACTAAAAGAAAAATTAAAGAAATATGAAAATATCCCACTATCTGAAATAAATATCAATGAAGTTGATGAAATTACAGATATTAAAGTAAACAAGAGAAAGTCAAGCAATGATAGAATACTTGATTTTTTAAATACAGTAAAAAATCCTTATGTATTTAAACATAATGGAAAATTAGTAAGAATTGGTTTTTCAGATACAGATAAGACAGCTGATGAATGTTTAACTAATGTACTTAAAAACTTATATAGATAATTTTGCACCTTAGTGCTTTTTTAAATTATTAATTATCATCGTTATAGTGGAAGGAGAATATCTATGGCAGGTAGAGGCAAGAAAAAACTAAGTAAAAATTCTACTGTTGCTAATTGGCTAGTAGGTATTTATACAAGAAGATCTTTTGATGATAATGAAGATAAAGAATCTAATACTATTACAAATCAAAAAGAAATGATTAATAGTTTTATATCAAAAGAAAATAATATGACAATAGTAGATTATTATGTTGATGATGGATATACAGGTACTACATTTGATAGACCTGGATTTCAAGAAATGATGAAAGATATATCTGATGGAAGAATTAATACTATTATTGTAAAAGATTTATCTAGATTAGGAAGAAACAGCTTAGAAGTTGGTAAATACATTGAAGAAATATTTCCTATATACAATATAAGGATAATAGCTATTAATGATAATGTTGATTCATTTAAAAGACCAGAGTCAATAAATGATTTAATGGTTCCAATCAAAAATCTAATAAATGAAAGTTATGCTAGAGATATATCTAAAAAAGTTTCATCTGCTTATTATACTATGGCTAGTAATGGCAAATATGTAGCAGGTACTTCTCCTTATGGTTACACATTCGATGAAAATGATAAACATCATCTTGTCATTGATCCAGATGAAGTTGGAATTGTTAAATTAATATTTAATATGGCATTAAAAGGTGATGGAAGGGTTAAAATAACAAAATATCTAAATGACCATAACATTTTATGTAGGAAAGAAATACAACGAAGAAAAAAATATAAATTATCTTTAGATCCACTAGAGGAAACAATTAAGTACAAATGGTCAACTTCTACAATAGGAAGAATGTTAACGAGTGAAATATATATAGGTAACTTAACTCAATTAAAAACAAAAAGAGAAAGTTTTAAAAATCATAAAGTAATAAATGTCGCTAAAGAAGATTGGGTAAGATTTGAAAAGACACATGAACCAATTATAACTAAATCTGATTTTGATAAGATACAAGGTTTAATAAAAGTAAATGCTAAAAGATTATCAAATACAGGAGAAAGAACTTATTCAATATATAATGGTGTTCTAAAATGTGCTGATTGTGGTAGAGCAATGTATAAGCAAGAAGATAAGAGAGGAAATCGCCAGCTATCAAACTATTTTTGTAATACATATTTATATATAAGTAAAACTTCTTGTAGTTCACACAAAATTAAAACCGAAGATTTAAATGATATTGTTTTAGAATCAGTACAATTACAAGTAAAGCTAGTAATTGAATTAGATAGAAGCTTAAAAAGATTGTTTTTTAAAAATAATAGAGAAACAGTTGAAAGTGAATTTAAAAACAATACTAGAATTGCAGAAATAAAGATTAATAATCTAAAAAACAAAAAACTTCAACTATATGAAGATTGGAAATTCAATAATATAGATAAAGATGAATTTGTAAATCAATCTAAAATTATTGAAGAAGATATTAAATTAGTTGAAGAAAAGTTAGAATTAATAACTAAAACATATAGAGATAATATAAAAATGATTAAAAGAAATGATTATTGGATAAATCATTATAGAAGAAATAAAAAAATCAAAAAGTTAACCAGAGAAGTTATTAAAGAATTGATTGATGTCATTTATATAACTGCTGATGGTAATGTAGATATTCATTTTAAATATAGTAATGAATATAAAGAGTTAGTAACATACTTAGAAAATGAAGGAGCTGTTAAGAAATGTCAAAATGGAGAGTTGGTATTTACTTAAGATTATCATCTGATGACGATGATGATAAATTAGAATCTAATAGTATTACAAATCAAAGAAGTTTAATTAACTATTATTTAGTTGATAAAAAAGATATAACTGTATATAAGTGTTATGCAGATGATGGATATACAGGAACTGATTTTGATAGACCGGCATTTCAAGAAATGATGGAGGATATTAGAAATAGAAAAATTAATTGTGTTATTGTAAAAGATTTATCTAGATTGGGAAGAAACTATATTAGTGTAGGTCATTTTATAGATGATACACTACCAAGATATAAAATTAGATTTATTGCAATTAACGATAATGTTGATTCATTTCTAAGACCAGAGTCTATGAATTCATTGGAAGTGTATTTTAAAAATCTAATGAATGAGAGTTTTGCTAAAGATATATCAAAGAAAGTTAGAACATCATTTGAAATAAGTAAAAAGAATGGTAACTATATTGGTGTTGTTGCTCCATTTGGATATTTAAAAGATCCATATGATTGTCATAAGTTTATTGTAGATAAAGAAGCTGAGAAAATAATTAAAAATATTTTTAGAATGGCTTTAAATGGAAAGAGTAGGCAAGATATAGCTGTTGAGTTAAATAAAAACCATATTCCAACACCTGCTAAATACATGAAAAATTTTTGTAAAAGTAAAAATCCAAATATTGGTGATGAATGGGCTGTAGATACAGTTGATAAAATTTTAAAAAATAAAAATTATATAGGTTGTTTAGTTCAAGGTAAAAAAACTAGAATTAGTCATAAAAATCATAATACTGTTAGAGTACCAGAAGATGAATGGATAATTGTTCCTGATCATCATAAAGCAATTATTAATGAAGAGATATTTAATCAAGTACAAAATATTGTTTATAATAGAAATTCTAGAGTTAGTTCAAATGGTAAGTTCTATAAATATACTGGATACTTAAAATGTGCTGATTGTAATTCAACTATGAAAAAATTTACTAGACCAAATAGTAATAGTACATTCTTTTATTGCAGTACATATATAAAGAATAAAGAATGCTCTAAACATTACATTACTGAAAATGATTTAGATAATACACTATTAGAAATTATTAACAAATATATTGAAGTAATAACAAATTTATCTGAAAAAATAAATAATGATATATCTATGTCATATATTGAATATGAAAAAGAAAATAAAGAATTTAAAATCATTGAATTAGATAAGGAAGAACAAAAATATAGAAAATTAATTGATGAGGTAAAAGAAGATTATAAGAATGATTACATATCTAAAGGTGATTATGAATTATTTAAGGATAAATATATGTTTCAATTAAACAAAATATTATTAGAAAAAGAAGAATTAAATAATAGTAAATTGAATCAAGAAAATATAGACCGAATTAATAAAATTAAAAAATTAGGAAAGATAGATTATATAGATAGAAATATAATTATAGAATTAATTGATAAAATATTAATACATGAATGTGGAGATATAGAAGTTATTTTTAAATATAAAAATTTATATGAAGATGCTCTTAGGTATCTCAAATCATAGAAATTATGGTATAATTGATTAGTAAAGTTACTTACAAAAAAGGGAGTGATTTCTATGAGTAATACAAACGAAAATCAAGGTGTTGCTAAAAATGTCATCAACTGGTTTCCAGGCCACATGGCTAAAACCAAACGTGAAATAAATGAAAAACTAAACTTAATAGATATAGTATATGAAGTTATAGATGGTAGAATGCCAATATCATCAAAGATTGTAGATATAGATAATCTAATTAAAGACAAACCTAAAATATTAGTTGTTACTAAAATGGATTTATGTGATAAGGAAGAAACTAATAAAATCTTAGAACAATATAAACAAAAAGGATATAGAGTAGTACCAGTTAATCTAAATGATGGAAGTAATGTACCTAATCTAATTAATGAAACAAAAGATATTATGAATTCAATTAACAAAACAAGAGTAAATAAAGGTATGAAAGAAAGAGCAGCTAGAGTTTTAATAGTTGGTGTTCCAAATGTAGGTAAAAGTACATTGATTAACAGACTTGTAGGTAAAAAATCAGCAGGTGTAGGAAATACTCCTGGAGTTACTAAAAACCTTAGCTGGATTAGAGTTAATAAAGATATAGAACTTCTTGATTCACCAGGAATACTATGGCCAAAAATGGAAAACCAAGAAGTAGCCCATACTTTAGCAGCACTTTCATCAATAAAAGAGGAAATACTTAATCTAGATTCCATAGCATGTTTCATACTAAAAAAACTTCATGAATTATATCCGGAAAAACTAATAGAAAGATACGGATTAGAAGAAATTGACGAAGATTTTATAGAAGCATATGAAACAATAGCCAGAAGAAGAGGTGCATTATCTAAAGGCGGTAGAATTGATTATGAAAGAGTTTCTGATATAATTATACGAGATTTAAAAAATGGTTATTTTGGTGATATAACTTTAGATAGATTAAAATAAAGACTTTAAGTCTTTTTTTGTTGTATTATGTATGAAAAAAATGTTATAATTAAATAGGTTAAAAAAAGATGGTTAAGAAGGAGCAGAAAATGATAATAGGAAAATGGAACAAATCAGTTATTTTAAGTTATATAGGATTATTCTTCGGAGTATTTGGAATATATAGTGCAATAGTTATAAAAAATATAAACTATGCAATGATATGCTTAATATTAACTGGCATATGTGATATGTTTGATGGTACAGTAGCAAGAAGATGTAAAAGAACAGAAGAAGAAAAAGAATTTGGAATTCAGTTAGATTCATTAAATGATGTATTTAATTTTGCAGCACTTCCGATATTAATATTTTGCGGTATGGGATTAACTAAAATATATGACATAATTGTATATTGCATATATGCAATGTTTGCTATAGCACGCCTTGCCAATTTCAATATAAGAACAGCAAATGCTAATACAAAAACAAAATATTATGAGGGTTTACCAGTAACTTCAGCAGCAGTAATCTTTCCAATATTTTACTTGTTATCATTTGTACTAAGTAAATCATTATTTAATTATATATATATTGGTATAGTATTATTAGTAGGAGTACTATTTGTCCTAAATATTAAAGTAGCTAAGCCAAGTCTAAAAATATCAATATTATTTTTAATTATGGGATTAATTGCAACAGGACTATTTTTATTTGTACTATGACAAAATTATATAACAGAAAAACAAAAAAATACGTAGATAATGTACAATATTGTGGTGATGCATTAATTAAACTTTATAATAATAAACATCTAACATTAATTGCCACAAGTAAATTTGTATCTGATATTTATGGCTTATATACAAAAACTAGAATAAGTAAATTAATGATAAAAAAATTCATAAAAGAAAATAATATTGATATGAAAAGATTCAAAGAAGAAAAATATAAAAACTTCAATGATTTTTTTATTAGAAATCTAAAAAAAATTGACATAGATAAAAAAGGAAACCATCTAATAAGTCCATGTGATTCTAAATTACTAGTTTATAACATAAATGAAGATTTAAAAGTAAGCATAAAGAATATAACATATACTTTTGATGAATTATTTGATAATGAAAGGTTAGATGAGTTTAAAAATGGTTATATGCTTGTATTCAGGTTAGCAGTAGATGATTATCATAGATTTTGTTATATTGATGATGGTATTACTTTAACAAATAAATCTATCAAAGGAAGGTATCATACTGTAACAAATACATCGAAAAAGTATAGCATTTATAAAGAAAACCATAGAGAATACTCAATCCTAAAAACTAACAACTTTGGTAAAATTATTTACATGGAAGTAGGAGCACTACTAATTGGAAGAATTGTAAATCACAATATCAAAGAGTTCAAAAGGGGAGAAGAGAAAGGATATTTTCTTCCTGGAGGAAGTACAATAGTCTTGATAGTTAAAGATGCTAAAATAGATAAAGATATTTTAGAAAATAGTAAACAGGGCATTGAAACTATAATTAATATTGGTGAAAAAATTGGAGAAAAAGTAAAAAAATAGAGGTGGCATTTTTATGCCACCTCTTTATATACTTCCTTATTAAAATTGTGCTGATTTTTTTCTAAACTTTCTAGCCTTTCAGTAGTAATTAAAAAATAACTATCATCAACCATATCAGAACCATCACTAGTAATTGGATCATCCCAAGTAAGATCAAGATTTAACCAATTTCCATTTAAATAAACAGCATTCCATATATGTATATTACTGGACACCCTAAAATTCTTTATATTAATATCATTTAAAAATAAAGCCATTAAATCAGAATAGCCACCACATATAGCAAACCCATCAAACAAAGGACCATATGCAATATCAGATTTATAATTTACAACACCATGATCACTTCTATCAATATCATATTTGGTATTATTAATTATATAATCATGATATAGTCTAATCTTTTCTACATCAGATAAATTATCATTAATATTAAGCTTATCATTAATAACCTTAATTTCTTCTTTAATCTTTTTAATTTCCTCTTTTGTATAAGCATGCTGTAATTTTATCGTAACCTTACCATAATTATTATACTCAGTTTCTATATGACTGAAAGAATTAAAAGGATGAACAAAATTATTAATATTAGAAAGAGTATTTTGATCATTAGCTATCTCTTTTAAATCAGTTATACAATCCTTATAATCAAAATCACAATAAAAAGTAAATTTGTCCATACCAGAATTTATTACTGTATAATATATATTATATAAATCTTGCTTCTTCTTAGGTAAAAATGTATCAGTATTCTGAACAAATAAAAAATCACTATTACTATAGTATTCATTTTTAGATAGTTTTTCCTGCTTATCATATTTAATAAGCAAAATATTATATCCATCTACAATTTTATCTTGAAAAGCAAATATTAGACCAACTATAATAAATACAATACCTAATTTTACTAAAGTTTTCATATTGCCTCCTAAAATAATTATAGAACTTTTAATAAATAACTACTACAATTTTTAATAAATATTTAAAAAACTTTACAAAAAAAGAGTAAATAAATTTTACTCCATTGTATTTTTAGCTTTAGTTAGTCTTGATTTTAAACGAGCTGCTTTATTTTGATGAACAAGTCCGCTTGATTTAGCTTTATCAATTCTTTGAATAGCAATATTTAAGCTAGTTGCAGCTTTTTCTTTATCTCCTGCTTTAACACTTTTTTCAAAATTTTTAACAGCTGTTCTCATGCTAGCAGTAATAGTATTATTAATTACTTCCTTCTTAGCATTACTACGTACGCGCTTTTTAGCACTTTTAATATTTGGCACCTTTTTCACCTCACTTTTGTAAACATTTTAATTTTACCAAAAAAAGTAAAAAAAAGCAAATAAAATTATTATTTTTGTAAAAAGTAATAATAGGTGATAAAATGCATGAGATAAATCTTACAAATTTTTCATTAAGAACAGATCTACTAATTGATGATTATAAAGACATAGATTCAAAAGATTATAACATAAAAAAAATCAATAAAGACATATATGTAGAAGATATTAATATAAAAGAAGAAAATAATATATATAAGAAGAAAAAAGGTTTATACAAAACTATAACATTTAAAGATATAACAGATAAAGATAATTTTAATTTAGTTTTAAAAACTTTTATTGAAGAGCTAAAAGATATGATTAAACTAAATGACATAAAAGAAGAAGATAAATGTTTAATTGTAGGACTAGGTAACATTGAATCAACTCCTGATGCACTAGGCCCTAAAACATTAAAAAACATTTTAGTAACAAGACATTTATTTCAATTAGGAGAAGTAGAAGAAGGATATAGAAATGTTTCAATACTAGAACCAGGAGTAACAGGAACTACAGGTATAGAAACTAAAGATATAGTATTAGCTATTATAAAAGAAACTAATCCCAATTTTTTAATAATAATAGATGCACTAGCAACTTCTTCAATAGATAGATTAAACAAAACTATTCAAATAACAAATAGTGGTATAACCCCAGGAAGTGGAGTAAATAACTCAAGAATATCAATCTCAAAAGAAACATTAGGTATACCCGTAATAGTAATAGGCATACCAACAATAATAGATAGTAGTGTAATAGTTACAAATACAATTAAATATATGATTGAAAAATTTAGCTATGATAAAGAAAATATAAATAATAAAAAGAATAAATTAAAATATAAAATAGACTATAGAGATTATAAAAAAGAATTAACAAAAGAGGATAAAAAATACCTATTAGGAATAATCGGAACCTTAAGTGAAGAAGAATTAATGAAACTAGTAGTAGAAGTATTAAATCCAATAGATTATAATTACATGGTGACTCCTAAAGAAATAGATTTTTTAATAGATAAAATGTCATTACTTTTAGGAAAAGGAATAAATTATTCTTTAAATAAGAAATATAATAATAATTTGTGATATAATTTTCTTGTTTAGAGGTATTAATATGAAAAATAAAAAGATAAAACAAGTTCTAGATATAGTAACTTTTATAATAGCGTTATTATTAATAGTTATAATAGGAATAATGTTTAGAAATAATATGTTTAAAAATCCTAAAACTATCGTAAGAACAGTAGAAAAGTATGGACCATTTGGAATAATAGTATTTATATTAATTCAGATAGTACAAGTTATACTCCCAATAATACCAGGTGGTATTAGTAATATAGCTGGAGTCTTACTTTTTGGTGGCTTTAAAGGATTTATAGTTAACTATATAGGAGTAGTAGTTGGATCTATAATATGTTTTCTATTATCAAGAAAATTTGGAATAAAACTAGTTAAAACACTATTTAAAGAAAAAACAGTAGATAAATATACAAAATATATAAATAATGAAAAATTTAGTATATTCTTTCTTATAACAATATTATTACCTTTCTTTCCAGATGATTTATTATGTTACATAGCTGGATTAAGTAATATTAAAACAAAGAAATTTATATTAATAATTACATTAGGAAAACCATTGTCACTTTTATTTTATAGTATTTTCATAAATAAACTTATTTAACGACATAATTAAACAAAGATAAAACCTATAATATAAATAGGTGATTATAATGAAGAAAATGAAATTAAAGAATAATAGAAGAAAAAAATATAAATTTAAACTCTTGCTATTATTCTTTATTTTTATATTGTCACTATACTTTATGTTTAAATATTTAACTAAAATAAATATAAAAATAAATAACGAAGAATTAGTTCATTACTTATTAAATGATTATACAGAAAAAGATATAGTTAATGAGAAAATAAGTAAAAGTATAAATGATTTTTTTATGCCAGATAAATTATTAAATATGAAATTAGTATACAAGAAAGAAAAGACAAAAGTAGTAATCAAAGAAGAAAATACTCATCCTCTAGTATATATATATAATACACATGAAACAGAGGAGTATGCATCTTCCACTATAGCGGAATATTCAGTAAGACCTAATGTAAGTATAAATAATTATATAATGAAAGATATTTTAGAAAAGAATAATATAAATACATTAATAAAGAAAGGCAGCATTACAGATATAAGAAAGATAAATGGATGGAATTATAATTACTGCTACAAAGCAAGTAGGATATTAATGGAAGAAGCAAAAAAAGAAAATGAAAGTCTAAAGTATTTTATAGATATACATAGGGACTCATTGCCAAAAGATAAAACAACTATAAGTATAAATGGCAAAAACTTTGCCAAAGTATTATTTATTGTTGGACTTGAGAATAGTAATTATAAAGAAAATTTGTACTTTACAGAAAAAATTAACAATAAGATTAATGAAAAATATGAAGGACTAAGTAAGGGAATTTATAAAAAGGAAGGACCAGGAGTAAACGGAGTATATAATCAGGATTTTTCACCATATACAATATTAATAGAGGTTGGTGGAGAAGAAAATAATGTAGAAGAAGTTATGAATACAATGATAGAAGTAAGTAAAATAATTTCTGAGGTGATTATTGAAAATGAAAATAAAGAATATAGTTAGTTTGTTCTTTATAACAATAGTTATATTTTTTTTAGTAGTTTATATTTCAGAAGGAACTGGTTACTATGACCATATAACTAATAATAAATATATATTAACAAAAGAGAAGGCAAAGGAATTTGAAAAAGATATACAAAATGGTAATAATATTGATGCAAAAAAATATTTAGAAAAAGATAAAGATTATAAAAACTTATACAATAAAACAGGAATGACCATATCAAACATAATAGAAAAAGTTTTTAATAAAGGAATGAATAAATTTATAAAAGAAGTTAATAAAGCATCGAGATGAAGTGTAAACTATCGCCAAAAAAAGTAAAAAAACTTTACATAATTTTTTTAAAATGCTACACTAATAGTGTAAGAATATAGGAGGGTTCAACTTGAATATATTCTTAAGAGATATCAAGACAATACGGAGGTGAAACAATGGGAAAAATTATTGTCGATAGTAACGGACTAGCAGCTAATGCAAAAAGTCTAGCAGCTAATGCTGATACATATGATACAGAATTAGCAAAAATTAAAGAAGCAGTTGAAGGATTAAAGCCATATTGGACTGATGCTGCAGGAGAAGAATTCTTCAGATTATTTGCAGAAAAATATGCAATAATTGATGGAATGGGACAAGCTATTAGAGATTTAGGAATAGCAGTTGAAAAAACAAATAACACATTAAATAATGCAATCGATGAAAGCATGAGTGCATTTAAATAAAAGGAGGAATAGTAATGGCAACAGTATTTAGTTATGATCAAAGTGCTGATGTAATGAGCCGCATTAAAACTTCAAGAGATGCAATTAATAATGTTTTTGCAGATTGCGACAAAGTTTCATCACAACTTCAAGAAAATATTCAAACAGTAGGTGTTAGTGCTAACCAAGATATTTCAAGTGCAGCACTACAAACTTATGAAAGTTTAAAGAAACATTATGAAGAATTTATTACATTAATTCAAAATAATGAACAAAACATCACTAGACATAGTGAAAACATGGAAGCTGCTCAAAGTGCATCTACAAGTGCATTACAAGATGCAGAATCTAAACAAAGTTTACAATAATTAAAAAGATAGCATACTATTTTGTAGTATGCTATAAGTATAGGATGGCTTATATTTATAGCATACTACAACATTAAGGAGAATAATTATGAGTGAAGGAAAATATAAATTAGATTTAGAAATAATTCCAAGTGAAGACCTTTATGATATTGATTACATAAAAGGCAAATCATCTGAATTGGCAGATTGCTATTCAGAAATAGTTTCAAATAAGCAAAGAATTGATGAAATTTCACAAAAATCTAAAGGTAATTTGATATTAAGAAATAAAGATGTTTTATATGAATCAATATGTGCATTAAAATCACTTTTTGAAAGTTGTAATGATACTTTTACTGATGTTATTTCTGTTACACAAGCTTTAATTGAAGGAACATATAATAAAAATGTATCAGCAGTAACTAATATGCACGATATTTATATACAAAAAAAACAGGAGCAACAGGGAAAGGTAAAAGCAACTCAGTTACGATTTAATCAAATAGAGCAAAGTTGTTATCGAATTGATAGTTATAATATTGGAAATACTGGAAAAAAATTTCATCCTACTCAAGAATATTATGTTACACAGGAACAACTTATAAAAGAAAAAAAAATACTTGAAACCATAAAAAGAGATGGAGAGAAAATAAACAAAGAAAGAGCAAAGTATTCTGGTGGAACACATAGCAGTTCAAGTGGACGTACGCATATTGGCAGTGGTGGCGATTTTTAAAATAGGAAAGGAGAAAATATATGGATATTAAGTATACAGATTATGAAGTCAGTGGCAGAAAAAAAGAACTTGAAAGACTTTATCAAGATTTTAAATCTGATATTGAAAATAAAAATGCCATCCCAGGCAAGTATTATCAAGTTTTAGATGATTTAGATAGTATAGATGAATACACGTCTAGCTTTGGGTGCTTAGAAACAGCAAAAAAAATTCAAGTAGCATATCAAGAATTTTTAAATGTGACACTTGACTTAATAGGGGCAATTGATAGTGCTCAGATGAGTTTAGCAGCAGGAAACAAAGTTTCAGTTGGATATTTAAAAGAATCTATGTTCAGTCCAGATAATTTTATAAATAA
Source organism: Bacilli bacterium (assembly GCA_017941235.1). GTDB lineage: Bacteria > Bacillota_I > Bacilli_A > RF39 > UBA660 > CAG-417. The sequence goes on along the minus strand of JAGAWU010000010.1, from coordinate 9,265 downwards.
TAAATATTATAAAAATTATGGTGCACAAAACAGCTATGGAAATTCTTCCCACATTCCTACAGATGGTAAAGCACCAAACGTTAGAGGAAATGACAACGAAACAAGTCAACCAAACAACAACACTAATGCAAATCAATCAAGTAACGGTGTTACAAATAATACAGTTAGTGGCAACAGTAACAATAATACCAATGCAGATACAAGCAATAATGGAACACAAAGAAATGTAGAAACAGAAGAAGAAAGAAAACGTCAGGAAGAAGAGAAAAATCGTCAAGAGGAAGAAAGAAAACGCCAGGAAGAAGAAAAAAATCGTCAAGAGGAAGAAAGAAAACGCCAGGAAGAAGAAAGAAAACGTCAAGAGGAAGAAAAAAAGCACCAAGAGGAAGAAAGAAGACGTCAAGAAGAAGAAAGAAATCGTCAAGAGGAAGAAAGAAGACGTCAAGAAGAAGAAAAAAATCGTCAAGAGGAAGAAAGAAAACGCCAAGAAGAAGAAAGAAGACGTCAGGAAGAACAAGGCGCTAACGCAGGAAATGATGTAGCTATACCACCAACTCCAGGTAACAACGGAAATGGTTCAAATAATGGTACTACAATACCTATTCCAAACACTGAAACTCATAGTGATAATCCAATTGGTGCTGGTATCGACCAAGTTACACCAGACAAAGCTGGAGATGGAACAGGAACATCAATAGTAGGAGAAGCAAAAGACCTATTTAAAAATAGAGGAAAGAGTACTCCAGATTCTAAACCTGTATTACCAAAATCAGAAAGTACAAAATCTTCTACAAGTACAAATTCTAAAGGATTTAATCCAGTACCACTTGCAGTTGGTCTAGGAGCTGCAGTAGCTGGTGGAGTAGGAATTAAAGCTTATAAGGATCACAAAGAAAACAGCTCATTTAACGATGAAAATGAAGATAGTTTCTCAAATGGAAATAGATTCTGGTCAGAAGAAGATCCAAATGTAATTAATTCTGAAGAAGATATGGTAAGTGGTGATGATTTATTTAATGAACAAGCAACTTCACCAAGTTATTCAGCAATGATAAATAATGATAGTAATAGTCAAGAAGGATGGACTTTAGATGAAGAAACATCAGAAAGTAACGATTCATTTGATCTATTAGGAGATAATTAGGAGGAATAAAATGGAAAAAGAATTTTTACCAGTTGGCTCTGTGGTACTTTTAAAAGGTGGAACTAAAAGAATAATGGTTACAGGATTCTGTTCTGTAGATAATAATGATCAAGAGAAAATGTATGATTATACAGGTTGCCTTTACCCAGAGGGTATTATAAATTCAAATGAAATATGTTTATTTGATAATAATCAAATTGAACAAGTATTCTTCAAAGGTTATGTTGATGAAGAAGAAACTAAATTCAAAGAGGATTTAAATAAAACTCTAGCTAATATGAGTAACACTCTAGAAGAAGATTTTGAAGAAGATTTAAAACTAGAAGAAGATGATGATGAAGAACCAACAATAACATTTGAATTTAATGATGATATACTTGCTTAAGAGAGAACTTAGTTCTCTTTTTTTTGTTTATTTGTTATAATAGAAAAAGAGGGATAATTATGAAAAATTTTAAAGAAAAACTAGCACTTGTACCAAACAAACCAGGTAGTTATCAAATGAAAGATAAAGATGGAATAATAATATATGTTGGTAAAGCTAAAAATTTAAAAAACAGGTTAAAAAGTTATTTCACAGGAACACATACAGGAAAAACACTATCACTAGTTGAAAATATAGATGATTTTGAATATATCGTAACATCAAGTGAACTTGAATCATTAATACTTGAAATAACACTTATAAAAAAATATAATCCAAAATATAATATTTTATTAAAAGATGATAAGAGTTATCCTTATATAGAACTTACTAATGAAAAATATCCTAAATTAAAAGTAGTTAGAAATGTTAAAAAAAGAAAAAATAAGAATCATTTATATGGACCTTTTCCTAATGTAACTGCAGCTCGCAAAACAGTAAATATTATAAACAGAGTATATCCACTAAGAAAGTGTGAAAACTTAAAAAAAGATCTATGTCTTTACTATCATATAGGAGAATGCCTTGGCTACTGTAAGCTTGATATAGAACAAGAAAAAATAGATAAGATGAATAAAGAAATTATAGCTTTCTTAAATGGTGACAGTACTAATATAGAAAAAAGAATAAAAGAAGAGATGGAAAAATCAAGTATAGCAATGAACTATGAAAGGGCACTAGAACTTAGAGATATGCTTGAAGATATTAAAATAACATTAAAAAAACAAAAAATTGATTTAGGAAAGGATCAAAATTTTGATATAGTTAATTATTATACAGATAACAATTATTTATCTATACAAGTATTCTTTATAAGAAATGGTTTATTGTATGGTAGAGAAAAAGAAATAATCAAAACATTAGATGATCCTTTAGAAGAAACTCTTGAATATATAATTAAATTCTATGATAAGATAGGAATACTACCTAAAGAATTATATGTACCTCTAGGAATTGATATAGAAACCCTAAGTAATTATTTTAATATTAAAGTATTAAATACATATAGAGGTAAAATTAAAAGTTTATTTGATTTAGCAGGAGAAAATGCAAAAGAAAATTTAGAAGCTGAAGAAGTAGTAATTGAAAAAGATGAGCAAAAGAGAAAAATGGCATTAAACGAATTAGCTAATCTTTTAAAGATGGATAAAATAGAAAGAATCGAATCTTTTGATAATTCTCACTTGTTTGGAACATACTATGTAGGTGGAATGGTGGTTTTTGATGATTTTATCCCCAATAAAAATGAGTATAGAAAATATAAAATAGATTCTAATGTGAAAGATGATATTAATGCAATGAGAGAAGTAATATATAGAAGATATTATAGAGTATTAATGGAAGACTTAAAGAAACCAGACTTAATAGTAATGGATGGTGGAGAAGATCAAATTAAAGTTTGTAAAGAAATAATAGATTCATTAAATTTAAACATTAGAATAGTTGGTCTAGTAAAAGATGACCATCATAGAACAAACCATCTACTAGATGAAAATAATAATTTAATTGATATACCTAATCGTAGCGATTTATTTCTTTATTTATCAAAAATTCAAGAAGAAGTACATAGATTTGCAATAACGTATCATAGAGACATAAAATCAAAGGGAGCACTTGTAAGTGTGCTTGATATGGTACCAGGTATAGGAGAAAAAAGAAGAAAAAAATTACTTAAAGAATTTGGTTCTTTAAAAAAATTAAAAGAAGCAAGCATAGAAGATTTATCCAAAATAGTGTCAAGTGAAGTGGCAAAAAACTTATCTGAGTATTTAAAAGAAATATAAATAATGTTAGAATATATTTAAGGTGATACTATGAATAAAAAAGGATTTACACTAATTGAATTGTTGGGTGCTATATCTATACTTTCAATATTAATGGGTGTAGCAATATCTGCAGTTACAAAATATCAAATTAAGGCTAGAAATAGTGTGTATGCAACTCATGAAAAAAATATAAAATCAGCTGCCTTAAATTATTTATTAGATAATCAGGGAGAAATACCAAATAAAAATAATTCTGTTAAAATAGATGCATCAAGATTAATAGAAAATCAGTATCTAGAAAGATTAAATGATCCAGTATCAAAAGAATTAGATTGTAATGAAAAAACATATGTAATTGTAAAAAATAATTCTGAAATCGAAAACGGCAATACAAGTATGTCCGATTATTATGATGAAAAAGGAAATCTAATTAAAAGTAATACAAAGAACTTAGACTTAGAATATAAAGTATGTTTAATATGCTCAGATTATAAAAGTCCAAGTTGTCCATAATAGACTGAAAAGTCTATTTTTTTATTTAAAAAAATTGTATTATAGGAAATAATATGTTACAATATGCGAGAATTAATATGAATCTTTGGTTGGTGATAATGTGAATTATGATATTTTAATGGAAGAAGAAATAAAGAAAATAAAAGAAGAAACTCCAACACTTTTACTTCATGCTTGTTGTGCACCCTGTTCTTCTAGTTGTATAGAAAGACTTTCAGAGTTTTTTAAAATAACTATTTTTTACTACAATCCAAACATTACTGATGAAGAAGAATATAAAAAAAGATTAGAAGAAGTAAAAAAGTTTGTAAAAAGATTCAAATGTAAAAATGAAGTAAATGTGATAGGTGGAAGATATAATCCAGATGAGTTCTTTGAAATAGCAAAAGGACTAGAAAATGCTCCTGAAAGAGGAGCACGTTGTTATAAATGTTACAACTTAAGATTACAAGAATCGGCTAAATATGCAAGTGATAATAATTATGATTTTTTCGCAACTACACTAACGTTAAGTCCTTATAAAAGGGCTGATTGGGTTAATAAAATAGGTGAAGAGTTGGATAAAAAGTACAAAAGTAAATATTTATATTCAGATTTTAAAAAGAAAAATGGTTATAAAAGAAGTATAGAATTATCTAAAGAATATGGCTTATATAGACAAGATTATTGTGGTTGCATATATTCAGTCAGGGGTGAAAAAAATGAAGAAAGTAAGAGTCAGTAACATAAAAATAGAAGGAAAATTTGATTTTGGAGATGAATCTTCAATATATAAATTAAAAGAAAAAGAGAAATTATATAAGGAATGGTTAGTAAGAAAAATAGACGATGAAAAATCACTAGGAATTATTAGTAACAAAGTAAAGAAGTTAGAAGTATTAGAAACAAAACAAACTATATTTAAATATATGGTTAAGCCAAGCGAATTAATTGAAGATTCATATTATTATACGGGATATACACTAGAACATTATGACGGAGATAAATTAGAAAGATTTTTAAACTATAAAGAAACAGTAAAACTGCTTAGAAAAATAAGAGAAGCAATACTAGAATTAGAAAATAATGGTATAATGTATTTCGATTTAAATGAGACTAATATATTATACAAAAAAATAAATGGCGAAATTGATTTTAGAATAATAGATATTGATAATTCAAAAGTTGAAGAAAGAGAAATGGATTATCTACCTCCCTTTATAAGAAAATATATGGTAAACGGAGGATCGCTAGATAAAAATGCACTAATATATGCGTATAACCATTTGACTGTATCACTTTTAGGAAGATTTGACTCAAGGCTTACGCCTTATCCCAATATAGGAAACTATAATAGAAAAATAGCTAAATTTGCAGAACTTGCTGATAGGCCAAAAGCAGACTCTATAATTGATAATGAGTATTTAATAGATTATTATGATGAGAACCAAATATTCAAAAGTCCATTATTATAATGGACTTGTTTTATTTACTTTTAACAATTCATATATTATAATGTAAGTAGAGGTGAAATAATGAAATACTATTGTATTGGTATAAAAGGAACAGGTATGGCATCACTTGCACAAATTCTTTCAGATTTAGGAAATGAAGTAAGCGGATATGATGATGCTAAAGAATATAAATTTACACAAAAAGGATTAGAAGAAAGAAACATCCCAATTTATTATGACCAAGCACATGATATTGACAAAGATACTATTGTTACTTATTCAGTAGCTTTTAAAGAAGATCATAAAGAGATGAAGAGAGTAAAAGAATTAGGATTAACTATAAAAAAATATAATGAGATAGTTGGAGAAATAACAGAAATGTTTAATACTATTTCAGTAGCAGGTACACATGGAAAAACTTCAACTTCTTCAATGATAAGACATATTTTACAAAATAGTGTTGGGTGCAATTATTTTGTTGGTGCAGGAGATGGATTTGTAAGTAAAGATAATAAAATATTTGTAATTGAATCAGATGAATTTAATAAGCATTTTTTAACTTATAGACCAACAAATTCTATAATCACAAATATGGAAGAAGAACATATGGAATGCTACAAAGACTTAAATGATATAATTGATACTTTCTCGCAGTTTGCAAATCATACAAAAGAAGAAATAATACTATGTGGAGATAATAAGAATTGTAGAAAAATTAAAACTGATAAAAAGTTATGCTTTTATGGATTTAATGAAGATAATGATGTTGTAATTAGAAATATTAATACTAAAGAAGAAGGAGAAGAATTCGATATTTATATAGGGAAAGAAAAATATGGAACTTTCCTAATACCAGTATTTGGAGAACACATGATACTAAACAGTGCAGCAGCTATTTTAATGTGCAAGAAGTATGGAATAGACAAAGAAATAATAAAAGAAAATTTAAAAACATTTAAAAACGCAAATAGGCGTTTTGCAGAAGAAAAAATAGGTAATACGATAATCATAGATGATTATGCCCATCATCCAACTGAAATTAGAGAAACATTAAAAGCTGTAAAAAGAAAATATAAAGACAGAAGAGTAGTAGTTGTATTTAAACCAAATACATATTCTAGAACAAAAGATTTTACAGAAGAATTTGTTAATTCACTTTCAACTGCTGATAAAGTATATCTAACTGAAATTGATAGCAATCGTGAAAAACAAAGTGATTATCCAGGTGTTACCTCACACTTAATTTTAGATAGGATAAGTGGAGGAGAAATAATTTCTGAAGAAACAATCGATAAATTAAAAGATGAAAAAGACTCAGTAGTTTGCTTTATGAGTTGTGCATATGTAAATCACTTAATAGATGGTTTTAAAGAAGTATTAAAAAAATAGGGCATCAATAGATGCCTTTTAAATTGACTATTTTATTTCAGTATGATACAATAATCAAAGTTTTAAGGGGGATAATAAATGACAGTAGATGAAATTATAAATTTAGAAAATAGTATGCTTGTAAGATATTACTTTTATGACGAAGAACTATATAGTACTGCAAAAAAAGGCATTTCAAAAGAACGTTTTATTAAAACAAAAGATAATTATTTAGCTAACAAAATATTAAAAGAGATAGGTCATAATGAAAGATTTGATGAAATATTGTATAAATATTTTGTATACATGCCAGCCTTAGCAACTAAAGAAAAATCAGTTGATAGAATATTATGTTTAGATAATTTAGGAATATGTTATGTATATCTAAATGAAGCAAGATGTTTATATAGATTTAACGAATTAAATAATATAATGGCAAAATGGGAAACAAAATTAATGGATGATCCAGATTATAGAAAGAAATGTAATTTAGAACTAGCTGATAGAACAAGAGAAATTTTAAAAGAAAAAAGAAAAGAAATTAACGCTTGTAAAACACTAGAAGAATTTAGCAAATCATATGCTGATGATGAATTAATTGATGAAATGGTTAGTAGATACAAAAAAGCAGGTTATAACGAAGAAATAGCAAAAGAAAAAACAAAAGAAAAACTAGTAAGTACACTAAATGATGAAATAACATTTTTAAGTACAACTATAAGAAGAATAATTAATATATTCCCAATAGAATATAGTGATGAAGTAAAAAAATTAATTGATCCAATTAAACTTGGAATGTTATTATCATTTAAAAGTATGCAGTCATCTTTTAATTCTGATTCAGAAGAGAAAAATGATGGATACGAAAATATATTTAATTTCAGAGGAGTTTATGCATATTGGTTTTATAAATATATAAAAGAAAATAAAGATATTTATGAAAGATATAAGAATGCTACTATTTTTATATCTGATAAAGGATATGGAAGCCTTAGTGAATACTCATTGAATGATTTTATAAAAATATTCGAAGATTTTTACAAAGAAAATATGTCAAATAAACGAATGCTAGATAAACAAGAAGATAGTGCTGGAATTAGTTTCTTAGAGTTTGAGGAAAGATTCACAGAAAGAGCAGAAAGAGATAAGAATAAAGTAAAATTAGAAGTTGCAGCTAAAGATTGGGAAATACTAAGAGCAGGTACAGTTGATGAAGAAAGAAATAAAATATTAAAAACAATAGATGATTTATCACTTAGAAGAAAAAACAAGAAAAAAACTCAAAAAGATAAAGAAAACGAAGAAAAACTACAATCTGAAAGAATAAATAATCTAATGAAAAAGTGGGAATTCTTTGATAATAGTAATTATATAATAACTATTAAAGGAATAAATGAAATGAGTGGGTATATTGGATACATATATCCAAATGGAACAGTAATGTTTGAACAATTCTTTGATGAAAAGAAAGAGACAGAACCAGCATATTATAAAGCTATATATGTAATGGATATTTTAAACTTTATAAACTTAAGTTCATTAAGCAAAGCAGAAATAATAGATTATATTAAGAATAATAGTGATGATACAGTAAAAAGAATATATCATAGTAAGAATTGGATGAAAAAGGCAGAAAAAATTATAAATGAAGATTCACTTACTGAAGAAAAAAGTAATGCTTTAAAAGAATTCTTGGATATGCTATCAGAAAAGAAAGATAGTAATAATAATGAAATTAAAATGACTAAAATTGAACTTGAAAACTTTAGTAGCAGAATGAAACTTAAGAAATCTAAATCTGGAATTGTATTAAAACCAGAAATAAAAGAAGAAAATAAAAAATATATAAAAAGAGACTAAAAGTATATAATTTGCATTATATACTTTTTTAATGTATACTTAAAAAATACAAACATATAATAATGGCAGTGAACAATGAAAAAAGTATATATACTCTTAACATATACCGGTACAATCTTATCAAAAATAATAAAAATATATACAAGAAACGAATTCAGTCATGTATCAATATCATTAGATAAGAACTTAGATAAATTATATTCATTTGGAAGACTAAACCCTTATAATCGATTTATTGGTGGGTTTGTACATGAAGGATTATACCATGGCACATTTAAAAGATTTAAAAATACAAAAAGCCTTCTATATTCATTAGAAGTTACTGATAAAGAATTTAATAAAATTAAAAAAAATATAAAGCAAATATCTAAAAATAAAGAAAAATATCACTTTAATGTATTAGGAATGTTTTTGGTTATTTTCAAAAGAAAAAGAAATAAAAAAAACTATTTTTATTGTGCAGAGTTTGTTAAATATATTTTAGAAAAATCAGTCGATATTAAGGAATTACCAGAAATAGTTAAACCAGATGATTTTTTATATATTAATAACAAGAAAACTGAATATAAAGGTTTACTAAGAAAATATAATGAAAAAGTAATATAAAAAAAACACATTGATATGAACCCCGTTTCTTGGACATAGAAGCGAGGTTTTTTGATGGCAAAAATAACATATGAAAAATATATAAATGTTTATAATGAAAAAAAAGATGGTAATTCATCTATAAATATTGGGAAAAAATATGGTATTGATA
>JAGAWU010000009.1 GCA_017941235.1 Bacilli bacterium | reverse complement strand
CGAAGCTCCTGCAAATAATGGTTGGAGAAAAAGTGGTATCGCATGGTATGATGTAAATCATAAATTATTACCTTCAGGCGTTGTGCTTCAAAAACTTCTAGATGAAATTAATTTAAAAATAGAGGATACATATTTTTTAGAAGCTATTAAGTGTTATCCAAAAGATAGAAAGTATTTAAATAAATGTAGTGAAAACTGTAAGAAATATTTATTTAAACAACTTGAAATAATTAAACCAAAAGTAGTATTATCATTAGGTGATGCAGCAACTAAATCTATATTAGATATTAAATATAAAAAGTTTAGTGATGTTGTAGGTAAAACTTTTGATGTAAAAGGATTTGAAGTGATTCCAATATATCATCCAAGTCCTATATCACCAATGAGTTATAAAGGTAATATTGATATATTTAAAAATATAAAATTATATAGGAGTTGATTCAAATGAATGAAAATAAAACTAATATAAACTGGTTGATAACAATTTAGTTAAGACAACTTCTAAGCCCTTATAAAATAAAGGAAAACGAAAAAATGGATCTTGCATAAAATCATTAAAAAACACTAAAAAATAGTAAAAAATGACTAAAAATGCCTAAATATAGGTATTTTTTTATTAGGAATTGAGAAGGTGGTTACAGAAGTTAAACCCCATTGAAAAATAATAAAATTAAATATTCGTAAAATAGTAATATTGCGATGTAAATAGATATTAAAAAGTATGATATAATGTTAATATAAAAATAAATGTTAAAAGACTTTGACAAACTTCCAAAGACCTTTGGTAGATTTGTTAAGTAGTAGTTTTATATAATTGTAAGTGAAAGAAGGGATGATTATGGCATTAGGCCAAAATATTTTAAATTTACGAAAGAAAAATGGTCTTTCACAAGAACAATTAGGAGAAAAAGTAAATGTTACAAGACAAACTATTTCTAATTGGGAACTTGAGGAAACTGCTCCAAATCCAGAACAATTAAAATTATTATCAAAAGTATTAAATGTTAGTGTAGATGATTTAATTGATAATGATTTACAAAATGTTGTTTTATCAAAAATTAAAATGACAGAAAAACAAACAAGAACAATAAAGAAAATACTTAAAGGATTTTTAATAGGATTTATTACTTTTTTAGTTATTGATATTATTGTTTTTATAATATGTTTCTTTGGACACTATGGACCTTTTGAAGAAACAAAATCTGAAAGTGCTTCATATGTTATAAAGGAGAATGTTTAGTATATGAATAAAGTATCGAGTATTATTAAAGACTTAAATCCTTTTAGTAATAAAAAAGTAGATAATAAAATAATTTATACATTAAAAATATTATTGTCTGCATTTGTAGTGTATTTTGCTAGTTTAATTATTGCAGAAGGGATTATTATAGGCGGTTCATATTTATTTGGATACAATGCTACTGACAAACAAATGCCTTATGATATTATGCTATTATGTACATTTTATGGCTATTTAATTACTATATTATTATTTATATTATTTACTAAAAAAATAAACAAAATTGAATTAAATAAAATTGGATTAGATAAAAATATTAAAATTTTTTTAAAAGGAATATTAATTGGAATAGTATCATTATCATTAATAATAATTCCGTTATTAATATGTGGTGCAATTAAATTTAATGGAATGAATAATAATATTGATTGGTTGTTTTTTGTATTATATTTATTTGGATATTTAATTCAAAGTTTTATGGAAGAGTTAATATGTAGAGGATATTTATTACATAGATTAAAAGAAAAAATACCTGTCGTATTAGCTATTACTATAAGTGTATTATTCTTTTCAGCAGGTCATTTTGATAAGATGTTTGTTGATGGTACATTGATAGGCATTATAGGAATAATTAATCTATTATTAATTAGTTTAATATTTGTTGTCATTACATTAAAAAACAAAAATATTTATGGGGCAATAGGCTTTCATTTTATATGGAATTTTGCATTATTTAGTATTATAGGTTTAAATCTAAGCGGACTTGAAACTACCAATTCTATTTTTCAAATGGAAGTGGTTAATAAATTCTTAACTGGATATAGTTATGGAATTGAGTCAAGTTTTATAACAACTATTATACTTATAATTATATTATTATTAACAAAGAGAAATGTAAGAATATAATGATCGGAAGATTTTGATATTACGCACAATATAGACAGGGTTAAAATCCTGTTTTTATATGGTATAATATGTGAAGTAGTGATTTATATGTCTAAATATAAAGTTGGATCTTATATAAGACTATCTAAAGATGAAAGTTATAGTAATTCAGATAGTATAGATAATCAAATTAAATTAACTGATTTTTATTGTGAAGAAAAAAATTTAGAAGTAATTGATTTATTAAATATTAAGAAATTAGCTGGTGAATCTATTACTGAATTAACTAGAGATATCGTTATAAAATATATTGAAAAAGTTACAGTATATGAAAATGAAAAAATAGATGTAATTTTAAAATATGAAGATGAAATAATAAAAAATTAGAATTCTTATGATATAATTATGTAGAAAAAAGAAGTTGATTCCAATGAACGAAAATGAAGATAAAGTGTTTAATAAAACAGTTATCAATTGGTTGATTACGATTTATCCAAGAATAGGAGAAAACCTAGGTAAAATAATGGAGTGTGAGATATAAAATCTTGCCTGTTTTATATAAAAATATATTAAAATAGATAGAAATTGGTTAAAAATGACTATTTTTAATGCAAAACACGATAAGAATTATGAAGGTTATTACGCCACCTAATAATAAAAAGAGGTGAAATAGTATGAAAATTAATGACATAATTGATAATAATTATAAATATAAGATTATTAGTGATACAGAATTCAGTAATAAGTATTTAATGTGTAATTCTGATGGAAGTAAATATAAAAAATATATATTGGTATGCTATAAAGAAGATGACATCATTAAATATGAGGATATACCTGATGAAAGTTATCTAGATAGATTTACGAATATAATTAAAAAATATAATGTTGAAGAAATAATTTCAACATGTATTCACTTCGATAGTATGTATGATGAATTATATTATTTTCACATGGATAATTTTTATTTTATAAAGTATTTAATGGACGAAGAGTTTTTTAAAATGTTTGAATCAAACAATGATTATGAAATAATTATAGATAAATTAGGAATAGATACTTCAAAAAGTAATTAAAGTTAATTATAAAGATTTAGAAACATTTTTAGTAAAGATAATTTTAAAAAAGTAAGTAGATAGGAGTTGATCCAAATGAACGAAAATAAAACTAATATAAACTGGTTGATTACAATTAATTTAAACCCCTTTGGAACTTCTTGTAATATAAAGGAAAACTAGAAAATAGATCTTACATGTTTTGTATAAAAATATGTTAAAATAGATAAAAATTGGTCAAAAATGACTATTTTTAATACAAAATAGTGGAAGAATTAGTAAGGTGATTACAGAAGTTAAACCCCTAGAAAACTGAGGTGAATATATGGAATATATATTAGGATATGATTGTGATGGAAATGAAATATATGAATATAGAGTTTTACGTGCCATTTGGTCAAATGATATAGATATAAAGGATTTAGAAGATACTGATCCAAGACAATATTGTGCTATTATAAGTGATGATGGAATTGCTTATGCAATTAGTGTTTATGATTGGTTGAATAGTGATTTAATCAGAAAAAAAGAAGAAATAAAAGAAACTGAAGAAATACCAATAGTTGTAAAGCCAATAAATGAAATGGTAAATTATGAAGTTGCAACTTGTAGTGAAGGAGATTTTTATTATGATTTAAATCGTAATGAATTAAAAGAAAAATTAAATTCAATTCTAAATAAGAATCATAATAAAGTTAAAAAATTGGTAAATAATAAAGGAGATGATCTCTAATGAATGAAAATAAAACTAATATAAACTGGTTGATTACGGTTTATAGTAACTTTTCAACAATTCCTTTATTTATAAGGCTCAGTGAAGATTAACATCTTGCATATTTATAATAAAATGTAGTTAAATTTAATAAAAAATAGTCTAAAATGACTAAAAAGTATCAAAAATAGCATAGAAATTAATATGTTGATTACGACAAAGTAACCAGAAATGATAGGAGCGAAAAAATGATAAAAATATTGATGAGTGATTTTAAACATTATCATAAAGTTGATGGTGAAAAAGTAGCAAATGCTATAGATAATATAAATGGTATAGTTGATCATATAAAAGAATATTTAATGGATACAAATGTAATTTTATTTATTGCATCATCTCCAGAAGATAAAGAAAAAATAAGTTTATATTCAAAATTACTATTTGAAGCTCTTAAATTATCTGACATTTCATTTAATGAATATTTAGTTTTAGATAATTCAACAATTGATGATGCAGAGGAATATATTAATAAAGCAAATATGATATTTTTAAGTGGTGGAGATACATTTGTACAAAACGAATTTTTTAATAGGATAAATCTAAAAGAAAAATTGCTAAATTATAAAGGGTTAATAGTTGGTCAAAGTGCAGGTGCTATTAATATGGCCAAAGATGCTTTTAACTCTCCTGAAGAAATGGAAGAGTCAGAACCTATATTTTTTGAAGGACTAGGGTTAACGGATATAAATGTAGAACCACATTTTGTATTAGATTCTTCTAACTTTGATGAAACTGAAAGATATCAGAGAAATATTATACTAAATGAATCAAATAATAGAGATATTTATGGCCAATGTAATGGAAGTCATATTTTAATTAATGAAGAAGGACAAACTTTAATATGTGGTGAAACATATTTAATATCTAATAATGAAATTGTATTAATTTGTAATAATGGAGAGAAGAAATTAATAAATAAAAATAAAATCTTATAATTGCCATATGACCTGGATACTATATGTCATATTTGATTACGGTTTATAGTAACTACTAGAATAACTAAAAAATGGCCAATATTAATGAAAAATAGGGAAGAATTAATAAGGTGATTACAGAAGTTAAACCCCCCTATAAAAAATGAGGTGATAAAATGAGTGATTTATCTAAAGTAATTTTAGGAACTGGTAATTATTATGATGCAAAAAGTGGTAATACTGTATCTGTTACAGGTGATGGTGGTAATGCTTGGGGATATTTTGGACCAGCATATAAAAAACTAGCTCCTAAACTAGTTACTTATACACCTTATGCTGAAAAGTTAGAAGAATTAGAAAAATTGAAAGAGGATGTTTCTAGATTAAAAGAGTATGTTGAGTTTAGGAAACAAATAGAAGATGAATATATTAGGAGTTATTATGATATAAGATTAAAAGATTTAGATGTTAAAGATTTACTTTATATATTAAATGAGAAATTTGGTAATGATATAATATTATTGTGTCATGAACCAATAGATGAATTTTGTCATAGAAGATTGATTGCTGATTATATAGAACTTGAAACAGGTATATATATACCAGAAGTAAGTGTTGATGAGCAAGGTAATGTTAAAAAACTTGTTCCAATAAGATATAAAAATAGATTAAAAGAATTAATGAAATAAAGGAGGTAATACTCATGAATGAAAATAAAACTAATATAAACTGGTTGAGCATGATTTATCTAACCCCTTTAATAAAACTTTATAAAATAAGGAAAAATTAAAAACTAGATCTTACATCTTTTATATAAAAAATTAATAAAAATGAGCAAAAAACACCAAAAATCATTAAAAATGGTGCTTTTTTATATATTTTTGATGAGGTGATGTTTCCAGCTAACCCCATTATAAAATAGGGGCTTTTTAACTTTTACTGAGTGTTCGGAAAATAGTAATTTTCCGAACTATTTTTATGTGTTTACTTTTTGAAATAGTAAGTGTATAATCAAGTATGAAAAGTATAATTTGTTATACTTGAAGGAGGCATATATGAAAGATAAGTTTGTAGGTATTGCTAAAGTTGGTGAAAAAGGACAAATAGTAATACCAAAAGAAGCAAGAGATATGTTTGATATTAAACCAGGCGATTCAGTTGTTGTTTTGTGTGACAAAAAGAAAGGTATGGCTATTGTTAAGTCTGAAGTATTGGAAGATACTATGGATAAAATAATACCAGCTGATGGTAAATAGTTATGAGTAAAAGAAAGAACTATTTAGATAACATAAGATGGATCACTTTGTGTGTTGTAATTTTATTTCATGTATTTTATATTTTTAATTCTAGTGATGTAATATCAAATATTGGAGTAAAAGGAATAAAAGAACTTGATGCTATATGTGTATTTACATATCCATGGATCATGTGTTTATTGTTTGTAGTATCGGGTGTTTCAGCAAAATATTCTTTAAAAAATAAAAGTAACAAAGAATTTATTAAAGATAGAGCCAAAAAAATACTAGTTCCAAGTATTGTAGGTATATTTGCATATGGTTGGATAAGTGGATGGACAACAAATTATTATGGCGATATATTTGCAGGTAATGGAAATATGATTCCAGGTCCTATAAAATATTTAATATTTTCATTAATTGGAACTGGACCATTATGGTATGCTCATGTATTATTTATAGCATCACTATTAATTGTTTTAATCAGAAAAATTGATAAAAAACAAAGAATAGATAATCTATTTAACAAAATTAATTTACCAATATTATTCTTATTATTTTTAGTAGTATGGGGTTCTTCATTTATATTAAATACACCAGTTGTTACAGTATATAGATGGGGAATATATTTATTGATGTTTATACTAGGTTACTATGTGTTTTCAAACGATAAGATTATTGAAAATTTAGAAAAAATATCAATCCCACTAGGAATAATAACAGTTATTTTTGGAATTGTTTTCACAATTAAAAATTATGGAGTTAATTTTGGCTCAAATGAATTCTTAACTAATATATTTACTAATGTTTATCTATGGTTAGTAATATTATCGGCATTTGGTATTAGTAAAAAGTATTTAGATATAAAAAATAAATTCACTGACTATATGAATAAAAACAATTTTAGTTTTTATGTTTTACATTATACAATACAAATAGTTATATCATTTATTTTAGTTGAATATATTAAGTTTGATAACTTCATATTTAATTATATAATCTTAATTTTAGGAACAATAATTATATTACCTTTAATGACTGAAATATTAAAAAGAATACCTATTGTTAATAGATTATTACTTGGTATAGTAAAAAAATAAAATAGTTCGGAATATTTTGATATTAGGAGTTGATAGAAATAAATAAAGAAGTATTATTACAAAATATAGATAAAGTTCATACTACTGAAATGGGTATTGATAGAATTAAAAAGAATCTAAAATTAGATACAAATAATGTAGTTGATTTTTGTAAGAGCAAAGTATTAGATAAAAAATGTAATATTTACAAGCAAGGAAAGAATTGGTATTGTGAAATTGATAATATTAAGATTACTATTAACTCTTATAGTTATACAATTATAACAGCACATATTATTAAATAGGATGATTGCAATATTAAGATATTACGATTTGTAACACCATATAAATGATATAAAAAAGACGGAATTATACTAAATTTCGTCTTTTTTATGCTATAATTGAATAGAAATGGAGTGATTCCTATGGATAATAAAACTAATATAAACTGGTTGATTACAATTTATTTAAACCCCTTTAGAAAGTATTGCAAAATAAGGAAAAATTCAAAATAACATCTTACATATTTTATATAAAAATATGTTAAAATAGATAAAAATAGGTGAAAAAATACTATTTTTCATTAAAAATAGTATAGGAATTAATATGGTGGTTACAGAAGTTAAACCCCTTATAAAAAATGAGGTGAAAGATATGGAAAAGAAAGATATATTTCCAATAGCGATTGGATCATTTGGTTTGGGAGCTTCAAGAAGTGAATCTTGGAGTGATGATAATAGCGAATTAGTAATTGATGAAAATGAAATGAATGCATTAATCTATTCATTTAACAAAGGACAAAATTATATTGATACTAGTTATATATATGCTGGTGGATTAACAATGAGATTTATCGCTGAGTTTATTAAAAGAATAGATAGATCAAAATTATTTATAGCTGTTAAAATAGAAAACTATATTGAGAAAGTTGAAGATATAGAAGAACAATTAGATAAGTATTTAAATGTACTTGGCATTTCATATGCAGATACAGTATTACTTCATACTCCAAGAGCTAGTAAGATTCCTCTTGAAGATAGTTATAGAGAATTACAAAGACTAGTATCTATTGGAAAAAGTAAAAATATAAGTGCAAGCAATTTAAATATTGATGAACTAAAAATGATTGTTGATGATTTAAAAATAGATTTATTTAGTTTCGAAGGATTATATAATTTGGAATGCAAACAAAATGAAGATGTTGGAATTATAGACTATTGTAAAAAACATGATATTCTATTCTTTAATTATCAACCATTTAGAAGAAATAGAACTGCTAATCATAATTATCCAGTTCTTGTTGAACTAACAAAAAAGTATAATAAAACTCAAAATCAAATACTTTTAAATTATTATGTTTATGAAAAAGGATTACATCCAATAACAAAAGCAAATAAAATAGAACACATTGATTTAAATTTAGATGCATTAAATTTTAAAATGGAAAAAGAAGATTATGAAAAGTTAAATGAATTTAGATGCAAAGCATTTGATGATTTAGAAGTTGATTGGTTAGATCAGGGAGGTATATCAATATACAAATTTGCTAACCAAGTAGAATAAAAAAGTAGGTGAAAAAGTATGAATAATGAAGAAAAAAACTTACAAAAAACGAACATTAACTGGTTGATATTGATTTAGTCTAGCCATTCATGGAACTCTTATAAAATAAAGAAAAACTAAGAATTTAGTAATTACATTTTTTAATAAATAAACACTAAAAAGTAATAAAAATATATAAAAAATGGTCAAAAATAGCATAGTATGTGATACTTGGTATTGACGGTTAAACTTTTATAAAAGAGGTGATGCATATGCCAAAATTGTATTTTATTAGACATGGTCAGACAGAAGCAAATGTTAAAGGTATTTTAACCGGGAGAATGGAAACAAATTTAACACCAAAGGGAATTGATGATGCAAAAGAAGCAGGCAAAACATTAAAAGAAAAATTTGATTATTATTATTGTTCTCCTCTAATTCGTACACATCAGACTTTAAAGGCTATTGTTGGCAATGTGGATTTTATTATTGATGATAGGATTACTGAGGTATACTCTGGGGATTGGCAAGGAAAATTGAAAACAGATTTACCTGAGAAAGAATATGATTTATATAAGAAGGGAATGCTTACACCACCTAATGGTGAGTCATTAACTGAAGTTGATCAAAGAATTGTATCATTCCTAAATGATATATTTGATAAATATAATAATGATGATAAAATATTGGTTGTTACACATAATGCTTTTATGAGAAATTTAAAAAGGCTTTTTTTACAAGATGGAAAAGAACCGAAAAATTTAGAAATATTTATAGTAGACAATGATATGTATAATAATTTAACAAGTAAAAGGAGTTGATCCAAATGAATGAAAATAAAACTAATATAAATTGGTTGATATTGATTTAGTCTAAGATTCATTCAAACTCTTATAAAATAATGGTAAAATATGTATATAGTAATTGCATTTTTTTATAAATAATTACTAAAAACATGAAAAATAGATGAAAAACAGATAAAATTAGCAAAGAATTTGATACTTGGTATTGATAGTCTAAGATTTAGATAAAAGGAGAAAAATTATGGAAGATAATTATATAATAATACATGGAAGTTTTGGTTCAAAAGATGGTAACTGGTTTCCATGGTTAAAAAGTAAATTAAGTGATAAAAATGTAGAGGTACCTCAAATGCCAGTTGGTGTAGGTAATCAAAATTTTGAGAATTGGTCTAAGGTTTTAGATGAATTAAAAATAGATGAGAATACAACTATAATTGCTCATAGTATTGCACCTATATTTGTATGTAAATATTTAATAACAAATAAAATCAAAGTTAAAAAACTTATATTTGTTTGTGGATTTAATAATTATCTTGGAATTGATCCTGACTTTGATGCTGTTAATGAACCAATGTTTATAGATAATTTAGAAGATATTAAAAATTATTGTAATAACATTATTTGTTTTTATTCAAATAATGATCCTTATGTTAAATTTGATGTAGAAAAATTATTTGCTGATACAATTTCAAGTGAACAATATATAATTGAAAATGGTGGACATATAAATGCTGAAAGTGGTTATACAAAATTTGAAGAAATATTAAAAGTAATATAATTAGAAGGAGGTAATACTCATGAATAATGAAGAAAAAAATTTCCAAAAAACGAACATTAACTGGTTGAGCATAATTTATCTAACCCCATTGAAAAATAAGGGGTTTGCTACTTTTACTAGGTGTTCGGAAAATAGTAATATTCGAACAAAATAATTTTAGAAATTTATGATATAATGGTTAGTAGGAGTTGAATTAATATGAATGTCATTGAAGTAAAAAATTTGGTAAAAAAATTTGGAAATAAAAAAGTAATTAATGAGATTAATTTTAAAGTTTCTGAAGGTGAAATATTTGGTTTTTTGGGACCATCAGGTGCAGGAAAAACAACTTTAATAAAAATGCTTATAGGTGAATATTCAATTACATCAGGTGAGGCAAGAGTATTTGATGTTGTTCCAAATAAACTAAGTTATTCTATAATGAATAAAATTAGTGCAGTAATGGATAATTTTGGATTATATGAACGATTAACAGTATTTGAAAACATGGAAGTTTTTGCAAATATTTATAACACTGATAAAAAAGAAATTGATAAAATTTTAAAGAAAGTTGAATTATATGATTCCAAAAGGACTATTACTAGTAAGCTCTCTAAAGGTATGACACAAAGATTAATACTTGCAAGAGCTCTTATAAATAAACCAAAATTATTATTTTTAGATGAACCTACAAGCGGACTTGATCCAGCTACTTCATTAAAAATACATAACTTATTATTTGAATTAAAAAAATCAGGGACTACAATCTTTTTAACAACGCATAATATGGAAGAAGCAACTAAAATGTGTGATGAAGTAGCATTACTTCATTTGGGTAAGATAGTTGAATTTGGAACTCCTAAAGATATATGTATGAGACATAACAAATACAATGTTTATAATGTTATTACGAAAGACAATAAAGAAATAACATTTAAGAGTAATAAAGTGGATTCTAAAAAACTTGCTAAACTAATTGAAGATGAACAAATATTATCTATTCACTCTTCAGAACCCACTCTTGAAACTGTATTTATTGAACTTACTGGAAAGGAGCTTGTGTAATGAAACTATATCATGTTACTGCAATATTAAAAAAAACATTAAGAGATATGATTAGAAATAAAAGACAATTATTATTCTTTCTTATGTTTCCTGCAATGACGTATTTATTCTATGCAACAATGAAAAATGGTAGAGAAATGTTTCCAATAGTTTTTTTACCAATTAATGTATTATTTTGTTCAATGAATATAATGGCATCTATAATTGCTGAGGAAAAAGAAAAAGGAACTTTAAGAAGTTTAATTTTTGCTAATATAAAACCATTAGAATATTTTATTGGAAATGGATTATTTGTCTTATTAGCATCATTAATTAGTTGTTCTTTATTTATTCCACTAATTAATATATCAGGAATAAATTACTTATATTTCTATGTTTCTATTATTTTGTCTTCACTTTGTTCAATGGTGTTAGGAGCCACTATTGGCATTTCTGTAAAAAATCAAATGGCTGCAAATGGTATGTGTGCTCCAATAACAATAGTAATAGGAATGCTTCCAACTTTTGGTGCAATGAATGAATCAATGCAAAATATAACTAAATTATTATATTCTACTAGATTTGCCGATACTATCGCCGAAATTATAAATCAAACAACGGTAACTATTGATTATAAGATCATATTAACTTACATAATTAATTTCATTATTTGTATAACAATTTTTAGTATAGTATATAGAAAAAAGAAATTAGATGATTAGCTCGGAAGATTAAGATATTACGATTTACCATATGACCTGGCAACTGTAACTCAAAAAATGATGTTGCAATAACTAACCCCCAAAAAATGATTTAAAATTAGACGGAATTATACTAAATTTCGTCTTTTTTATGCTATAATTGTATAGAAATGGAGTGATTCCTATGGATAATAAAACTAATATAAATTGGTTGGCTTGTATTTATGGCGACTATCACTTAAACCCTTATAAAATGGGAGTTTTTAAGAATTGAGATCTTGCAAGTTTTAATAAAAAAATAAGAAATTATTAAAAAAATAGGTTAAAATATACTTATTTTTAAGAGGAATTAGGGTACTGGCTTGTAATATGCCGACACATTAATAAAAAGGAGAGATAATATGAATAAAGTAATAATTATAACAGGTGGAGCAAATGGTTTAGGAAGAGAATTGGTAAAAGAGTCATTGAATAGAGGTTTATATGTTTGCAATATTGATTGTGATATTGAAGGTATGAATAAAATGTCACAAGAATATAGAGAAAACTATAAAGGTTTTATTGGCGATGTTTCAGATGAAAAATTTATAAAAGAAACAGTTGAATCTATATCAAAGATTGGTGATATAAGAATAATAATTAATAATGCTGGCGAGCCATCATTTAAAATGCCGACAAATTATACAAATGATGATATAAATAAATGTTTTAAAGGGCTTAGGGGTATGATTTTATGCTCAACTGAAGTATTAAAAGTAAAAAATGAACAAAACTTAAAAATTGTAAATATTATGTCTTCTGCAGCACTTAGAGGAAACAAACAAGAAGCCGTATATTGTGCAACAAAATGGGGAGAAAAGGGTTATACTGAGAGTTTAAAAGTTGCATACAAAGGAACAAGCGTAAAAGTAATAGGAGTATACCCTGGAGGCATAAACACAAACTTTTATAAAAATAGTAGAGATTATGTTTCAGAAGAAAAACAAGCATCTTTTATGAACCCTAAAGATGTAGCAGAAACAATTTTATCAAATGTAATTAATGATAAAAATTTAACTGTTACAGATTTAATTATAGAAAGAAATTCTTAATAGATATATAAGGAGGTAATCCAAATGAATGAAAATAAAACTAATATAAATTGGTTGATTACGATTTATCCAAGAATAGAAGAAAACCTAGGTAGAATAAGGAATTGTGAGATTTAATATCTTGCATGTTTCATATAAAAATATGTTAAAATATATAAAAAATTGGTCAAAAATGACTATTTTTAATGCAAAAAGTGGTAGGAATTAGCAAGGTGATTACGCCACCTAATAATAAAAAAATGAGGTGATAATAATGCAATTATCAGATATCGATATTGAAATACATAAGTGTAATTTGTGTAGTGATATGATAGAAAAGTTTCCAAATAGTAAGACCGT
>JAGAWU010000001.1 GCA_017941235.1 Bacilli bacterium | reverse complement strand
GAAAAAAATAAAAATAAATAATCTAAAAAATTAATTAATAAAAAAATTAAAAATTAATTTATTTTTTTTTTAACATATTTGCTCTTAAATAATTTATTAAGATTTTTATAATACTTAGTTTAACCTTAATTTAATATTATTTAAAATAATAATAAAATATTTGGTGTTCAGAATATTTAATAATTATACTTTCATTTATTTTTATGATTGATTTTTTTGTAGTAACAAATTAGGATCAGTATTAGTATTTCCACCTGCATTTTGTTGGAAAGAAACATGCTTAACTTGATTCATTAAACTTTTATTTCTTTGTTGGAATATAAATACAACTACAACAAGTCCAATAATTAAAACAATTAAAATTATTGCTATAACAGCAAATACAGTGCTACTACTACTACTTTCAGAATAATTATTATTATTTCCTCCATTATTATTATCATCATCATTTTTCGGGGGTGGTCTCAAATTTTTAACACCTTTATAAGCAACATATTCTAATATTGTATCTTTTTGAATTTGTGCTATTACTTGTAAATAAACCCAATTTGATAAATCTCCTTTAGCAGTTAAAGTAATTTCACCATCTTTATCTGCTGGATTTCTTTCATATACTGTATAGTAAGGTGATTTCATAACTGCAATTGTTTCGTATTCTTCTTCATATACATGGGTTGAGTTGTCAACTACTTTAAAGAAATATGTAATATTTGCTTCATCTTTATTTAAATCTATTTTATTAAAAGTACATTCAATTTGTGTGGTATTTCCCTCAGTTTTTTCATTATAAGTTAATTCATTTTTACCATTTAGAATTGTAAAATCAGAAAAATCTTCTTCTTTGTCAACATTGATATATTTAAATACATAATTATGTAATAATAGGTTGTTTTCTACACCGGATTTTCTGAAAATATTTAAATAAAGAAATTCTTGTTTTTCAGGGACTATTGTAACAAATATTTTTCCTCTTGCTTTTTCTGTTTTTGTTATTAATCTTGTAATATTATATCTTGTAATGGAATCACTTATAGCGAAATCAAGATTATTACTATTAAATGCAAGTTCTATAATCATATATTTTTTATTTTTATCATTTTTTAATCTATAATAATTTGTATAGTATCCATTATATGTTCCATAATTAAAGGTCTTTTCAACAGGAACCACAACTCCATTTGTTTTAGAAAATTGTACTTCTAAATTGAATTTTTGATAAATTTTATCTTGTACATTTCTGTTTTTTTCCAAAGATAAATATAAAGTTGGATTTTCCTCTTCTTTTACATTGAAACCTTTAATAATTTCATTACTAAAGAATACTTGGGCAGTCCTAAGAGCAATATCATATGAGCCAAAAATGGAATTATCTAAAGTTGGAGATAATTCTGGATTTTGTTTTGCTCTATATACAGTACTTTCTTTAGTTAAAGCAGCTTTAACTAGTAACGGTGAATTATTAGTATCATATTCACCTTTTGTATCAATATCTGAATCTCTGAAGGTAACAGCAATATTAAGATCATTAAAATAAGTACCAATTTTACTATATAAATAAACAGGTAAATCTGTTTCCCTATATCCAATTTCTTGAGATTTTCCATATTGAACTTCATCGAAATTATTATCTGGATTTCTTATATAATAAGAAATATAAAATACAAATCCTGCTTCATCAGAATCTGTTAATTTATCATTTGAAGTTTTCCTTTTTGTAATAACCATTTGATCTACTGTTGTTCCTGAAGTCAAAGATAATCGATCTCCTCTTCCTCTTAAATTATAAACCATATTTGGATCTGCTGACCAAGTTACTTCAGCCTCTCCTCCTAATGTTACAATATTAACTATAAGACTAGAAGTTGTGAAAAATTTTAATTTCAAACTATCAACTGTAACAGATAATAATTGCTCTGTATTTGGATTAGGATAAAATTCATAATTATTTTGACTTATACCATTATACATTGGTAAAGAAGTAATAATCATTATATCATCAGTTTTATCACTTATAACATTTACATATAAATAATATTTTTTATTACCAGATTTATCAGGACTTAATTTTGTATAAATATAATCTATATCCTGATCATAAGTATTAAATTCAGCAGTTTGTTGAGTAGGAGTGTTTTTCACTAAGTAATCTTTTTGATATTCATCATAATATTCTCTCTCTATAAAGTTTGCATAAGTATTGGTTACTGCACTTTGGTTTACTGAGGCAGCATGAACGAGTAAAGGCATTTTAAGTTCAACATCTTCATCATCATATGTGACCATGAATAAACAACGAAATTGGTTATCATTTATAAAATGTGGACTACATAAAATTTTTTGATCTGCATTTACTTCAATAATATCCAAATCATCATCTTTGTTAGGAACATGGACTCTTAATGAAAATAATTCAGTATCGACCGAATCTGTTTTATCAGTCCATACACCTATAACTAAATTTAAATCTTGTAATGAATTTTCATTTGGAATTTTTATTTTTTTAGCTTTCGCTTTTTCAAGAATTTCAAATTTATCTAAATGTAACAATGAATCCTTTCCAGGAGGAAGTAGTTTAAAATCTGCGTTTTTAGTAGTAGGTCTAGTTCCTCCAACATTAATATATAATCCTGCAACTTCAGATTGCCAATCGAATTCTACCCTATAGGAATCATGAGGGAGCCATACTTCATAAAATTGATAAATTCTTTCATTTTCTGCAACATCAACATTTCCTATTATAAATTCATCTACTTGAATAACAACTTTAGGAATATCTGTATATGCATAATTATTAGGAGTAATTCTTGATATTATAGAAAATGGATAAAATTTATAATCATTTACATAATCTCCAATTTGTGAAATTTGTATAGACAATAATAAATAGCATCCTTCAATACAATCTTGAGTTTTATCAATACCAACTTCAAATTTTTTAGTATATCCATCAAAAGAAAAAGAATCATCCCATTCAGCAGAAGGCATTCTATATATTCCTCTCCAATTTGCTTCTGGTTCAACATTAGTTTGATCTTTTCTTACAACTTTTCCCCATACATTACCAAAATCTCTAAGGAAATTGACAGAAACTTCTCCTACTTCATTTTTACCAATATCTGTATATAAATAATAAAATTTATCTCCGCAAGTAAAATCTCTTTTTGCTATACTTTTTTGTAAATATGATGGAGTATTTTTAATTTGTCTAATAGTAATTTCTATCATTGGTTCTGTTTTAACCATTTTTGGGAATAACTCTATCAAAGAGGCTTCAACAATAATACTACATAGAGTATCAGTGGGACAATGATTAGTAATCTCAGTTCCAGCTATATAATATATTTGACTTCTTGTTATAGTATATTCCTTAAAAGGTTTAGTTTCACAATTTGCATAAATATTGATTTTATAAAAGGCTTGATCAATGACATTGAAATAGATTGCTAAATCCTTTGAGGAATCGGCCTGAGGATATAAAAATCTAATTGTTTTGAAATCATCATCAAAAATAATTTGTTGATTTACATTTTCTGCAACAACAATTTCCGTTTCATAAAGTGTATCTCTAGATTCAAATCCTGCAACATATAGCATACACATTTTATGGTTATAATTAGACAAATCAGTTGCAATTATTTGTATTTTATATTCATATTTTTCAGAATTATATCCAGCTACATCTTCTTTAAGAACCTCCTGAGCATATCCATCAAAGAAAGATATTATATTTTCACCTCTGGTTACATTAAATTCACAATTAAGAGCAAAGAAATTAGCTAAGAAAGCTTGTTTTGCCTTTAATCTATGATTTTTTAAATAAACAGTCTTATATTTTTCTGATGTAGTTGGATCAATCTGAACTAAATAACTTTCTCCTGAAGGTATCTCTTCTTCTAATTGATTCAAGTTGTATGAATTCATTCCAAATTGTATAGTGAAAAATGAATTAAGTTCAGCAGTATATTCAATTTGTGCACCATCTACTTGAAGTTGGGCAAAATTAAAATGGAAAAAGACTTTATTAGAGAGATAATATTTATAATAATTTATATCTATTTCTTCATCTCCTAATTTGCCATTTGATAATTTACTACCTTCGTTTTTTAATTTAAAAGAAACATCTCCACTATGTACCATAATATCAATAGTTAATCTTTGAGTTTTTATTCCTCCTTCTAAATTCATATTAAAAATACCTTTTTCTCCCTTTAGGACAAATTTAGAGAATTTTTCATTTTCTATTAAAGAAATCTCTTGTCCTTGGATAAAAATAGAAGTATCAACTTCACAATATCCTTTATTTTCATTATCCTCATCTTTACAATAGACAATCATTACATTTTTATTAGATTCTATTGGGCCAGATGCTCCAGATTTCTCAACAGTTGTATCCCAAATTGATTGTTTTCCTATTTGTTTCATCTTTGAAAGTTTAGTATCTTCAGTTATAGTATAAAAGCAATAAGGGAAAGTATTACATTTATCAATATACATTTCAACCACACCTTTTCTTGTGTATACATTATAGTTATATCTTTTATCGCTTGTGTCAATTTTTCCTCCATGATAAACTGCATAACCTCCTTTTGGAATCATTCTTCTATACATTTGACCTACTATTTGAGGTGGATAAAAATTATAAATACTTTCAAGTTTTGTAGGCTCTAAAATAGATATTGAATAAGCAACATATTCCATATTAACATTGGCTTCATATGAAAACTCAAAACAAACATATCTTAATAATCCATTTGTTTCAATGAGATATGAAAGTTGTCCATCACTAATTTCTTTTTCTGTTTCTTCCAAATAAAATCCATTTTCATCTGCTAACCAAAATAGAGCATATTTAGAATGTATTCTTCCTGTTAAATAAAATTTATTAACATATTTAAATTTCTCACTAATAAAAGAACTTACTGGAAAGCATTCTTCTCTAAAATAACCTTCTACTGAGCCATCCAATAATCCCATAACAACTGGACCATTAGGATATAAAAGATTATCTGCCGCAAAGTTATTACTGACAGAATGCACATTAAGATTAATATATTCTCCTTCTTTTGCACCTCTTATTGTAAATGATGCTAAAGTCCCATTATTTTTATTCAAAGGAAAAGTTACTATTCTTCCAGTATCAAAATCATGTTGCAATTTGCTAACATCATCTATAGTTAATTGGGCTGAAGAACTACCATCAATACCAATTGTTAAATAACTTTCTTCCACTACTTCTCCTTTTACTACAAATCTCATTTCTCTTGTAGCAGATGTAACTAAATAAGAATATATTGTATTAGGACCAATTTCTGCGTCTTGACCTCCATAAAATTTTAAAGAATAATTACAATTATCTTCTAGACATTTTACTTGGATATATAATTCCTTGCTATCATCTTGGAATTGTTCTCTTTTTAAAAATAAAGTATTTGTCTGACCATCAGTCCTTTTTGCAAGGGCTTCTCTTCCTGAATCACATCCTTGACTTGTAGGTGAAAAACATAAAATTGGAGTAGGTTTGCCCTCATCTGGAGTTACGGTCACTTTTATATAATATGGAATTGTGGTTTGAAATTCTAAATCAACAGTTAATTCTTTAGGCTTATTTACTGCTTTAAATTCAGTATATTCTGCTTGATAATCATAATTTATATATGTAATTTCTGCAGTAATAAATGTTATTAAACACATAAAACATACAAAAAAATTAATAATTGCTTTTTCTTTTGCCATCACTGGTTTTATATATCTTTTAAATAATTAATTTCGATAAATAATGAATAAACAATTTTATTAATTAAAATATTAATAATAAATTATTTATTTAAATAAATAAATATTTTATAATGATTAATATATTTTATTCTATATTAAATGATTTAAATAATATTTAAATGATTTAAAGATGTATTTAATATTATTTTTTAAATTATATTATAAACAAGTTTTGCTTGAATAAATTAAGTTAAATTAGTTTTTATTAGATTAATTTCCTTTGTATATATTATTTTATTAACATTTATTTAATGGAATTTAATAATAGATTAATTAATATTAATATTAATAATTTTATTATTTTTTTATTAAATATTAAATT
>JAGAWU010000008.1 GCA_017941235.1 Bacilli bacterium | reverse complement strand
ATTAAATATAAAAAAGATCGACTATGATGATATCGACCTTTCATACAGATTATTAAAAAAATAATCTAAACCAAAACATAATCTAAGTCAAAATACATTATATTTATACAAAATAGCGGGAAGTTAAGTCTTTTCAAAAAAAATTTTCAAACTTCTCGTTCCTTTTGTGTGCCATAATTTGACTTAAATCAGCTTAAATTCTACCACAAATTTTAATTTTTTTCAATTTAAAACATAGAAAAATTCCCATATTACGGGAATTTACATATTAAATATTTATTTTTATCATATCGTGACTTTAACTCTTAATTTAACGTAACTTTTTTTTTGGAAAATTATGGTAAAAAATAGAAACAAAAAAAGAGCATTTTTGCTCTTTTCTTTTCAAATTTAATTATCTTTTATTTTACCTAAGAATCTTAGTAATCTAATGAATAAATTAATGAAATCTAAATATAGTTGGAAAGCACCATATATAGCACCTTTTTCTTCACCAACTGCCTCAATTAAACCTTCAGCATTTTTCATATCAAATACTATATAACCTAAGAATATAATTATAAATATTATTGATATTATTAACTCTAACATACTTGAAGCAATGAATATATTTACTATACTAACTATTATCACAGCAATTAAACTCATCAAAAGCCAAGAACCAAATTTAGATAAATCTCTTTTAGTAAAGTAGCCTATCAATGCAAATATTCCAAATACAAGTGCTGTAGCTAAGAATACCATTACTATACTAGTTAACTCATATACTAAGAAAATAAGTCCAAATGTAAAACCAGTAATCACTGAATAAATAAGATAACAAATCTTAGCAGTAGTAACACTCATTTTTTCAAGTCTTGCTGAAAAGAATATTGCAACTCCAATCTCTAAAAGAACTACGATTAGAGAACTCATTCCACTAAACATTCTTTCAAGTGCAATTGGACAAGATGAAGTACCATACCCAACAACAAATGTTACAAGTAAACCTATAAATAACCATGCAAACATTTTTGAAAATCCTTTTTTCATAACTTCCTCCTCTACTAATATTATACTACCATAAACTCTTTTTATAAACACCCTTATTTATATAATCGTTTATAGCAGATTTAACTACCTCTAAATCTTCTCTATAAGTTACTCCATACCAAGTAGCACTAGTAGCCAAAACATTAACTTCTCCTTCACCACTTTTAATAACTTTATCAACAACATCTGGAAGAAAAAATTCCTTAGTAGTTAAATCACTATTTTGTAAAAACTCCTTCAAATCTCTTTCTAAAAAGGTAAATATTGTTGGAGTAAATATAAAGAAACTCATTGAAGCAGGTGCATCTTCCTCCACTTCAAAAACATTACCACTATTAAGTGAAGTAGCGATTATCTTATCATCCTTTTTTTCAACACTACTTTCAACAATTGTACTAAGTTTTCCATCTATAACATTGCACATACCTCGTTTTACAGGGGCCTTATCATTAATAACTTTTCCAATTGAATAAGCAACCATTCCATACTTATTTGAATTAACATCATAATTATTTTTCAAGAACTCAGCTGCAGTTACAAATGCATCTCTTCCATAAAAATCATCTGCAGTAATAACTACAAAAGGTTCTTTTACGAAATCTTTAGCACAATATACAGCATGTCCTGTTCCTAATGGTTTTTCTCTTTCTATATTTAAACTATATCCCAAAGGAAGAGTATTACTATCTTGAAAAGCATATTCAACTTTTATACTTTCACTCATTCTATTTCCTATAGTATTTTTAAAATCTTCTAAATTTTCTTTCTTTATAACAAATACAACTTTATTAAATCCTGCATAAATAGCATCATAAATAGAATAATCTATTATAAATTCGCCACTAGGCCCTACAGGTGTTAATTGTTTAAGGCCACCAAATCTACTACCTATACCAGCAGCCATTACTACTAAAGTTAAATTCATATAACCCTCCTAATTAGTAACTTTTGATAATTTTTTATGATTCTTCATAAGTTTTTTAATACCATATGGCATCTTAAATGCAACACTAACTAAAGTGTTAGTTACTTCAACTACTTTTCCAGCACCAAATGTTTCATGATATACAAAATCCCCAACTTGATAATCAACATCTTCATCTCTAAACATCTCATCAAGTTCAATCTTTTCTGGTATTTTCTTTTCTTCTGGAACATTAGAATGAATTAAATCACTATTAATCTCAGAAATAAATCTACTAACAGGATTTACTTGTTCACGTCCAAATAATGTTCTTTTCCTAGTATTAACTAAATATAATTTTTCTTTTGCTCTAGTAATAGCAACATAACAAAGTCTTCTTTCTTCCTCAAGTTCAGCTCCATCCATTAAAGAATTCATATGTGGGAATATTCCTTCCTCCATTCCAACTACAAATACATAATCAAACTCTAATCCTTTAACTGAATGTATAGTCATTAAACTAATTTTATTAGAATCATCTTTATATTCAGCTGTATCACTAACTAAACTAATTTCCATTAAAAAGTCTTCCAAAGAGATTAATCCTTCTCTTTCTTCAAATGCCTTAGTAATAGATTTAAACTCTTCCAAGTTTTCAAGTCTTATTTCTGATTCTAATGATTTTTCAGCTTCTAGCTCTGCTCTCATACCACTAGCATCTAATACTTTATCTATAAGTTCTGTTAATGTTAAATTTTCAGAAACATTTTTTAAATCTTGTATTAAATTTTTAAATTGCAATTCTTTGCCAGACTCAATAGCTTCATACATACTTATACCTAATGAATCTGCTTTATTAGTAATATTTTCAATTGTTTTAAGACCAATACCTCTTTTTGGAGTATTAATTACTCTAAGTAAACTAACATTATCTCTTGTATTATGAATAAGTCTTAGATATGCTATTAAATCTTTAATTTCTTTTCTTGAATAGAAATAAAAACTTCCTACAACTCTATATGGTAAATTTTCCTTCATTATTTCTTCTTCTAAAGTACGAGATTGTGCATTAGTTCTATATAAAATTGCTATATCTTGATAACTTACATCTCTATTATGAAGTTCTTTTATTTTTCTAATAACAAACTGTGCTTCATCTCTTTCATTAAAGGCTCTATAATAATCTATTTTTTCCCCTTCACCTTTAGTAGACCAAAGTACTTTATCTTTTCTATTTTTATTATTTTTAATTACATCATTTGCAGCATCCAAAATAGTTTTAGTTGATCTATAGTTTTCTTCAAGAAGTACTGTGTAACAATCTTTATAATCTTTTTCAAAATTTAATATATTTTTATAGTTAGCACCTCTCCAACCATAAATAGCTTGATCAATATCTCCTACTACACATATATTTTTATATTTAGCACTTATCATTTTAGTAAGTATATATTGTGCTTCATTTGTATCTTGATACTCATCTATTAAAATATACTTAAATCTCTCTTGATAACTTTGAAGTACACTCGGATTATCTTTAAATAATTTAATTGGAAGAATAAGTAAATCATCAAAATCTACTGAATTATTATTCTTAAGTTTTTTATCATATTTTCTATATACTTCACATTCTAATTTTTCATAATCACTTACTGCAAATTTTTCTGCATCATCTGGTGACATTAATTCGTTCTTATAACTACTTATTTTATTTCTTATTGCCTTAGGATTATAAACTTTAGGATCTTTATCCATATCTTTCAATATTTTTTTTACTACTGTAAGCGAATCATCACTATCCATTATTACAAAGTTACGATCATAACCTAATCTTTCTGAGTTATCACGAACAAGTCTTAAACCAAAACTATGAAATGTAGAAATCTGTAAATTAGAAGCATAATCTCCTATTAAACTAATAGTCCTATCTTTCATTTCTTTAGCTGCTTTATTAGTAAAAGTAATTGCTAATATGTTATAAGGATTAACACCTTTTTCTTCTATTAAATAAGCTATCTTAGTTGTTAATACTTTAGTTTTACCTGAACCTGCTCCAGCTAAAACTAAAAGTGGTCCATCACTTCTAAGTACGGCTTCCCTTTGTCTATCATTTAAACTGTCTATATTCATACTCATTACCTCAAATATAATTATACTAAAAAGGTATCAACTTTTCTATAAAAACATCTTAATTTTACAAAAGAAAAACATATAGAAAAATCTATATGTTAAATGCTTCTATACATATCCATAAGTTGAGATAATTTACGTTCATTCTCTCTTTCTAATTTAAGTTCTTCTTCTTTAGTTGTTTTTACATATGGTACATATTCATTTTGAAGTACTGTTAATACTTCTTTATAATCATCACCAAATAAATCAACATTTCTATTTGTATTAACCACTGAATCATAAATAGTAGTAGTAACTGTTTTTTGTATATTTTTAACTGTTTTATTAATTTTTTGTTTTTGTGTTACTACACTTGGAATTTCAACCATATTAATGTTTGAATAAGTTTTATTTGTATTAACTCTTTCATCCCTTTTTATACTAATAGGAGCATTAATAAGATTAATGTTCTTATCTAAACCTCTTTTATCTCTTTTTACTCTAATCGGAGCATCAACTTCATCTATATATTTACATAAATTATTTCTTGCTTCTCTTTTTATTAACATAGGAGCATCAAGTTCATTTATTTTCTTTAATGCTTTTGGTAATTTATTTTTTACAACTACTTTCTCTACTACAGTTACTTCTTCTTTACCTCTTTCAAGATAAGAAATAACTATTTTATAAACTATTAAGAATATAATCCATATTATAAATATATTACTACTTAATTCTATTAAAGAATGAACATTTTTATTAGCATATAAACTAGTCGAATCAAATACATTTAAATTATTATTAGCTATAATACTTAAAAGTAGTATTAATATATAATGCATAAAGAAGAATACTGCACTATTAACAGCTTTTATAATAGCTCTTGATTTTTTACTAAACATATTGACCCAAATAATTATATTAGTAATAATAATAGCTGCTACATAAACCGAAATATTTGGAAAATAAAATACTATAAATAGATTATTCATCATACAATCATACATACTTGATATAGATTTAAAATATTTTATAACAATAGCTGCTATACAAGCTAAATAAATTAATCCATAAGTTATTTTACTTTCTTTAGCATTCTTTCTACTAGTAGTAGCAAAAAGAATACTTAAAAATAATAATAGTATAAGTATAACAAAAAACATTTTATTAGATTTTGTCATATCTATAACAACTTTTATTTTATCCATAATTGATAATTGTTTCATTTTAATACCCCCCTAAATATCCTGTGTCTCAACTAAATATGCTATATAAACTGTTTGTGTCTTTGAATCATTATTAGTACATGTAACAAGTGTTAATGTAGTTTTTTCATAATCTCTATAAATAGAAATTTTACCTGATTTATTTTGTTTATAAATATTATCTATTTTATAAATATATTTTTTATTTTTATAAGTTATATATAAAGAATCACCTTTTTCAAGTTTATATAAATCATTAAAGAACGCTTTCCAACCTGTACCAGAATGTCCTGCGATAATTAAGTTTCCTTTTTCAACATCAGGATAACTAGAAGTTGGTGCTACATAAATATTTTTTTCAACATCATTATCTTTATCATTAACATCTAAAAAACCTTTTTTTAAATTTATTTTAGGAATTTCAAGATAACCAATATAAGAAATTTGATAAACAGGAGTTGGAGTTTCTTGTACTGGTTGTTCTTGCGGTTGTTCTTGTGGTTGTTCTTGAGAATTTTGTTGATTATTTTTTTCTTCTTTTTTTGCTTCTTTAGTAGCTTTTTCATAGAAAACATTTGCCATATAATCATAGGCAACTATTTTTTTACTATGAATATAATTATTAAATATAAAAAATCCACCGATAATAATAAATATACTAGCAAACATCGCTAAAAGACTAGAAGAAATAGTCTTTTTCTTTTTAACTTCTTTCATATTATACTCCACCCCTCAATAGTGACCATATTATACCATAAAGTATAAAAAAAATCAAGCTTTTTGGTACTCATAAAGAAGGAAAACCAACTTTTAATCAATATATTACTTAACCTAGTCATTTTTACTAACTAAGTTTTAAGTAAAGCATATAATACTTTGAAAATGAAAGGAGGATTATTTTGAAAAAAATAATAACATTTATTATCTGTGGATTGATAGTTTTATTTATTGCTTTTTCTGTATTAATAAATGGAAATACAAAGAAAGAAAGTAAAGAATTAAAGAAAATAAAAGTTGCTGAAGTTGCACACACTGTTTTTTATGCCCCTTGGTATGTAGCCATTGAAAAAGGTTTTTTTGAAGATGAAGGTTTAGATGTTGAAGTTATATTAACACCAGGTGCTGACAAAGTTACAGCAGCTGTACTTTCAAAAGATGTAGATATTGGATTTTCTGGTAGTGAAGCTACGATATATGTATATAATGGTGGAGAAAAAGACTATTTAAAAACTTTCGCTCAAGCTACACAAAAAGATGGTT
Organism: Bacilli bacterium; assembly: GCA_017941235.1. Classification (GTDB taxonomy): domain Bacteria; phylum Bacillota_I; class Bacilli_A; order RF39; family UBA660; genus CAG-417. The sequence continues at coordinate 3,914 of JAGAWU010000008.1, read as the reverse complement.
CATTTATAGTATCAAGAAATAAAATAAATAATTTTAAACTAGAAGATTTAAAAGGAAAAACCATCATAGGAGGTAGAGCTGGTGGAATGCCAGAAATGACTCTAGAATGGATATTAAAGGAAAATAATATTGATCCTAAAAAAGATATAAATATAGATACATCGGTAGCTTTTGCAGCAATGGGAAGTTCATTTATTGGAGGAAATGGTGATTTTGTAAGCTTATTCGAACCTACTGCTCTACAAATAGAAAAAGAAGGATATGGATATGTTGTAGCTTCCTTAGGTGAACTTGGTGGTGTCGTTCCCTATACATCATTTAGTGCTAGAAAAAGCTATATCAAAAACAATAAAAAAACTATAGAAAAATTTAAAAAAGCATTGCAAAAAGGACTTGACTATGTAGAAAATGAAAGCGATGAACAAATAGCTAAAGATATACTAAAACAATTCCCAGATACTTCTCTAAATGATTTAACTAAAGTAATAAAAAGATATAAAAGTATAGAAGCATGGCCAAAAACAACAGAATTTAAGGAAGACTCATGGAATCATCTTCAAGATATTATGATTGAAGCTGGACAACTTGAAACTAAAGTTCCATATAAAGAATTAATATATGAAAAATAAAATATTAGAAATTAAAAATTTAAAAAAGGATTACTATGATTTAAAAAATGAAACTAATGCAATTAAAAGTATTAGTTTTGATGTATATGATAAAGAATTTATATCTATTGTAGGGCCTTCAGGTTGTGGTAAATCTACTCTATTATCTATTTTAGCTAATATTGAAAATAAAACAGAAGGAGAAATTAATTGGAACAAAGATAATATAGTAATTGGATATATGTTACAATCAGATTCACTATTTCCATGGAAAACTATACTAGATAATGCACTAATTGGTCTAGAAGTACAAAAAAAATTAACAAAAGAAAACAAAGAGTATGTAATTAATTTATTAAAGAAATATGGTCTTAAAGATTTTTTATATAAATATCCAAGTTCTCTTTCTGGTGGTATGAAGCAAAGAGTTACTTTAATAAGAACACTTGCTATAAAACCTGATATTTTACTTTTAGACGAAGCTTTTTCAGCACTTGATTCACAATCTAGAATTAAAGTTAGCAAAGATGTATTTGATATAATAAAAAATGAAAATAAAACTGTAATAATGGTAACACATAGTATAGAAGAAGCTATAACATTTTCTGATAGAATTATAGTTCTAAGTAAAAGACCATCTAAGATTAAAAATATATATGATATAGAATTTAATAGTGAAAGAGATTTCTTAAAAATCAAAAATGAAAAAAATTATAATTCTTATTATGATATGATTTGGAGTGATTTAAATGAATAATTCCAAAAAATATATTAACTATATAAAAAAAAGAAAAAAAGAAAAACTAATAGTATTATTCATACAAATATCTATAATTATGCTTCTTCTATTAATATGGCAACTCCTAAATAATTATGATATTATTAATTCTTTCCTGACATCTTCTCCAAAAGAAGTATTGAAAACTATCATTTCCTTATCAAAAGAAAAAATACTATTAAAACATGTAAATATAACTTTATATGAAATACTAGTTAGTTTCTTCTTAACTTCAATAATAAGTTTTGTTATTTCCGTAATAATGTATTCATCTAAATTTTTTTCTAAAATAATCGATCCATATTTAACAATAATAAATGCTTTACCAAAAGTAGCACTAGGTCCCTTAATAATAATTTGGATGGGAGCAAGCAGAAAATCAATAATATTTATGGCAATATTAATTTCAGTATTTACTACTATAATAAATATGTATAATTGTTTTAATACTACAAACAAGAATTATATAACACTATTAAAGTCTATGAATGCTTCAAAAAAAGATATAATGCTAAAAGTAGTAATACCTAGTAATAAAGAAAATATTATAAGTACTTTAAAAATAAATATTGGATTAACACTAATTGGTATTATTATGGGAGAGTTATTAGTTTCAAAAGAAGGTTTAGGTTATCTAATAATGTATGGTTCACAAATATTTAACATTAACTTAGTAATAACAAGTGTGTTTATTTTAGGATTTATAGCATTCATAATGTATTATATTGTAACTAAAATAGAAAATAAAACAAAAAATCAATAGACTATCTATTGATTTTTATATTACAAGAGTATACTAAATACGTGATTTCCTTTTTGCTATTTTCTCTTTATATTGTTCAACTATTTTATCTACCTTTTCAAAAGCTTCAAGTTCTTGTCTTAAAAACTCTTGTTCTTCTTTTCCTCTCTCTTCACCAAAAAATTTTGAAATCATATCAACTTTTCTTTGTTCTTCTTGAGTAGAAAAATATGATAAAGCAAAATCATATTCTTGTGCTAAATTAACATCTTTTAAATCATCATCAATTAATACTCTATCCAAAGATATCCCAAATCGTTGCAGATTCTCTAAAATATATAAAGCTGACTTAAAAAGATGTGTTTCTAATGCAATAGCAAGTGGTGTTCCATATCTATTACTAGGTAACATCAAACCATCAACTACTTCTGTACAATAGTAATCAACCACAGACAAATTATCCTTTTGATCACCATTATTATAATCATATGCATACATAGAATGAAATAAAAGATTAGTTTCTAAATAAGAATTTTTTCTATTCATCATAGTAGGAATACTATATTTCATATTATTCTCCATCCTTCCAATTCACATTTGAACAAAATATTTTGTTCAACAATCAATTTTTTTCTTTCATATATAGAAACTATAATAAACAAGCACCTATTCTAAAATAAGTATAACATAAAAAAAGAAAAATACTAAGCATTTTTCTTTTTGACTTTTAGGAGTCCCTTTTCTACTTCTTCAAGTGCCCTTCCAATATTCTTTTTTGATTTATATTCCCCTTCTGGCATTTGATAATAATCTGTTTTAGAAATCTCCTTACTTCGTCTGGCCGCTATATGTACAAGTTCATACTTCGAATCGACGATATTAAGCAATTTATCTATTGATGGATAAATCATGGTATCACACTCCCTATAATAATAGTATATTATATTTTACAGGTATTCAAGTAAATCGACATAATTAGACACTTTTGTTTACAAAAAATATTTTTATATATTAACAACCAGTTTTACACAGAAAAAGAAGTATATTTACAATACTATACTTCTATATATTCTTTAATTAAAATCACAGCAAGAACCACATTGAACATTACTTACTACATTTTCTTCACAACAAGAATATTCTGGTCTATAAGTATGTTTATAAACATGATGATTGATTATTCTAGTTTTAATTGGACAAACATGTGGTACTTCATGCACAAATGTTCTGTGTATACATCTTTCACGAGGAGCTTCACATGAAGGCATTTCCATAGTCATATTATTATTCATCATATTTTGATTTACATTAAAATCAACATCATTATAAGAAAAATTATTATTACCATTAATACTAGAATCAAATTCCATATTATTATTTAAATTTTGATCATTAAACATATAATATCCTCCTATCTAAACTATTATATGTTAATAAGCATATTAATAATAATACAAAAGCCCATAATTTGATAATTATAGGCTTTTATTCTTATTTGTTTTTTCTAAATATTTTTCAAATACAACAACAGGTTTTTCTCTAGACAAAGAAGATATTTCAGAACCATCTAAAATTCCAAAATCTATACTTAAATTGTATAAAATTCTAATATTAAAATCCTCAATTTCTTTAAAAAACTCCATAAGTGAACTGAACCCCAAAAGTTGGACAGTTTATAAATAGTTTCTAATTAGAGGATTGTAACCTGTAATTTACAGGAGACAGTCCTTTTAATTTTACTTTAATTCTATCATAATTATAGTAATTAATATAATCATCTATTGCT
>JAGAWU010000007.1 GCA_017941235.1 Bacilli bacterium | reverse complement strand
GTTCTAATTCCATATTTTTTTGAAACCGAACTTGTTGATAATCCTGATTTCTTATCTTTATATAAATTTATTTTATCCTTATAACTTAATTTACCCATATAAAAACCTCGTTTCTATGTCCAAGAAACGGGGTTCATATCACTATTTAACTAATACTTTCTCTTTATTACTATTATTATTAATTGTATACATTTTAATATCAGAATCATCTAAATAAACATAATAATTAGAATCTATTTCCATAACTTCATCATTTTCATTTACAAAAGAATTTAAAGCAATATAGAAATCATCATTAAATTCTAATTTTTTTGATTTAGCATAATAATTTAAATCAGCAGCAATCTTAATAGAAAGCTCATATTTCTTTTTATAATTTTTTTTGTATTCTTTATAAGTCTCACTATCAAGGGTTTTATTAATATATGAAAAACTTTCTATATTAAGTTTATGATATTCTTCAATAGAATCAAATAAATCTTTTAATTTTTCTTTATTAGTCGATATTTTTTTTAAATTACTCTTTAATTTATAAATATCAAAGTTTAAATATGAATCTATCATATTTTCTTTACCAACAAGAATAGTTAATAATCTGGCAATTTGTCTTTCCTTAATATACAAATCAGAATTATTAAAATCTGAATATTCATAATTTAAAAGTGATGTTATCCCTTCACTTAGACATTCACTATACTCTTTATCATTGTTTACACTTAGTACATGATATAACTCATGTGAAATTGTAGATTTATTTTTTTTAATATCTAAAGAATTATCACAACAATAAAGATTAACAACATCTATATTAGATTTCCAAGAACCATAAATATTAGAATCCAAATCTTTATAATCTATATCAAACACTTGTAATCTATGTTTTAAAACTTCAGCATCAAGTAAATAATAATAATCATTAATAAATCCCTCAACATAGTATAAAGATTCTTTTTCATTATCATCTAAATATGGATTTTTTTCTACATATTCATAAACTGAATCTGCAGATGAAAAACATTCTTTCTTATTTTGCCTTAAAAGCATATTACAAGAATTTGTTAAAGCAAGTGAAAAAGCAAGTGAAAAAGAAAGAACTTTATTGTTCAATTCATATTTTTTAACATAACATCTTCTAATAAAAGATATTTCATCATTAATTTTATTAATTATCTCCTTCTTATTCATAATACCCCTCTATCTTTTAATTTTTATTTTTTCTTTTTCTTCTTCACAAGCATGTAAACTAAACTTAGAACTATCATATATTGTTTCTTTAGTAATAGTTACTTTATCATATAAACCTATATTATCAGTCACAGTAACAAAAGCATCTGACACTGCTTCAGTTATTATTCTATTAAGTCCTCTTGCAAAAGTATTTAATTTATAGCACTCCTCAACTATCGCATCAATAGCATCTTCTGTAAATTCTAACTCTACACCCGCTTCACCAGCAAACTCAACTTTAGCAAACTTAACAGGGCTTTCACTTGATTCTAAAAGTATATTTTTTAAATCTTTTTTAGTTAGATCATCTAAATGAATTACAACAGGAAATCTTCCCATCATTTCATCAGGCATACCACCTAAAGTTATAAAATCTTCAGTAGTTGGTTCTACTTTCTCTACTTTACTATTAAACTTTGAAGAAAATCCCAATTCATTTTTAAAGAATTTTTTGTTCTTATAAACTGATGAAAATGAACCACAAAAAATTACAATCATATTTTTTGTTGATAAACTAACTCTTTCCCTATCTTTTATATTATAAGTAGTACCATTTAAAAACATTAATAACCTATTTAAAACTTGTATTCCCGAAACATCGTCTTTTCTTTGTGAATGGCCAAGTTTATCTACTTCATCAAAAACAATTACACTATTTTCAGCTTTTTCTTTATTTGAACCAACTGAATCATATAATTCTTCTAAATAGTTTTCTATATCTCTTCCCTTATATCCAGGTGCAGAAAGTTGAGTAGTATCAACTATTTTACAAGGTCTACCTAAATTCTCAGCTATTAATTCACAAATCTTACTTTTACCACAACCTGTAGAACCAGTAAGTAGAATTCCCTTATTTTTAGTACCATATTGTCTAATTAATTTAAATATCTCAACAACAATCTTTTCTACTTCTTTATCATGACCAATAATAACTTTTTTAATATTTTCTATAATTCTTTTTCTTTCTTCATAAAATTTCTTTTTTTCTTCTAAATTTAAAACTTTAGGAATATATTTCAAATCAGAATTATTCTTTTTATCATCTGAAGGAAGAGAATAACTATTCTTCTTATCAAATTCATCTGGATATTCAAGTGTTATATCATACATAGTCCCAACTAAATCATGTGTAACATCATCAAGAAAATCAAATAATTTCCTGCAGAACTCTTTATCACGTCTTTTTTCTGCATATAAAGTATTAACAATATAAGATCCATCTTTAAGTAATCGTTCATAATTAGCATCATCAATTCTATAAACTTCTTTATGTTGTAAATCTGAAATATCATCATTATTAAATTCAGATGAAGATAAAAGACTAATTAAATCAAATAAATCAAAATCAATCCATTTATAACTAGCTTCCTCATCATCAAAATAAACAAACTTATATTTTGAACTATCTTCTTTATATTGTTTTAAAGCTTCCTGAAAAGTTTTAAAATTTCCATACTTTTCATTAAACTCTTCTTTAGTCATAATATTAGCACAAATATAATCTTCACCAGTATCAAATTCATTCATAAATATATCTTGAGTATAATAACTTTCACCATCAAAAGACATAAATATAGAATCTGTAGAATCAAATTTACCAGTAATAGCATTAGTAGGTTTAAAAATACTTATACCATTTGTCAATTTTTTTAATTCCATACGTATTGCCACATCAAAATTTGTTTTCATACCAATACCCCCAAAAAAGTAAAAATATTATACCATAAAACACTATTTTTTGCAAGAAAAAAGCATCACCAATGTGATACTCTTAAACTTTCCTTGAATCAGCAATTCTTGTTTCAACACTAACTCTTTGAACAGCTGTTAATGCAGCAATAAGACATATTGTAAAACTTCCACCATAACTCATAAAAGGAAGAGGAACACCAGTCATAGGCATAAGACCAAATATTCCAAGTAAATTTACAACTATATGAAGAAATATATATATAGCTGTACCATAACAAATAATACTTCCTCTATTTGTATAACTTCTTTTACCAATAACAAGAATTCTAAATAATAAAACAAAATATAGTAATATTATAACTACACCAACTATAGCCCCAAGTTCCTCTACTATTATTGTAAAAATAAAATCTGTATAAGGCTCAGGTAAATATAAATATTTCTGAGTACTATTTCCTAGACCTTTACCAAATAATCCGCCATTATTAATAGCTATATACCCATTACAAACCTGATTACCAGTAGTAAGTAATCTATCACAAGGTCTAGTAAAATTTAATCTCTCAAGCTGCCTATTAAGTATTAATTGTTTACCAGAAGATATTAATAAAAATCCAGCTATAACAGCAATACCTACTATACTAATAATTGTTTTTAACTTAATATCCTTAGATATCGGTTCAGCCATAAATATAGTAGCAACTATAATTGAATATATTATTGTTGTACCAAGATCCGGCTGAATAAATATTAAAGCACTAATAATGATACATAAACCTATTGGAAATAAACTAACCCAATAAGAATCAAGTTTCTTTTTATTTTTTTCATAATAATCAGCAAGCCATATTATCGTAATAACTTTAATAAATTCACTAGGCTGAAAACTAAAAGGTCCAAAGTCAAACCAACTAATAGCCTGATTTTGAGCTGAACCAATTACCAAAAGTATAGCAAGTGAAGCACCTACAACTAAAAAAAGCAGTTTAGACATAAAGCCATAAAATCTAGTATTAAAATTTATCATAATAATAGAAAAAACAACACCTACTAAAAGAAAAATTCCTTGTTTAAAAAAATAATTATATGGACTAACAGCATGTCTCATATAAGCTGTTACATTAGAAGATGAGAAAACCATAATTAAACCCACAACAAAAAGAACAATCGAAATAATTAAAACTGTTTTGTCTAGATACTTAATTATTTTCCTCATCTTATCACCTATTCTCTTTCAATAATATCACATTTTATTTACTTTTTCTATCTAATTAAAATATAAGTATAATTATTTACACATAATGAACATTTTTTATACTTTTACATATTCTATAATAGAAAGAAAAAGGAGGTTTTAATATGTATTATTACGGTGGCAACAACTATGGTTGCTCTAATATGAGTTATGGAGCACCACTATATCCAGTTTATACATATGGAAATAATAATTCCACATATTCTATTATTTTAGTATTATTTATCCTACTTGTTATAGTAATTGGAACTAGATATACAAATTAGAGCTTTTGCTCTTTTTTCTTTACTTTTTGCCAGTTTTAGTGTATAATGTGACTATTGACAAGGGGATGATGAAATAATGTTAAAAACAAAAGACATAATTGATGAAAAAAACAAATTATTAAGACAAGTTAGTAAAGAAGTTGAATTTCCTCTTACTGATAAAGATAGAAAAACTATAGATGAAATAATTGAATATTTAACTAATAGTCAAATTCCAGAGCTTGCTGAAAAATATAATTTAAGACCTGGGATGGGTATGGCTGCTATTCAATTAGGAATCAAGAAAAGATATTTTGTAGTAGTACATGAATATGAAGAAGGTAAATTTAAAAACTATGTACTAATAAATCCAAAAATAATAAGTAATTCAGAAGAAATGATATATGTAGAAGATGGTGAAGGATGTTTAAGTATCAACCGAGAAACTATTGGTATAACTCCAAGATACGCCAGAGTGACTATGGAAGCTTATGATATGGATGGTAACAAAATAAAAGTAAGAGGACGTGAAGAATTAGCAATAGCTTTTCAACATGAACTTGATCATTTAAATGGAATATTATTCATTGATAAAATTGATAAGAAAGACCCATTTAAAAATAAAGATAAAATGAGAGCAATATAAAAAGTGTTTAAATTAAACACTTTTTTATTTCATAATTAATTCTTTTTCTGTTTCGGATTCTTTATGCTTAAATATACCTCTTTTAAATCTACGTAATCCAGCAGCATATGTAAGATCAGTAACTGGAATATTATTTTTTCTTAAATAATCAAATATAAATAGCTTATCCACATCACTAATTTCAATTCCAGAATCAGGAATTATTTTTCCATTCTCATCTAATTTACAATTATATACAGTTCTATCAGCTAATCTTCGTTCAATATCATTTTTTCTAAGTACAAAATCATTATCATTCTTATTAGCAAACTTTTTCAAAAATAATAAATTAGGTGAATTAACATATTTTCTTAATAATAAAACCATTTTAATAGGTGGTAACTTAGTATACGTATAATAATCTATTATATCAAACTCTCTTATAGAACCATCCTCATTTTCCACACCAGTTTCAATACATTTAACTATTTCAACTCCAGCTACTAAATTCATTTTCATAAGAGTATCTTTTTTCTTCTCAACAACATCAAAAAAATCAGTATAAAAAGAAAAATCTACAATAAAAGCATAATCTAAAGCTTTTTGTAATATATTTTTATCCTTAAAAAACTCATTTTCATCTAAACAATCACTATTAATAAATCCTAATAAAAGAGGTTTATAAATAGTAATATATTCTTCTATCTTTTTCTCCTCAAATTTAGACAAATAAAAAATAACTTTACTTAAAAAGCTTTGATCATCTAATCCAAACTTTTTCTTTAATTTCATAGAGTCATATAGTTTAATAAAATCAAATGTAGTTAATTTATACTTAAAAAATATAATTTCTGATATTAAATCATAATTATTTCTATCAATACTTTTTATTTCAGTAAAAACAGTAGAAAAAGATACCTTCTTTTTATTTACTTTTTTTAACATAAATTTTCCCCTCCAAACGTAATATACGAATTATAACAAAAAAATTGAATCAAATCAAGAAAAAAATTTTTCTAATGTTTAAATAAAACTTTTAAATCATTAGAAAAATCATCATTTTTTATTCTTAAGTCATACATATTACTATTAAAATCTTCTCTAAAACTATTATATCTTTTTATTCTTATATCAGAATCACAATCATCATTTGAAAGTAATTTTTTACCAATTAAAGCAATTAATATTTTACGTAATTTCAAATCAATCTTATGATTTTGTATAACACGCTTAAGCTCATTACAATTATAAATATTATTATACTTAGTATTAAGTATATATAACAGATTATCGATATTAATACTATTTGAATCTATAATTCCTTTGCTAATCAAATCTTCAGTATTTTTAACTTCACCTGTAGAACAATCACACACAACTTGAAAACCCTCTATTTTATCCTTTTTAGAATATACATTTATAGTGATTTCTTCAAACACATATGAAACATCACCATTCTGATCATAAAATGGTTTTCTTATTTTTGTTTCATTTCTATAATTACAACTCAAAAAATCTAATATATCTTTATCAATTCTATACATTAATTGTTCATATGTAAAACATGATGAAATATCCTTTAAATCAGAAATCAAAAAACTAGAACTATTATTAGGATATTTACTTTCATACCAAAATGTAACATAATCAATAAAATTTTGAAAGTCAGATATATCAAGATATATATCATAGCCAGATAAAATCTGAGTATGAAACCAACTTAGGAAATATCTATTTTTATTTAAAACATAGTTATTCTCTGTTAAAACCATATAAATACCTCCTAAATGAGTATTATTATATGTCAATTAAACCATAAAATCAACTATATATTATATTTTGATATAAGAATACGAACTGCTTCGATAGATACTTTAATCTCTTTTTCAGTGTCAAAATCAGTTGAATCATCAAGACCTCTTTTTTCTCTTTCCTGATTCCATACAACTAAAAGTATAGCCCCTGCATCTAAATTTAATGTTTGACTAACAGTAAATAAAGAAGATGTTTCCATTTCACTACATAATGTTCCCGCTTTCAACCATGCTTTCCATTTATTTTCAAGTTCATATGATACAGGCATTCTATTAGGTGAATGTTGTCCATAAAAACTATCTTTGCAATGAACAACACCCAAATGATGTTTATATCCTAATTTTTCTGAAGCCTCATTCAAAGCTGAAACTACTTTAAAACTAGGTACAGCAGGAAACTCTATTGGTAAATATTCCTTACTTGTTCCCTCTTGTCTAATTGCTCCAGTAGGAATGACAATATCCCCGGCTTGAACATCTAGTCTCATTCCACCACTAGTTCCTACTCTAATTAAATACTTAATTCCTATCATCGCAAGTTCTTCAACACAAATAGCCGTAGAAGGACCACCCATACCAGTAGAAATAACTAAAACTTTTTTTCCAAGAATACTTCCTAAATAAGAAGTATATTCACGATTTTGCCCAATCTTTTTAGGTTCATCTAAATACTTAGCAATATCACCAACTCTTCCTGGATCACCAGGAAGTATAGCAATATTTGCACCTTCCAAATCAGCTTCACTTAAATTAATATGATATTTAACATCAAAATCTTTCATTTTATATTCTCCTATCTATACTTAATGATAGAATATTATCTATTTTTTTTCAAGTTAAAAAGAATAAAAACACATCAAGCTTTTATTCTTTATTTAAAATTAAGAAGAATCTTTCTTTATTTTTATAATTATTACTTGAATCAATAAATTCAATATGAAAATTTGAACAATCCAAGCTAATAGAATCTTTTACTTTTTCAAATACCATTTTACTAACCCCATTACCCCCATCAAAAAACTTAACATCACCTAATATATTAGATATATTATCTTTAATAAGAGGATAATGGGTACAACCTAAAACAACACAATCTATATCTTTGTATTTTCCTATTTTTTCTTTCAAATAATAATCAATTTTTTCATTGTTACCTTCTTCAATCAAATCAGCAAGCCCACTACAAGGAAGAAGTATAGTATTATGATTATTGTATTTATCATATAATTTTTTAAACTTACTACTTTCTAAAGTTCTCTTTGTCGCCATCACTAAAGTTTTTTTATCATAAGCATAATCATAAACCATCTTATATGCAGGTTCTATAGCAATTATAGGTATATCAAATTTTTTTCTTAAATAATTGCTTAAAGTACTTGCTGTATTACAAGCTATAACAATCAATTTACACCCTCGATCAATAAGAAAAGATATAACATTTGAAGTAATTATTTTCAATTCATCTTCTGTCTTATCACCATAAGGAGCATTACTACTATCTGAATAATAAATATATTTCTCATTAGGTAAAAGTTTAATAATTTCTTTTAGAACAGTAACTCCACCTATACCAGAATCAAATATCCCAATCATAAATCATAACCATAAAAAATAAAGTTAGATAACTAACTTTATTTTCCTAATCCTTTCATTGAAGAAAAATCAACTTCATCTTCTTCTATATTTGAAAGCATATCAATAAGTTCTTCATCATGTCTTTCATTTGAAGGTTGTACAAATGATTTATGTTTCATATTTTCTTGAGAATTAAGATAATCAGTAATTAAATCACGCCATGAATTAAGCTCTTCAATATCTGAATGAATACTAATAGAATTAGTATCTTCATCTAAACGAGCTGTAACACCTGTAACCCTGTTATTATTATTCTGAACTAAATTTCTATGTTCTACCTCGACAGTATTATCATATTCATTTTCGTTAGTATTATCTTCTTCAATTGGTATTATTTTAGGTTCTTGATTAGTATTATTATCTTCATTGTGATTGCTTTCATTTTCAATAGTATTTACACTATCATCATCAAGAAAACTATCTAAATCAACGTATTGATCATCAGTAGCTACTTCAGCATCATTACTTGGAAGACTATTATCTAACTCATCCTCATCATTATCATTAATAGAATCATTTTCACTAACATCATTACTTATATTATTATCAGAATCATAAGATTGATTATTAACTTGCCTAGTTCTTTGGTTATCTTGTGTTAATATAGCCAATTTCTTTAATTCAGCTTCATCAGTAGAATCAGGAAGCATACCATCAATCATAGGAACAGTATTAACATCAAACTCTTGATTGTTAAGTTTTCCTAAAAATACATTATAAATATTAATATTATGATAGACATTTTTAGATAAATGACTATAATAATGATTTATATCATGACAAGCTTGTGTCGAAATAGTATCTAACCAACTATTATCCGTACATTTTTTTGATGCTTTTTTTATAAAACTTTTTATAAATTTTAATTCTTTTTCTTTATTATAATATTGTTCATTGTCTGACATTCTACCATCTAATGCTAATTGAGAAGAATCAACAGACATCAATAATACATTATTAGTAATATCACTTATATTACCAACTTTGCAAAGATCATAAGTAACTTTTTTTTGAATCTCTTCTGGAGTAAGTTCATCCAATGAAAAACTCAAACTACCATATGTAGTTTTTTTAGCTTCAATATACTTAACTATTAAATACTCTATATAATTTTTACGAACAGCCTCTGTAAATGAATTTAAAAGTTTAGAATAAATATAATATTTTTTTGAAATTTCCGCCTCTGCTTTACTAATTTCAGCATTATTACTAAACAATTCTTCTAAAGGTTTAGCAGCAGAAAACGAAACTGTCTCTCTTGGTTGAGTATACAATCCCTCATTTACAACTGCATCACCATAAAACCAATCTGGTTGAAATCGAAGTGCTTCTGAATATCCCCCAGGAATACCTGTAGCACCTAGTATTGGGTTCATTAACCCTACTCCCCCTATTGGTAACGGTCTTCTTGGTCCGCCTGCTCCAGCCATATCAACATCTCCCTTTAACTCATATAAAATTAATATAACATAAAATTATTGTTTTTTCAATAATTTTACGTCAACCACACCATTAATAGAATCTGCAATATTCTTAAATGCTGGATCATCATTCAAAGCAGAATTTTTTAAAGCTGATTTATACATAAATTTCATTTTAGAATCACCTAAATCCTCTTTAGATATAGATCCAATATATCTAAAGCTCAATAATTCGGTAAACTTTTCAATAATATCAGCAAACTCTTCTTTAGATAAGTTTCTTTCAAAATTATTTAAATATATTCCCTCTTTTCTCATAAGAGACTTACTATTACTAAAATCAGCATTCAAATTACTAAAATAATTAGACATTTTTAGTAACTTAGTAAAATCAGCAAACTTAATTTTAGAATTAAAAATATTTCCTATTGCTTTTGCTATTTGAGATTCATATTCTAAATCAAATTCTACAACTCCAAAACCTTTTATATCCTCTGAATCATGTATAGTTTTTTTAGTACGCTGTAAAACTTTCGAATTTGAAACCTTACATAATCCTTCACTAATATCACCTTGATAAAAACCATAATCATGAACATTATGACTATAAAAATTACACAAAGCCTTTCCATGAACACTATATTTTAGTTTTTTTGAAAGGTAACTAATTAACTCCTCTATATTATTTACTTGCATTTCATAGAAATGAGCATTATCTGAATGTATAATGCCAAATAGTTTTTCCATTGTTATTATTTTTCTCCTCACATTTCTTTTAATTTAAAAATAATTATAAATAAACAACATATTTTTGTAAATATAAAATTAAAAAAAGTTTTAATAAAAAAACTAGGTACCCCTAGTTAATACAAATATGGTAGTCTGTACGGGATTCGGACCCGTGAATGTTGCCTTGAGAGAAGATCATATTATTTTTAAATTTGTTTAAAATATAGTTGTTTTTTTAAAATCTTGAACAATTTTTTGAAATTATTTAAAATTCTTAAAACTTTTATTTAAAAGCATTTCAAAATTAGTCGCCAACATTCCGCCAACTTTTTTAATTTTTTCGTTGTCCAAAAACATTTTGTATTTTTTAGCTTGTTCGATTGATTTTTATAATTAACTTATAGTAAAATGTGGTTGGAACATTTAATAAGTTGGGTGCTACCTTCATCATCCTTATGATTGGAGGTGATGCATATGAGTAAGAAAGATTTTTTAATCTTATTCTTAATTATAATCATCCTTTTACTTATAGCATTACTTTTTGTAATACTAAAATAAAAGCAGCACCTAACTCAGCAATGATTTAGGTGCTATATCAAATTTATGGTAACACTCAACATGGCATATTAAGTGTTCCTTTTTTATTGTATGAAGTTTCCTTCATCTATATACATATTAACACATAATTAATAATTTTTCAAGTTTTTATATTTTGATATCACAAATGATATCATACTTTTACCTTATTTTATATAGTTTTTAGTTAATTATGATATCACTTTTTACCCCTAAATGATATCATTTTCGCAAGTGCGAAAAGTGTTTTGCCACCATTTTTAGTATTTTATAATCCTTTAATTATAAAGGTTTCATACAAAATGTGGTGGCAATCACTTATCCTGTTTATATTTTTTGGGTATAAATAAACATTTTTAATATTATCTTACGATCATTTTTGTTTTAGTTTATTGTCTCTTAAAAGAGTATCATAATATTCACCAATTATTTCTTTTTTACCATTTTCAATATATACAAATGATTCGTTCGGTAAGCAAATAATTGGATGAATATTACTAACTTCTTCCACTTCATTTACACATTCTATATTTTCTATATCATAATGTGGAAATATATTTATATCAGTCAAGTTTAATCCTTTGTAATCTTTCAAAATATAATTTTCAAAATCATCTTTATATATTACTCTATCTCCTTGATTCATCGAACCTGCACTAACACCGATTACAATTTTTATATTTGAAATCAAATCACTCAACTCATAATCATTTATAAACTTCATTTGTAAATCAGGGCTACCACCTAATAAAAAAAAAACATCACTATTTTCAACAGATTTTTTTGCTTCCTCCTTTGTTTTCCTTCCATCTATAAAATTTATGCTATTAAAACTAATACCAATTTTAGAAAAAAAACTATGGAATCTATTTACTTGTTCATCCGTTCTCTCATAATTATCTGGTACAGAAGCAATAAAGGTAATATTCATACTATTATCAACATTTTTTAATAAATACTCTTTTTGTGTTGCACTAAATCCAATATTCTTTTTTACTTGACTAAATAAATAATTTATCATAATTAATCACATCCTATAACCATTATACCACATATTTTTGATATTAATTTGTTCGCAATCTTATTTATTTTACAAACTAATAATTTTAAGCTATTTAAACAACTATTTTTATTTATATCAATTTATAGGAAATTATTAAAAATTAACTTTTTTTAGTATTTTGGACAACATTTTTGCTACTTTTATAAACTAATCCGCCAACTTTCCGCCAACTTGTCCATTTTTAAAAGTTGTCCAAAACATTTTCTAAATTTCATATTACCCTTATATTTATTGGTTTTTACTAGTTTTTCTAATATTCTTAATTTATTACCAATTTTCGACTCTTAAAACATAATAAAACCCTTACATTGTAAGGGTTAAACTCAATATGGTAGTCTGTACGGGATTCGGACCCGTGAATGTTGCCTTGAGAGGGCAATGTGTTAAACCACTTCACCAACAGACCATAAAGACAATGTCATAAAAGACATTATCAGTTTATCATATAAATTATTTTTGAGCAATAAAATCTTAATAATTTTCTGCTTTTATTTCAAAATAGCTTTGTGGATGAGCACATACTGGACAAACTTTTGGAGCATTTTTACCAACTACTACATGTCCACAATTTCTACAAATCCATATTCTATCTCCATCTTTAGAAAACACTACTTCATCTTCAATATTTTTAAGTAATTTTCTAAAACGTTCTTCATGATGTTTTTCGATTGCTCCTACCATTCTAAATTTATTAGCAAGTAATTTAAATCCTTCCTCTTCTGCTACTTTAGCGAACTCTTCATACATATCAGTCCATTCATAATTTTCACCATCAGCTGCTTCTTTTAGATTATCAACAGTAGAAGGAATTTCACCACCATGTAACTCCTTATACCACATTTTAGCATGCTCTTTTTCATTATTAGCTGTTTCTTCAAATATTGAAGCTATTTGCTCATAACCATCTTTTTTTGCTTTAGATGCAAAATAAGTATATTTATTTCTAGCTTGACTCTCTCCAGCAAATGCCTTAAGTAAGTTAGCCTCAGTTTTTGATCCTTTTAATTCCATAATACATCTCCTTTATAAAATTATAAACTTATTATATCATCAACAAATATAAAATATCTACAAATTATTTAATTAAATTATTCTATTTACTTTTTCCCTCAAATTTATATAATTCTTTATATTTTTTACACTTACTAAGAAGTTCTTCATGACTTCCTATATCAAGTATCCCACCATCATCAACAACAACAATTTTATCACAATTAATTACAGTAGAAAGTCTATGAGCAATTATTAAAATTGTCTTATTCCTATCTAGTCCATAAATAGCTTTTTGTATTTTATCTTGAGTAATATTATCAAGAGCACTTGTTGCTTCATCAAATAAAATTATATTAGTATTTTTAATTAAACTTCTAGCAATAGCAAGTCTTTGCTTTTCACCACCAGAAAGAGTAACACCACCCTCTCCAACTTCAGTATTAAACTTATCATCAAACTCCATAATTCTATCATATATTTCAGCCTTTTTACATGAATCTATAATATCCTTATCATTAACATTTCTATTACTAAGTACAAGATTATCCCTAATAGAAAAATTAAATATATAAGGATTTTGAGGTATTAAAGAAATACTTTTTCTAAGAGATTTAAGAGAAATATTTTGTATATCAACACCATCTATTAAAATTTCACCTTTCTGTATATCATATAATCCAGTTAATAAATTAAATATCGTGCTTTTGCCACTACCACTAGTTCCTACAAATCCTATTCTTTCTCCTTGATTCACACTAAAGCTAACATTTTTTAAAGCATTATCTTCACCATACGAAAAATAAACATTTTTAAATTCAATATTTCCTTTAACATTTTCTATGTCTATACCAGTACTTCTCTCTTTTTTAAAACCAGAATCTAAAATTTCAAATACTCTAGATGCACTTAAATTAAAATCTTTAAGTTTATCAGCAATCCTATTAAAATATGTAAGCAAGTTTTCTATTCTTCCTCTATAAGTATAAAGTACGATAAAATTAGCTATAGTAAGCATATTTTTATAGATTAATAGTACTCCAAGTGCTATGAAAAGAAAATCAAAAATATCTCTAGTATTTGAAACTAAAAAATTATACTTTCTAGATGTTTTATTTAATAAAAGATTTTCCTTATTAACTTTTTTTAGTTCCTCATTAGTTTTTTTCAACATTCCTTCTTCCGCATTAAGAAGTTTAATATCTTTAACACCTCTTACCACTTCTGAAATAAGTCCTGTTTTTCTTTCTCTAATTTTCCTATATTTCTTCTGATGTTCAAACATTTTTTTCCTTCTTAAATGACTAAAATAAGAAATTGTTAAAGAAGAAATAACAAAATAAATAAACATAGGAAAACTAATAAATATAATTGCTATTAAAACACCCAAATTAGATAAAAAATCCAAAAAATCTGAAATTAAAGAATCAAATATAAATATTATTTCATTAGTATCATTATTTATTCGATCAATAAAAGTTCCACTAGTATTTTTATCGATATCTGAAGTCTTTATCTTTAAAGTTTCCCTAAACATTTCCATTTGAATATCAGTAACAGTATCAATCATATATTTATCATATACAAATTGCATTAACCTAGATACAACATTCCTAGATAATTCAATTATTAAGATAAAACTAGCTATTTTTACAAGTTCAAATAATAATCCCTTTGAAATATTAAGTAAAAGCTTAGCAGTAAAAATTGGAACAACAACACTTATTAAAGATAAAGCTAATGATAAAAGCGCTACAATGAAAAGTGTCTTTTTCTTTCTTTTTATAAAACCATAACTAATCTTTAAGTTCTTCTTAGTTTCAGAAATTTTTGAATAACGTTTCACACAAATCACCCTTACAACAAAATAATTATATCAAATAAAATAAAAAAACAGCATATAAAATGCTATTTAATTAGTTTTTTTACATCTGAACTCTTATAACTTTTTTCTAAATTTTCTCTAGCAGAATAAAGCGCTTTTAAATGAAGTTTTCTATATTTTTCTGGTAATTCACCTATAGAATAATAACATCTCATATATTCATAAACATCTATTTTGTTATCTTCTTTAATAAGATTTGAATAAAACAAAATTAAAGTTCTATTTCTTCTATCATACATACTTTGTGCTGAATAACTTTCCATACAAATCACCAAAACTCTCTCTTCTTTACTTTAGATTATCATAAATATCCAAAAAGAAAAAGAGTAAATTATACTCTTATATTAATTTCTTCAATTGTTCTAATTTTTCCTCTTCTTCTTTAAGTTTATTTCTATCCATTTCAACTATATTAGCTGGTGCTTTATTAACATAGTTTTCATTTGATAAAAGTTTCTTCCTTCTTTCAATAGATTCTTCTAATTTTTTTATATCTTCTAAAGTTTTAGAATTATCTTCCTCTTCCTTTTCATAATAATAAGTTATATCAATATATTTAGACTTATAATTAAGTGTAACCATATTATCAGAATTATCACTGAATAAATTTTCTCCTTTAATCTTTAATTGTGATGAATAAATATCATGTAATTCTTTAATAGTTTCAAATTTAACTTTTGCTTCTTTTGTTATTTTATTTACTGCTTTTAAATTACGTATAGAAACTATATCATTTAATACTTCATCAAGTGTCTTCATTTCATCGTCAAACACTAGTTTTTTATCATACTTAGGATAACTTGATATCATAATTGATTCACTTTCCTTAATAGGAAGCATCTTAAATATTTCCTCAGTAACAAATGGCATAAATGGATGAAGCATCTTTAATATACCGAGTAATACTGTATATAAAACAGATTTAGTAGTTTCATCATCTAAACTATTTTTAGAAAGTTCAATATAACTACTACAAAAATCATTCCATACAAATTCATAAGTTTCAGCAGCTACTAAATTAAACTCATATTTATCCATATGTCTAATAGTACTCTTAAGTACATTATTATACTTAGTTAAAATCCATTTATCCTCGATTTTTAAATTATCAAATCTAACTTCTTTTAATGTTTCAATATTCATTAAAACAAAACGAGAAGCATTCCATATTTTATTTATATAATTCCATGTTGAAGCCATTTTAACTTCATCAAATCTTAAATCAGTACCAAGTGCCACATCAGTAGTTAAATAATATCTAAGTGAATCTGCTCCATATTTTTCAACCATATCAAATGGATCTATACCATTTCCTAAAGATTTTGAGAATTTTCTTCCCTCTTTATCACGAATTAAACCATGGATAATACAATCTTTAAAAGGTCTTACCCCATTTAGTTTTAATGATTGGAAAGTCATTCTATTTACCCAGAAAGGTATGATATCATAACCAGTTACTAAACAATCATTAGGAAAATATTTTTCCATTAAATCTGTTTTTTCTGGCCAACCTAGTGTACTAAATGGCCATAAGGCACTACTAAACCAAGTATCAAGTACATCATCATCTTGAACCCAACCTTCTCCTTTTGGTTCTTCCATACCTACATATACTTCATCACCTTTATACCAAGCAGGTATTCTATGTCCCCACCAAAGTTGACGAGATATACACCAATCGTAAGTAATTTCCATCCAGTGATTCATTGTTTTTTCATATCTTCTAGGAACAAAGTTAACCTTTTTATCTTTATCTTTTTGATTTTCTAAAACTTTATCAGCTAGTGGTCTCATTTTAACAAACCATTGCTTTGATAAATAAGGTTCAACCATAACTCCTGTTCTTTCACTATGTCCTACAGCATGAACCATTTTTTCGATTGAAAGAAGAAGTCCATCTTTTTCTAAATCTTTTAAAAGTTCTTCACGACATTTCTCACGTGTCATTCCACAATACTTACCAGCATTTTCGTTCATAGTAGCATCTTTATTCATTACTACTACTCTTTCTAAATTATGACGATTACCGACTTCAAAGTCATTAGGATCATGAGCAGGAGTAATTTTAACGACACCCAAATCAAAAGAATTTAATATATAAAAAACATGCATTTAATTATTATTTAAACACATGCTTTTTATCATTTTTAATTATTCACTAGTTCCATCGTCACATGCACATCCGCCACCACCAGTAACACATGCACATAATGTGTTAGATTTTGAATAACTAACAACTTTAAAATTAAGAATTTTCATAATATTTCATGCCTCCTTTCAAATATATTACCACAATTTTAAAATTTATGCAAAATAATGAGGTAATTGTCTACTTATAGGATTTATTTTTAAACCTTTTAATGCTGGATGTAAATAATAATCCCTTTGATATCCAAAACTAATTGGAACTAATTTTTTACTAATAGCCCTTACTACTTTTATATAATCATTTGACGATTCGGATAAATCTACAAATATAGCGTCCAATTTTTTTACAAGTTCATCAAAGTTAATTTCTTTTGATAAATAATTATTAGAATAATTATTATTAGAATAAAGCCAAGAAATTTTTTTGCTATTTTCAAAAAAATGATAATATTTTCCGTGGTCCTGGGGACTTTTTATTTCTTCAATCTTAGGAGGGCTCATAAATGGATTTTCAATTGCTAATAACAAGTTATATTCAGCTTCTTGCAATGCTTTTAATATTGCAGCATCAGAATCTCCAATAGATGCTGCACAACCACTCACAAAGCATGGATATTCATTACTCACAATTATTACTAAATACACTGGAAGATAATTAGAATCCAAGTCTAAAATGTGAATTTCTCTACCTTTTTTCTCCCAATGATTTATTCTATTCTTAATATGTTCAGAAAAAAATTGAGGATTAATATGTTTAGGAGATTCTTGGCTATACCAAGAACGCATTACTGCATCTCTCTCAATTAATTCTGCCAAAGCTCTTTTTTTAGCTTCTTCATAATTTGTATACGCAGCTATACCAGATGAATCACTAAGAAAAAGTTTATTTGCTTTTTTATGACCATAATATACAAAATCAGTTGGTATAAAATATTTACCTGTAATATCTTTTGTCCACTCTATTTTATAATTAGTTTTATATAAAGGTAATTTCCACAATTTTCGTTGCTCTTCTGATAAAGGAGCAATATCATCAGGATTTAAAAAATATTGTGAATTATCAGTTTGTCCAATATAGTCAACCCTAACAATTCCAGAGCGATATCTCTCATAACCTTCAATAATTGCTTTGCACACAGCTTGATTATAAGATACACCAGTTGCTCCAGCAATTCTATTACCTGTTCTTCCATATCTAGACCAAGCACCATAAAATGATGCGTCTTCTATTTCTAAATTATTTATACCAAAACTTTTTACTGGCTTACTTTTACCTACATATTTTTCATTAACCTCAGATAATAACTTAGAATATTTAAAAATATCATCATTTGCCAAGTAACCAATTGCTATAGCTAATATTGGAACAACATTATCATTTGAAATTTGTAATTCATGTGCAAGTGGAACATCTAAAATACCTCCTAATTCGCAACTTGATATACCTTGTTCTTCACAATATAATGATATATTTTGAGCTGCTTGTCCACACTCAATCAAAGTTAAACGATAACCTCTATTAGAATATTTATATGCTTGCCTATCTAAATCTGCAGCGATAACTATTTGCACTGGTGAATTAAAGGCTAATAATTCATCATTAAAACAAAATTTAAGTTGTTCTATATCTATTTTTCCGTTATACAATATCAATTTGTTTTCTTCTGGATCGTATTCATAATATCCTTCTTGAAAATCTTTTTGTTCCCTCGTTACAATACAATAAATTTTTAATGGAAATAACGACCCACCGCTAGGCGTTGCATGACGATTAATTGAATATGCATAATCACAAATATTGCCTAATTGAGAAAGTGTTATTTTCTTATCCAACGAAAATGATCTGCATGATTTTCTATTAACTTGCAATTTATAAAGACAAGATGCATTATCACTTTTATAATTAAATACAATGCCTTTTTTTACAGTTTTCCTTTTACTATTTTTGTGTTCGGCAACCTCAATTTCGTTTAGTATTCTAAAATAATTAGGCGGAAAATTACTAATCAAGTGAAAATGCTTATACTGTTTTCTTGAATCACAAATCAATTCTTTTTCATCTAGTTCAATCAATATTTCTTTAACTATCTCTCTATCTAATTTAGATTTATCGCATATTTCATCCAAACTATTATGACCATCACATAAGGATAGAATTTTCCATAAAGTTGAGATTATATCACCGAATACATCTAATTGTTTTTGTGGATGAAAAAAACGAATCCCATTATTATATGGCACTGCAGGAACTACCAATATTGGTTTATAATCTGTCCATTTTATAAAAATCACCATCCTCAATTATTGTTCTTCTAAATTTAATTCAATATTATTTATTTTATAATCTTTGTCTTGATCATTAAGAACTAAATTTTCAATAAATAAAGCTGCTTTAAAATCTTTAATAGAACTATTAATTGCTTCTTTTAATCCTGGATTAACACTTACATCTAAATTCTTAATTGGTGTTTTTAATGATAAATTATTATTTGATTTTTCACCTCTAGCTTGACTTATTATTTCAATCATTAAATCACCATTTTTAACTTCAGATTCAAAATTAAATTCTAATGGTTTAATTTCAGTTAAGTGTATTGATATAGCATCATGATATAATTCTTGATAAATTTCTTCAGTAATGAATGGGAAGAAAATACTAAAGTCTTGTAATAATTTATAAAGAATAGTATAAACTGTTTTTTGTCCTGAATATCTAGGAGTATCACCAAATTCTTCTGGTCTATATAATCTATGTTTTACTATTTCAATATAGTTATCGCAGAAATTCCAGAAGAATTTTTCTAAGTGATTAAGTGCAAGTCCAACTTCATAATCATCAAGATATTTAATAAATCCCTTTTCCATTTTTTGAAAACTTCCTAATATCCACTTATCAATATATTCATAATCATTGAATTCTTTATCTTCATAATCTTGTAAGTGCATTTCAATAAATTTAGATACATTCCAAATTTTATTTACTAATTTTCTTCCTCTTTGTAATGTTTCTTCACTAAATACTATATCTGTACCAAGTCTTCCTGAACCTGCCCAATAACGAATTACATCAGCTGAATATTGTCCAATTAAATCAATTGGTTCAACTTTACTATTTCCTTTAGACTTACTAATTTTTTCACCTTTACTTGCCATAACAAATCCAGAAATCATTACATTATCCCATGGTCTTCGCCCAAAATGATAGAAACTTTTTACTATTGTATAGAAATCCCATGTTCTAATAATTTCAGAAGCATTTGTTCTCAAACTCATAGGTTTTAAAATATCTTCATAATTTTCTTTTTCACCATATCTCATATTGATTAAAGGCGTAACTGAAGATGTTGCCCATGTATCCATAACATCAGTTTCTGGATTAAACTCTGTACATCCACATTTAGGACATTTATCAACTGGTGGCTTATCTGATAATGGATTAACTGGTAAATCTTCTTTTCTTGCAAATATTGGTTCTCCACAATCCTTACAATACCATACTGGGAATGGAACACCAAAATATCTTTGTCTCGATATACACCAATCCCATGCAACATTATTTACCCATTCATCATATCTATTATGCATATAATCTGGATGCCATTTAATTTCATTACCTATTTTAATAAAATCGTCTTTATGACTCATTATATCAATGAACCATTGATTCATAACAGAGTATTCAACTTCCTTACCACATCTTTCATGTGTTTGAACTTCATGTTCTAATTCTTCAATCTTAACAACATATCCACCTGCTTGTAAATCTTCAATAATTTGTTTTCTTGCTTCTTTTATTTTCATACCACCATAATTTGGTACTGAATCAGCAATTCTTCCATCTTCTGTAAAAATATATTTAAGTGGTAAATTATATTTCTTCCACCATTCAATATCAGTTTGATCTCCAAATGTACAGCACATAACTACTCCTGTACCTTTGTCAATAGCAACTTTTTCATCTGACATAATTGGAACATCAACATCAATTACTGGTATATGTGCTGTCTTCCCAATTAGATGTTTGTGTTCTTCGTCATTTGGATTAACAAATACACATACAATTGCAGGAATTAATTCAGGTCTTGTTGTTGCAATTGTGAATGTTTCACCATCTGTTGTTGAATAATTGATATAATTAAATGTTGTTTTAATTGTTTTAGTTTCAAGTTCAGCTTGTGCAATTGATGTTAAACATTCATTACACCAAAGTGCTGGACTTTCTTTATGATAACAATGTCCTTTATCAATTAAATCTAAGAATGATAATTGACTAACTTTAATTGTTGATGGACTAACTGTTTTATAATGAATATCCCAATCTGTACTTACTCCCATTTTACTAAATAAGTTTTGGAAATCAGCTTCATATTTATCAGTAGTATCATAACAAAGTTTTGAAAATGCTTCTCTTCCAATTTCAGCTGCCTTTTTGCCTTGTTCCTTTTCAACTAATCTTTCACTAGGCAAACCATTATCATCAAATCCAAATGGATAAAAAACATTATATCCTCTTATTCTTTTATATCTAGCCATCATTTCAGTTTGTGAATATGAAAATATATGACCAATATGAATATTACCACTTACCGTTGGTGGTGGGGTGTCAATGGAGTAAACCTCCCTTTGATCTGGTTTAAATTCATAAACCTTGTTTTCTTTCCAATATTCAAGCCATTTTTGCTCTTTCTCTTGAGCATTATATTTTTTATCTAACATATCTATCTCTCCTCTATTTCTCTAAATTTTAACAAAATGCGTACCCTAATGAACCTTTTATTTTCAATGTTTTGAAAGGATTTGTACTATTGGGTGTACTCTTAACACAACCTGTTCCAAATTCAGGATCAGCATGAATATCTGCTATAATAGGAATCTTCTTACCCACTACAGGAAGTATTACATTTTTTCCTATAAACTCTTTATATCTTTCATCTTCTGGATTTACTGCAACTGCTGTATCACCAAATAATGTTTCAGGACGAGTTGTAGCAACATCTAAAAATTTATCTGTTCCATCAATTACATATTTTAAATGATAAAAAGCACCTTCCACATCTTTATAAATAACTTTCTCATTAGAAAGAGCTGTTTGTGCAGCATGATCCATTCCAGGAAGCCATAAAGTATCAAATCCCTGCATTCTCTTATAACGAATAATTATATCTTGAATAGTAGTATCATAAGCATGACCTAAATGAAGCTTTCCTGTTACATTTGGTGGCGGTATTACAATACAATATGGTGTTTTATCCTTCTTATCATCACATTTAAAATAATTATGACTCTTCCACTCTTCATATTTATTTTTTTCAACTTCTAAATGATTATATTTTTTATCTAACATTTTTATCACTCCCATTTATAAAACAAAAAAAGATAGTACCAAAAGGACGAGTTTCCCCGTGGTACCACCTTTATTTGTTATTATTAAATAACCTCTATATCTATAACGGAATTACCCGAAATTACTTACTAAACTCAGTAACTAGCTCCACTGCTACCTTCCATAGTTTAAATTAGTTATTTTCACCAAACATAACCTCTCTATAAACTATCACTATGTACTCCTCAGTATCACTGCTTTCTTTGCTTATTATACTACATAATAATTATTATTTCAATAACTAGATTAATTTTTAATTTTTAGCTTTCTTTTCATATAATCATTAGTTATAGAAAAACAATTATTAAATCTAAGTTGTGAATTACCATCATCAAAATTTATCAACTCATATATTTTATCTAGATACTTTTCATCATATATATATTTTAACAAATTATCAAAATTATAATCAAAAATATATGCAAGATGACAAAGTACAACATCTGCACTTGTTTCTATATGTCTATAATCTATTTTTCTATACTTAAGAAAATCATCATATACAGATTTACTTATTTTTTCTTTTTGAAATTTAGAAGAACCATAAACAGTATTAACTTGATCTTCTAAAGTAGATAAATAAAGTATATCCGTTTTATCTGCATCTCTTATAATCCTAGAATGAAACAAATTATTTCCTTTTAAATTACTACTGATTTCTGGTCTATTATGATTTATTATAGCATTTCTAATAACCCTATCATACTTATCATCTTCTATAAATTCTCTAATAAGTCCTTCTTCAAATAAAATCTGACAACCAAGTTCTCCATGATCCACACTATCTTTATCAATAAATGTATGATAACGTTTTATTTGTTCAAATCTACCTATATCATGTAAAAGTCCAATTACTTCAGCAAGTATAATATCTTCTTCTTCAAGGCCTAGTGAAGAAGCAAGTTTCTTTGATAAATTAGCAACTCTATATATATGGTTTACTTTTAATTTAATTTGCTTATCATTTATATCAAAATTATCTAAATATTTTTTTAAATTTAATGTTACTCTTTGTATGTCTATCATTATTATCTCTCCAGTACATTATACTATTTAAACACATTTTAAAACAAAAGTTAATAAAAAAATTAAAAATAACAAAAAAAACAACTCTTTCATATAATAATAAAAAGGAGTGTTTTTATGATAAATAACTGTGAATATAATATGTATAGAAATAATAATAATATACCTAATTATTATTCATACGATAAATATAAATCTAATAATGGATACTATCAAGATGATAGATTTGCTTTAGCACCATTCTTAGTTGGTGGAGTTGCCGGTACAGCTTTAGGTTATGGTATTGCTAATAATAATATGTATAAAGGGGGGTATTACCCTTATCAAGGACCATATTATTTTTCACCATATCCAGTAGTTCCATATTATTATCGTTAAAGTTCTTAGGAACTTTTTTAATTTGAATAAGCTTTAGGTAGATTTATAAAAACTGTAGTACCTTTAGAAACTTCTGATTCATATTTTATACTTCCCCCATGAAGTTTAATTATTTCTTTTGATAAAGACACACCAAGTCCTGTACCTCTAGGTTTTGTAGTATAAAAATTTTCTCCAATTTTTTGAAGTACTTCCTTTTGCATTCCAACACCAGTATCTTCTATTATTATTTCTATATTATTATTATTATCTCTCATAAATATCTTTATATTCATACTTTCTTTTCTCGCTTCAATACTATTTTTTATAATATTAACAAGTACTTGTTTAAATCTTTTATAATCAATATTAACATATATTTCATCATCAGGTATAGATAGTTCAAAATTAATACTATTTTTTTCTAAAAGAGGAGCAAATTCTTCTTTTAATTCTTCAAGCATATATACAATATCAACTTCTTCTTTTTCTATTTTTAACTTAGTATAATCTAAAAAATCATCCATTAAGTTCAGTGTTCTATTTATCTCAGAGTTAATAATAGGAATATACTTTTTATAATTATTATAATCATTCATAAGTATCATATCTAAATATCCCCTACATACAGATAGTGGATTCTTAATTTCATGTGTAATTTTAAATAATGATGTTTTAATTTCTTTTTCACGATTAAGTTCATTAACTGTACTATTAAAATTAATAATCCCTTCACACTTTTTAAATAAATAAAGTGTAATATAAGAAAACAATAAAAGTATAAAAGTTGGAAATACATTTTTTAGAATTAATAAATTAATACTAACTTTAGAAAGATAATAATAAGTATAAATAAATGAACTAAAGAAAATATGTATTAAAACAAATGATGTATATATATTATTCAAATTAATTTTATTTTTTAGATATAAAATAATATAAGACACTAAATATAAAACATATTCTAACGTTAAAAATACTATTGATATATTTAATTTATAATTTAGAAAAAACACTATAAGAACACTCATTACAATACTTGCCATAAAATGTTTTTTTAAATAACAAATAAGTAACGCACTATTTATAAATATAATTGTGTCTATATAGTTATAATTATTTATTTTTCTAAAAAGTAAATATAAAGCTCCAAAAAGTGATACATTAATCAAAGACTCTTTTTCTTTTATATCTAAATTTTTAGCATAAGCAACATATATAATATAAACTGTTAATGGAAAAAATAAAAAAGCAGTATTCTCAAAAAAACTATCTATCATAATAATCCTTCTTTCTCTTTTTCATTATATTTTATTTACTTGTCGAATTATGTCGAACTTTGATGATAAATATGTTTTTTTGTATAAAAAAATTAAAATTTTATATTGGAAAATAAAAAAATTGTGTTATAATAATCATGTAATTTATTTGCAGACGTGGTTCAATGGTTAGAATACGGCCTTGCCAAGGCTGTGATGAGGGTTCGATTCCCCTCGTCTGCTCCATATGAATTCAAAGTACGTCAGAGATGATGTACTTTTTATTTTTCAAAGTGTTTTCTTTTGTAGAAAGGAGGCACTTTTTTCTATGAAAATAAAACTATTACAAGAGTTAAATCCTAGCCAAAGAACATTAAAAGCTATTAGTTCTACTCATCCATATAAGATACAAATAACTAGTGGAAAAATAAATATATTAGAACCTACTAATATTGAAACTATTATTCCTATAAGATATTTACTATTTTATGAAACAAAGATAATTGAGTTTTATGAATATCCTGAAGATCGTGTTAAAGGAAATAATTTTATAAATCATAAAACTAAACAAACATTTAATAAAAATGAATTAAGAACTTATTTAAATAATTACTAAACTTCATTCCCTAAATAAGGAATTGACAAAAAAATTAAAAATGATAATATATATAACCAATGAAAGAGGTATTCTCTAGAAAGAGAGGTACATCTATGATTATAAAACATTATATATATTTTTAATATTTATTTAAGAGAATGAAGTATTGGTTTTCTACTGGTATTTTATTCTCTTTTTTAATAGAAAGAGAGGTTAAATATGAATAAAGTTGCTATATATGTAAGAGTATCAACTGATGAACAAAGAGATAATGGATATTCTATTGATTCACAACTTCGTATGTTAAAAGAATATGCTGACAAAAATAACTATAATATAGTTGGAATATATAATGATGCTGGATACTCTGGTAAAAACTTAATGCGACCTGAAATGCAAAGATTGTTAAAAGATATTGAAGATGGTAAAATTGATATTCTTTTAGCTATTAAAACAGATAGATTAACAAGAGATGGTTATGATGGATATTGGTTACTACATCAATGCGATAAATATAATGTAAGAATTGAATTAACTCTTGAACCATTTGATATATCTACTGCTAATGGTGAAATGATGTTTGGACTTAATTTAGCCTTTGGACAAAGAGAAAGAAAAGAAATAAGTGCAAGAACTAAAAGAGGACTAGAACAAATGGCTATAGAACATAAACACCCTAATAAACCACCTTATGGATATACTAGAAATCCAATAACTAAACATTTAGAAATCGAACCAATTGAAGCAGAAGTTGTAAAAGATATATTTAATATGTCAGTTGATGGAATACCTTATAGAAAAATAGCTGAACGAATGAGAAATGAAAATAGATATTTAAAAACTGGTAAATGGTCTGATTCCAGAGTATGTAAGATATTAGATAATGAAATATATATTGGTACATTTAGATTTGGTAAATATAATCGTAAAAAAGAAGAACAATTAGTAATTGAGAATTACTGTGAACCAATTATTAGTAAAGAAATATGGAATAAATCAAGAAAACAAATAAAAAGAAATTGTCATGAAAATTATGGTAAACATACTCATATATTTTCTAATTTAGTTGTATGTCCTCATTGTGGAAATATATTAAGTTCTACCTTTTCACATAAAAGAATCAGAGATGGATTCCAAGATTATTATTTCCTAGTATGTAAAAACAAGAAATGTACTCACAAAGGACTACATTATAGTTGTGATAGATTAGAAAGAACTTTATCCAAATTATTAAATGAATTAATAATCTATATGACTGAAAATCCAGAAAATATTGTTAAGCCTAAAATAGATACAAATAAAGATTTTGAAAATATTGAAAAAGCAATTCAAAAATTAAAAACACAAGAAGAAAAATTAATTGAACTTTATTTATCTAGTAGTTTAGATGTTGATACAATTAATAAGAAAAATGAAATGATTAAAAACGAAATATCTGAACTTGAAAAGAAAAAACAAGAACTTAATTATGAAGAACCAATAGAAGTAAAAATAGAATTAATGGATAATTTTACTAATACTAATTTAAATACATATCTAATGAATAAAGAATTACCTATATATCAAAAATGGTTAAAATTAGATCCTGAAATCAAAAAATTAATATTACATAAATTTATAAGACAAATAGAAATAAGTAGAGATGAAGATTACTTTATTGATATAACAAACATTAAATTTGAAAAACAATATTTCAATAAAAATGCAGATGAATTTTTAAATGATTTAATGCTATCTTTAAGAGAAGATTATAAAGGATTTGAATATAAACAAATTAGAGATATGGACACATTACTTACTTTATATAAAAACTATAATTCAATTAGTGTAGAAGATTATTTAAATAACACAAACAACATCCATGAAGATCATAAAGAAATAATTAATAATCTAGTAGCTAATCAAGGTGTATTAGTCGCTTCAATTATTATAGATAATAAGTTTATAGATGAAGTCTTATTTATCCCAAAAATGCCATAATTATTATGGTATTTTTTTATCAGGATAAGACGATGGTACCATCACATACATTTTACCTATATAAAATCTATATTACTAGTGGTACCAAACTTATTTTGTACTTACAAAATTAATCCCAAAACAAGTTTGCGATAATAGTTTTATCCTTAAAAACTATTAGGGATATGCATATCCCAATTTAATAAAATTGATAAAAAAAGTGGGATGTTATTATTTTTGATATACCTATTGGAATATTATTTCCATATCTATGAAGAATATTTCTATACATCCACGAAAAATACATCCTATAAGTATAGATGCAGACATCCTACTAATATAGAATAGAATAAAGAATATAATAGAGAATTATATCATTTAATCTTTTAAAAACATTTAAACTTATTTAAAACATTTATTTGTATAAAGCATGATTATATAAAACAATAAAATAATTTTACAAAAATAATCATTTATTATTTTCAAGCAATTTTAAAGACCATATAGAAACGAAATAGAGTAGAATTGATAATTATACTATGATTAATTAAAAGTTAAAACAAGGACATTTAAATAGCAAAAAAAGACTATAGAAATTTACATCTATCCATGTGTTTACAAGGGTGTTTATGGATTTGCTAAAAATAAAGGTAAACCATATTTATAACCATACAAATTATTTATATTTAAGTGTATTTAACCGATTATGTGACCATATTATGGTATACAAAAAAGTAGAATTTCTTCTACTTTACTTAACACAATATCTTAATCTTCCGATTTAGCACTTTTATAAATTATTGTACTACATAGTGTCCAATTTCATTTCTTGTTACATCTACATCAGCTCTTAAATTAATAACAGGACGTAAGTAATCCAAACCAGTGACAAAAAAGTTGTAGATTTCACCTGAAGTACTCACATACCATGCGCGAGCTCTACCGTTAAAAACGGCAGCAGGGCTCATTGTCCACCAAATAAAATTATTCTCTCCACCACTAGCTGATTTATATAAATAGAATGATTGGTTTTTTGCATTATAATATCCTCCTGCTAGTATTACTTCATCATAAGTTAACAATCCTACAGGTTCTGCAACATATTGTTTATCATTTGCATCTTTTATACAATCTAGTGTTGGAATATAACTACTATATATACTCATTGTTGCACTTCCACTTGTATAATCACTTGAGTACTTTACTTTTGCCGCTTCACAGAAATAATTTCCTGTAACCACTTTACTTGCATACGTACTATTATTTTCTATATTGCTTGCATACCACTGATCCAATGAATATTTAACATTTGGATAACTACTATCTCCTATACTTCCACTATTTGAATAATACATATAATCATAATTACTATCTGTTTCATTAAATCTGTGCTTTATTGTATCTATATGTGTATCTAATATTAATCTAACTGTATCATCTTCATTTATTCTAACTATCCTCCATGTTAGTCCCGCAAACTCTACTACATTATTAGTTACATTTCCTCTAAAGAAATATGTATCTCCATCTTTTCCTCCAAAACCATTTGTTACACTCATCTTGTATAAACCATTTTCGTTAGCAGAATCAGATGATTCCGTTAGAGTTGGATTTGTCTTTATTGTCGGATTATCCTCTAAAATCATTTCTTTAAATTGCCCTGGAACTTTTTTAGTTGTAAATGTACATATTGAATCTGTAGTTTGATTATTATTATTAATTGTTATTGTTTGCTGTGATGTTGCATCTTGTGCTGTTGTTAAATTAGTTATTGTATAATTATTTGTACATGATGCTTCACTTATATAATAACCCGATGCAGGACTTACAGTTACTATTGTCTCATTGCCATAGTTTATATTTACATTATTGCTTTCAAATGTAACATTAGATCCTTCTAAGGCTACAACAAATCTTTTTACTTTTATTATATTATTTAAAACTATATTAAATTTATCACTATCAGCTCTTACACCTAATGGTAATGCAATAGAGCTTACTAATGCTATTGCCATTAATGATTTACTTAATTTCTTTTTACTTACTGTTGTTATTACTAAACCTGTAACAGAAATTATTCCTAATATAATATAGAATGTAATATTATCTCCAGTTTTAGGATTAACAGTTGTTTCGGTTGCTCCTTTAACTTCTCCAGTAGTAGTTGTATTATCATTGTTTGTTGTTCCATCATTATCTGGATTAGTTATTGTTTCACTACCAGTAGTTCCATCTTCTTTTTCATATGTTAAAGTTAAACTGACTGCTTGATCTGATATTATTAAATTTGTTGTTTCTTGGATATAGGTAATTGTTAAATTAAATGTTTTTTCTTCACCTGAATCAAGTTCTACATTAGTTAAGTCATCATATGTATAATCTAAATATGTAGATGTATTATCATCAGTTATAGATTTGATTTTATATTTATCTGAGGTGTTATTTTTAATTGTTATATTGTATGTTATAAAATCATCTTTATCAGTAAACACTATATCATTTGTAATTAATCCGCCTGATAAAGATACATCATTAACTGTTACCTTATCTGACTTTTCTTTTACTTCTATCTTAGTTATTTTAAATATTACTTCTTCTGCTAATACATTTACTGCTCCAAATATACTAACTATTAGTAATAAAGAAAATACTACTCTTGATATTCCTTTAAATATCTTTTTCATAAAGACACCTCGCTATTATTTACATTATAGCATAGATTATATTAATTTGTACCCCAATAGTTATACATTTTTTATGAAATTGTACATCAACAGTAAAATGCACATTTATACTTGACGTTAGAACGGACTATTACTATTTTCAGAAATTCTTAATTTGTAAGGAATTTATAGGTATTTTATTTTAAAAAAAATTATTGTATAATTAATTTATCAAAAGAAAACATTATGACTTACTTTGACATTAGAACGCTCCAAAAGATAAAATCGTCGCACCAAGCGATGTTAATGATTAAATCAACGCAAGTTGATTTTTTTTGTTGCTATTGCAAAGAAAGGGTGTGATGTGGTATGATTAATATCGTAAAAAAGAAAATCAATATGAGTGATGAACTCAAAGCCAAAATTAATTGGTCTTGCAAATTTAATAAGAAGTCCTATCAAATAATTGAGGGCTACTTAAGAATTGTGGAACATACCAATCTAGCGTATGTAGAGCCACATAAAGTAATTATTGGAGATAAGTTATACCTATTCTTCAATGAGCAGAAACATTTTTATATAGGGAGTTTAAAGAAGAAAATCCCATTGTCTGAATTATCAGAGTACATAGCAAGGCATTAATGAATTGATGAGTTTATATACTCCCACAATATTGGTTGTTTTTGTCGTATAAAATAATCAATTATTCAAAGGTGTCCTTGTTATGTGACACCTTTTTACTTTGGTGCCTTTCAAAAATCCAAGAAAGAAAGGAGATTGATAATTATGGATAATGAAAGGAAAGTTGCAGGAGTTTATATTCGTGTTTCAACCGAAGATCAAGCAAGAGAAGGATTTTCACTTGGAGAACAAGAAGAAAAATTACTTCAGTTATGTAAGTTTAAGGAGTTAGAAGTTTATAAGGTCTATAAAGATGCAGGAATATCTGCTAAAGATATGGAACATAGACCACAATTTCAAGAAATGCTTAAAGATATGAAGGAAGGAAAACTTAATTATATTGTTGCTTACAAACTAGACAGAATTACTCGTTCAGTTCGTGATTTAGAAGAACTAATATCAATATTAGAACAATATAATTGCTTTCTACTATGTGATAGAGATGATGTTAATACCTCTACTGCCAATGGTAGATTCTTTGTAAGAATGCTTACTGTTTTATCTCAACTAGAAATAGAAATTGTATCTGAAAGAACTAAATTTGGTTTAAATGGAGCCATCAAATCAGGTCATATTCCAGGACAGCGACCATTTGGTTATAAGAGCGCAGAAGATAAAAGAATGGTAATAGATAACTCTACTCGCCCATATGTAGAAAAGATATTTGATATGTATTTGGAAGGTAAAAGTTTTCAGCAGATTGCTAATTACTTTAAAGAAAACAATATATTTCCTAAAAAGAATTGGAAAGATACTACTATTCAAAAGATTATTGATAATAAAATCTATATGGGAGATTATGAACAATATAAACGAATTGGTAAACAAGAAAATTTAGAACCTATTGTTTATATGAATGTTGTAGAACCTATTATATCTCGTGCTAAATGGGAAGAATGTCAAAGGCAAAAAGAAAAAAATCAAAGGACTTATACTAGAGATAGAGTTTATACTTTCTTTCAAAGATTAAAATGTCCTAATTGTAGTAGAATTATGAAATGCAAAGGTTCTGGTGGTACTAAAAGAAAATATATGTACTACACTTGTGAGCATTGCCACATTAACTTTAATGAAGACCATGTAGAACATTTATTAAGAGATTTTATTTATGATTTATTAGAATATGATATGGCAGTTAAAAAATTCTTTCTACCTGTTTTAGAAGACAAAACAAATAATATTGATACTACTTCTATTGATAAAGAGATTAGAGATTTAGAAAAACAAAGAAATAGAATTAAAGATTTGTATATTAAAGGCATTGTTGAAATTGATGATTTTAAAGAAGATTATAAACTAATTGAAGATAAACTTGCTAACCTTGAAAGTAAAAAACTAGAGTTAGTTAATTTAGAAACTTTTAACTACTCTCCACACGAACTACTTGCACAAAGAGATTTAGAAAAAGAAAAAATGATTAGACTTGATACTTTAAATAATGTTTTAAAAACTAAATGGAATGGTATGGACAAGTCTGAAAAACAAGAATTTATATCAAAATTTATTGATACTATTGAAATTAAAAAAGATAGTAAAGGTAATTTAATTCTTGAAAAAATAAATTTTAGAAACGGATTTATAAGACAATTAGTAAAGTTTTATGATGCAGGTATATTTGATGTTGCAGTACCTGTTATGGTTGGTAATAATGAAGAGTGCATTAAAGGTGGCAGAATGAATGAAGAACAATTAGATAAATATTTATCTAAAATGAATGAATATTTTGAAACATCTTTTTATGAAATGTATGAAACAATTGATGAAGAAACTAATGAAATAACACTTGAATATCAACCAAAAGATAATGAAAAAATTATAAGATTTGTAGCAATTTCACCTAAAGAAAAGTTTCCTATTACAATAGATAATATTAATGATAAATATGGAATTATAAGTTACAAAACAAATAAATTATTAGAAAATTAGAAAGGATTTGATTAAATTATGAATATTGATTATAGAAAAATTGGAGATTATTTATTACCTAATTTGGTAATAGAAAATCAAAATTATGAAGAAATAAATAAGTATGGATTATTAAGATTAAGTTATATTAAGAACAACAAAAAAGGATTATATCAATCACTTTTAATGAAGAATGAACTAACAAATCATCTTCTTTCAGTCAGTAAAGAATGTGAAGAAAGATTAAAAACTTTAATGGATAATTATATTAAAAATGATGAAAAACCATCTGAAAAAAGTAAAGAAAATAGCGGGATTGAATGGGTAAAATTGATGAATAATTATAAGAATTCTGCTGAAGAAATTATTCTTAAGGAGATAATTTATGTCTGATGTTGTCATAAGCAAGCAAGGTGGTATTACTCCCACCACTCCAAAAGAAAGGATAAACCTATAATGGCGACAACATCAATTTGGAGTATTAAGAATAATTTAAAGCAATCTATAAATTATATCATCAATCCTGAAAAAACTCTTAATAAAGATTATGGTAATAAAGAATCATATAGTTATTTAGAAGAACCTATTAAAGATTATAATTTTAAACAAGAAAAAGTTTGCTATGTAAGTTGCTTAAATTGTGATGAAGATAATCCTTGTGATGATATGGAGTTCACTAAAGAAATATTTAGAAAGAAAGACGGCGTTCTCGCTTATCATGGTTATCAGTCATTTAAAGAAGGTGAAGTTACTCCAGATATTGCTCATGAGATTGGAGTTAAGTTTGCAGAAGAAATGTTTAAAGATTATGAAGTGGTTGTTGCTACACATCAAAATACCAATCACATTCACAACCATTTCATAATCAACTCTGTATCTTTTAAAAGTGGTAAGAAATATAATAACAACCTAACCAATATATCAAAGATAAGACATATTTCTGATTCACTATGTTCGGAATATGGACTATCTATTTTAGATGAAGATAAGTTTTATAAAAAGGCTTACACCAAAAGTATATCAAACGATGAATATTACAAAACTCTTAAAGAAGATTTAGATAATGTTATTAGTTATTCAGTTACCTTAAAACAATTATTTGAAAGAATGAGATCATTAGGTTATAAAGTATATTCTCGTAATGGTGTAATAACTATTTATAGAGATGGTGAAGATAAAGTTAGAATAGAAAAAGCATTTGGTAAAGAATATTCAAAAGAAAGACTAAACCAACGATTATATTTATCAAGACAAATAGTATTTAAACCTATGTCTCAAAAGTCTATCTTCGATGAATATTGTAAAAATAATAAACCTCATAAAGGTATCTATGGACTATACTTATACTATTGTTATCTACTAAGAGTCTTTCCAAAGAAACATCCAAAACAATATCTTCCATACTCAATTAGAAAAGAAGTTTACAAATTAGAGCAAACTTCACAACAAGTTAGATTTATGCATGAGAAAAATATTGTAACTAAAGAAGATTTAGATAACTTTGCTAAAAATAACTCTAATGAATTAAGTGAGTTAAAAGGAAAAAGAGAAAACCTTTGGAAAAGATACCATAGAGCGAAAACTGAAGAAAAACAAACTCAAATACTTGCTGAAATAAATGATATACAACCTAAAATTAAAGAACTCTATAAGTACGATAAATATTGTAAAGAAATATCTAAAAGAGCCGAATGCATACAAAATAATCTTAATAATTTTGATAAAGATATCCAAAAAGAAAAAGACAATTCTAGGTCTATGTGACTTAGATTGTCTTTTTTTATTTAGTCGTCTAAATGGTCAATAGCATATTGTGCTTCTTCTTTTGTAAATTGTTCACCATATTCAGATATTAATTGGTCATATATAGCACTTTTAGACATATGCATTGTGTTTTGATATGATTTTGCTTTTGCTAATGCATTTGCATTCCAATCAGCTGTCATATTATCAATAGCATATTGAGCGGCATCTGCTGGAAACTGTTCACCATATTCGGAAGTTAATTGATCATAAATTGCCTTCTTGGACATATGCATAGTTCTTGAATATGATTCGGCTTTCTTTAAAGCGTTTGTATATTCAGCAGATGGTTTTTTACCTAGAGAATATACAATATTTATTCTATCGCCTTCATAAATTGTTGTATTAGCACCAACACTTTGACTAACAAATGAACCTTTAGCAACTGTATCCGAATATTCATCTGTTACTTTGCAATTTATTTTATTTTCATTGCACCAAGTGTCAACAGCAGTTCTTTCCATAGAACTAAAATCTACAACTGTTACTTCAACTTTTTTATTTGTTTCATATTTAGTAGTATTTCCAGAATTATCATCGGTTTCACTACCATTTGAAGCCATAATAATTATAAATAATATGGCAAATACAACAGTTAATATTATCTTTGTATTCTTTTTCATCTCAGGATGGAATTTCCACATAAAGAATATTCCAACTGGAGCAAAAAATATTAACATCACCCACATAAACCAAGTTTGTTCGTAAAACTTAGATTTGCTGTTACTAGTATTAACTTCATTATTGTCAGTTTTATTTTCTTGTTTATCTTTTATATTTTGTATTTGTCTACCGCATTTAGGGCAAACAATACTTTCTTTGTCTATTTGTTCTCCACAAAATTTGCAGAACTTTTTATCTTCCATCTTTCTTACCTCCTAAACGTAATATGGATTTGGCTTACATAATATTACTATAAGATCTATAAACCATCCTATACCAAATAATCCTAAAGTGAATATATATAATATTCCCAAGCCGACTTTTCCTTCATAAAATTTGTGAGCCCCAAAAACTCCTAAAAAGAAACATAATAAGAATGAAATCCATTTATCACATTCTTTAGCACCACGAACTATAGGACCATTTATTTGATTACTATTATTGATGACAACTTGAGGATTGGTGTTACTTTTATCAGTTTTTAACTCCTCCAATTGTCTACCACATTTTGGACACATAACAGCATCAACATGAACTTCATTACCACAAAATTCACAAAACTTAGTTTCACTAGCCATACTTTATACCTCCTTTCACTACACTAAATCAAAAACTACCTATACTAGCGTACTTTTTAATTGAAGATAAAAGTTTTTTATCTCTAGTTTTATTATAACACAACTTACTCGAATAGAGTAAGTATATTTTGCATAAAAAATGAGAAAATTATTTATAGTAGATGATTGTTTGTAGAAATGGCATTGGTGGTGATATTATGTTTGATAGAAGTGATGAAAACTATGTCTATGAATTGGTGAGTAAAAACATTAAAAGAATAAGAAAAGAAAAAGGAATAACACAAGAACAACTTGCTGAAATGATGTCATATTCTACACAATTTATATCAAATATTGAAAGTAAAAATCACCAAACATTTTCACTAGGCACATTATGGAGATTAGCTCTAGTGTTAAATATTGATATAAAAGAATTATTTGAAGAAAATGAAAAATAATAAATAAATTTTGCATAAAAAAATACTAGTACGAGTATACTAGTATTGACAAGTATCATTAAAAATGATACTATTGTCATATAAGAACTCTGTTCAATCCGAAGCTTCACGTTTAGTACGTGAAAGGTTTATGTAGGAAGAATGGAGTTTTTTATTTTGTTTTTTTAGTTAATGATGAATCAAATATACTATTTTTAGATTTAAAACACCAATGTCTATAAGGATCTTTCCAATTATTAACAAAATCACCACGACTGCTAGTTGATACACCAATATTAAAATTAGGATAAATAGTTTTAATATTTCTTAATATGTTTTTATACAATTTTTCTTTTGCAATAGTTCTCTTGCCTCGTCTATTACTGCCTGGCATTTTTTCTTTATCCATATTATTTAGTTTAAAGTTCATAGCGCCTAATATGATATCCATACATTGTAATATCACGTGATTTTTAGAATCCACTTCTGCTATATCTTCATTGTAAATATGAACATTGTTAATGCAAAAGAAATCATTTAGTGCATAAATATAACCTTTAAATTCCTTATTTTTCTTTTTTGTATCAGGTAATTTATCAAAGTATAGTTTTAATATTACTTGGTCTTTTTCTTTTGGATTACAGTAGTCAATTCCAAATGCGTGTTTAATAAATTGATAATATAAAAGGAAATATTCTTTTTCTTCATGTTCTCTAGTTAAATTTTGTGGAACTTGTGCATTTTGCCTAAACATTATTCTTATCTTTACTTTATTAGATTTAACAAATTCAAAGAAATAATCAATCAATTCTAAATATTTATCTAAATATTGCTCAGTAACTTTCGTCCACTTAACTTCTTGAAATAAACCTAGTCCTTCTTTTTTAGCATTAAGTTTATTACTTATCTTTTCAAGTTCCGTATAATTAACTAAAGCACCACCATAAAAATTACTAAAGTATTTACCTTTTCTATGTGATTCATCTGCATAAATTAAATATTGTTTCTTCATTGTATCACCACTAAAAGATATTTTATCATACCTTCTTTTATTCTCCAATAAGTTAGAAGAACTTTCCTAATAAATTTCCTAATAAAATAATGTCATAAGAAATGTCGTATGAAAAATTATTATCTTTTCTAATAAATACTAAATATTCTCTTGCTTTCTAATAATCTTTTTTTACTACTTTCATTGAAATATAACTAAAAAAAGTATATAATTTATTTAGATTATTTAGAAAAAAAACTTATATATATTTTAGAAAGAAGGCAAGCATGGAAATAAAAATACCTTGTGATGATGATGGTTATGTATTACTGCAATGTCATTTGTGTGGAGAATATTTCAAAGTTAGAGGTTCAGATATCAATTCAGATGACTTTTACCAAATATGGTGCCCATATTGTGGCTTAATAAGTGATAGTTATGTAACAAGTGAAGTAATTGATGTAGCATTGAAAAGTGCTACAAACACAGCAATGGAAGAAATATATAATGTGTTTAAAGATTTTGAAAAGAAAACAAGAAATAATAAATTTATTAATTTTAAAGCAGGAAAAAAACCAAAGCAAATATTTATTCCACCAATTCAGTCAAAAATAGATAAACTAGAAACTTGTAATTATGAGTGTTGCAAAAATCAGGCTAAAA
The DNA here is from genome assembly GCA_017941235.1 of Bacilli bacterium. Taxonomy (GTDB): domain Bacteria; phylum Bacillota_I; class Bacilli_A; order RF39; family UBA660; genus CAG-417. Next base: position 16,815 of record JAGAWU010000007.1, on the reverse strand, counting down.
TCATGCCATTATCAAAATATATTGGAAGTTATTGTCCTTTTTGTGGAGGTAGATATGATGAATTATAGTTTTAATAAAAAAGAATTAAAAAATATTAGCAGAAAATTTAGAGGATGCTCTAACAGAATATTAAATTCAGATTTTAGTGAATTTAACAATAATTTAAAAAGATTTATAACATTAGTTGATGAAGAAAAAATAATTAAAGATTATATTATCAGTTGCATAAATGAGAAAAATAACTACGATATTGATAATGAATTAAATATAGTTTGTGGAAGCTACGGTAGGTCTATATTTGATTCTTACATAGATGAAAAGGAAGAGATTTCTTATACATATCAAATATTAAAAGCAATTACTGAAAAGGATATTGATTTTAGATCATATAGTATGGGGTATGCACATTCTAATCAATATCAAGAGATGGTTAAAGGTTTTAGTGAAAGATTTATTTTACCATTTATAAATTACATCGACGAATATTTAGAAAGGATTTTTACTGAAATGGGATTAGACGAAAATAATACTTATAATATTACGATTAATGGTGGTCAACTAAACATATCAAAAGATAATTCCACTTTAAATGCTATACAGAATAACAATGAAATAAGTAATTTAATAAATGAATTAAAAAACAATATAAAAAATAGCGATATAAGTGAAGATTTAAAAAATGAAATAACAGAAAATGCAGATGGGCTCCAAGAAGAATTGAATAGACAAAATCCACGAAAAGGAATATTAAAATCATTTGCGGAAGGTTTAAAAAATAATGCAAAATTATTACCAAAGGCTATTGAAATAAGTGCCAATATTGCGACTATCATTCAATTCGTATCACCATATATAAAATAATTATTTATTAAACCTATTGAAATAATTTCAAAAATTGCTATAATTTATTTAGTTGATTTAATCAAACAACTTTGGGAGTATAATTTTTCGAATATAAGTAAATTTATCGCTCCATTTGAAGACAACTTACGAACCTATGAAGTTCGCAAGTTTTTATTTTACTTACTAAAAAGAGGAAAAAATTATCAAAATAATTTAATCCTCTTTTTATATTTTTCTAAATTTGGGAGTAAAACCTTTGTCTAGCCAGCACTGAATTTATACTCCCGCATAAATTCTACTATGGGAATTCCCATACCCTTATTGCAATATTACATTTGATTTTTATTCTCTTTCTGCACTTCAAAATTTATGACGATAGTTGAAATTATAGAAAGAATGAATATTACATAAAATATTCCTTGACCAATAAATTTTGCTAATATAGCTAATATAGTAAATATAATAACTTCAGTGAAACATAAACTCATTTGGCCTACCGAAGATAATAGATCATTATCTTCTTTTGATTCTTTAATAATATTTTGAATTGATGTTTGAATTGAGGTCTCATATACTTTTGATACATTATCACTAACAGTTTTATTAACTGAAATAATAAATTTATTTTTTATAAATAAATATATTAATGTAATACTAGTCTTAATAACTGTAACCAAATTATTTGATTTTTTTATATTTTTATCCGTATATTTACCTATAAAAATAATAGTTATAACTTGAAATAAAAGTGATACTATAGCAACTACAGAAAATGCTTTAAAATCCTTTAGTATTAAATATAAATATAAAGGAACAAATTGTCTTTCTATTATATGATTTGTTCGTAAAGCATAAATAATTTTGTATTTACTTTTACTATTAATCAAATATTTTATACTTGCTTTAAAAACACTTGATTTTCTTTCGGGTTTATAGTCTATTTTTTGTATTAATAAATATTGAAATATAAAGAAAACTGAAAGTATTATGAATAATATAAATGTACTATTACTAATAACTCCCCAAGCAACCAAACAACTTGCTAATACTGTACCTAATATTTTACTAATACTATATAAGCTATTAAACCTACCCCTATGATTAGTTTCTACATATTTACTAGATAATGCATCTGAAGATGGATTAGATAATCCATTTAGACCCATAGCTATTACAAATATAACTATATTTGCTGTTAAGTTTCTATTGATTAATAAAAAATACGAATAAATTATATTAAATATATTTGAAATCAGTACACATTTTGCAACACCAACTTTATTAGATATAGTAACAAAAAGTGGAGTTATTAATCCCATAATCAAAAATCTTATACCATATATTAATAATATTATGTATATAGGTAATCCTGCTTTATACAACATAACAGTACCAAAAGTTTCGCTTAATGCATTTGCAAAATTATATGAAAATATACTTAAATACATATATTTATATTCTCTTTTATAAAAATATTCTTGCATTTTTCCTCCTATAAATTTTAAATATAATTAGGTTAATTTTTAATAATATCCAAATTATTAATTTTATTATATATATCATACCAACTAAAACATCTATAAACATTTTTGTTAGATATATTCTTATTGTAAATATTGTTATAACATATAACTGGTATTTTTTGGGCAATCGCAACGATGTTTTCTGGTCTGTCTTCAATCATAATGTCAATCTTTTTTTGTTCACATATAAGCGTTTTGTCTTTACTAAAAACTATTTGATCATATAAAACATTATTATCGCAAAGCCATTTTTTCACTATATTTTGCATTTTTATTTGATATTTATTTTCAAACGTTGTATAATCTCTTGCAGTTATAATAATTATTTCATGCTTCTTTATTAATTTTTTTATAACTTCTGAAGCAAATGGTCTAATATCAATATTTTTTGAATATTCAAATATATAATCATTTAAAAATAAATTATAGTCATCTTCAGTGACGTCAAAAATTTCTTTACCATCGAATTTGTTATCACGAACTTTATATTGAATATTATTTTCTAAAAAAAACTTTGTTCCATAATCTATTACATATTTTTTTTCATCTGTCAAAACACCATCTATATCTATCCCAATTCTCATACATATCTCCTAAAAAAGTTTAACGTATAAACATTATACTATAAAATAACAAAATTCTCCATACTCCCATTTAAATATAATAAGAATTTATGTATAATAATTTTAGAAAGAGAGCGTTATGGTTCGTAAGCTGCCTGCTAACCACTCCATTTGAATTCAAAGTACGTCAAAAATGATGTGCTTTTTATTTTTATTACTTTTCAAACAAATGTATGATATGATACATTTAGGAGGGATATAGATGAATAATAAAAATATAAAAGCACAGATAGTTGTAAAAGACCAAATAATTAATGTAATAAGAATTGATGATAAAGAATTTATTTCTTTAACTGATTTAGCAAGATATGCTGATGAAGATGATCCAAGATATCCTATTCAAAACTGGATGAGGAACAAAGATGTTATTTCTTATCTAGGTTTATGGGAAAGTATTCATAATGAAAATTTCAAAGGTGTCGAATTCGACACGTTTAAAAATGAAGCTGGTAGCAATAAGTTTAAAATTTCACCTCAAAAATGGATTAGAGAAACAAACGCTATTGGAATGATTTCTAAATCTGGTAATAATGGTGGTACATATGCTCGAAGTGATATTGCATTAGAATTCGCAAGTTGGCTTTCTCCAGAGTTCAAATTATATGTAATTCAAGAATTTCAAAGATTAAAGAAAAATGAAGCATATCAAAACAAAATAGATTGGCATGCTAATAGAGTTTTAGCAAAAGTAAGTTATGTCGTTCATACTGACGCTATTAAAAGTATAATAGTTCCTAATTTAACAGAAAAACAAAAGAAATTTGTTTATGCTGAAGAAGCTGATGTTTTAAATGTTGCTTTATTTGGTATGACAGCTAAAGAATGGAGAGAAAATAATCCTAACCTAGCAGAAGATGGAAATATTAGAGATTACACAGACCTACTTCATTTAGTAATATTAAGTAATCTAGAAAATATAAATGCTGAACTAATTGAAATGGGAATACCACAATCAGAAAGATTAGTAAGATTAAATGACATGGCAAAAAAACAAATGGAATTATTAAAAAAGAATAAATCTCTTAAAAATCTTGAATATATTGAAAACAAAGTTAATGATAAATTATTAATTGAGACAAAGTAAAAGATGATTTTAGTGTTAATCATCTTTTTTGATTTTTGTATATATAATATAAAACATCATCATACCAAATGTACAAAGAATTAAGTCATCAATATCTAAAATTCCAACTTTAAATACATATTGAAATAGTTCTATTAATAGTATTATTACAAATGATAATATAAAATTAATTGAAAACTTTTTAACTTTAAATAATTCAATTAAGAAATATTCTAAAGGCATAAATACAAGTAAGTTTCCAAATATATTTATAATAACCTCATATGTTGTACCATTTTTAAATATATCAACTATAGATTTAAAAGGAATTAAATTATAACTATCAATACTATTATATCTAGCAAATACTACCATATTGAATAGTAGAATTACATAATATATAAATACTATTACATGAGAAAGTTTTAATACTTTCTTTTTATCTTCAAGTTTTTCTACATAATTATTACTATATATTTTATTACCAATTATTACAAATATAGAAGCTATAACTATAATTAATAATCTAATAAAGTAATTAACTTCTATATTAGGATCATACTCAAATCTTAAATAAAATAGGAATGATAATATTGATAATATATAAAAGAAAATAGTTAATTTAAATTGAAAATTATATTTATTTGCTTTAGTTATTTCATTATATTCAATTAATTGTTCTACATCATTTTTACTCTTTTTATTTTCTTCTCCATTCAATAGTTCTGATACATCTATATTAAGTTCTTTAGATAGTGGAAGAAGTAAGGATATATCTGGAGTTCCTCTTCCAGTTTCCCATCTTGAAATAGCTTTTTCAGTAACAAACAATTTTTCTGCTAATTCATCTTGAGTAATTCCTAATTCTTTTCTTTTTGTTTTTATAAAATTAGATATTTTATTTAGATCCATTCACATCACCAACCAATTTACATTTATGAGTATTTAAATAATTATTATACTCTTCTTGTGAAACTTCATTTCGTTCGTTGTAAGATATAAATATTATATCATCAATATCTAAAAACTCATAATGTTTACCTATACTATAATGAAAACTGTCCATAGCACCTGCCGAATAAGAATACACTTCATAATTGTTTTCACAATAATAATGCATATCATCATATATATCATTTCTACCTGATTCTTCACTTATACCAGTACCATATGCTAACAAATAAACAAATAATAATGGCATTGAGAAAAAAACAAAGAATAGTGTGATAAGAATTGATATAACTTTAATAAAATTACTTTCCATAAATCCAATTGCTATTAATGTAAATATATTAGTTATGCCGAAGCAACATTGTAATGCATTTTTTGAAAATAGAAACCCTATAAAAAAGTAAACTACTATTATTAAACCTTTTGATTTTATTCTTTTTCTAAACTTGATTAAAATAATTATATTTAAAACTATTAAAGCTATCATAAATATTTGATATAATAATCCACCGATTTTTAAATCTTTTAATATAATATTATAAATAATAAATAATATCATCATTATTAATGCATAATAGTCAATTATATTCTTTTTCATAATATACTTCCTTAACTAAAATTGTATAAATCGTTAGAAGTTAATATCTTTTTAATGTATTCATAATCAGTTCTATTTAATTCACTCATTTTATTACTATTTATCAAATACATTTTATTATTATCAATTTTAAGTAAATATTCATTTGTAGATTTCTTTTCTAAATCAACAATTTTAAATATAAAATCATAATCATTAAAAGAATTACTCTTATTAAAATTGAATATACTAGTTGCAATTTCATCTATATAATCTGCCTCAAGTCCATCAAGTTTATATTCATTATTATCTTTATCAATTAAATACATTTCTTTATAGTCTTCAATACTATATAATCTAAATGCATCATCATAATCATAACCATTATATTTATCTTTATGTATATTTAATGTCTTTTGATTTATAAAAACATTATCGTTATCAATCCAATAAACAAATGATACACTCTCATGATAACCAGAATATATATTTTTACATTTATCATTTTTATCACATAAATCAGCTACTACTTCAAAATCAACTGTTGCACCACAATTTCTTAAATATGTTTTTATTTTATATTCTCCATTTGGTGATTTAACTGATTCTATTAAATCTTTACTGCAAGTATCGACACCAAAGATGAAAGTAATTCCAATAAATATAATAATAAAAAATAAACAAATAAGTGTTGCGATTCCTCCAAATATTTTCATAGTCATAAAAATCCCTTCTTTCTAAATCCATAATATTATAGATATTAAAAGAAGTCACCCTATGAATCGTAGGATTAAGTAATATACAAAAATGTTTAAAGAATATTAAATTTTCTACAATATAAAATAATATTAAGAAAGAAATTTATAATATAAAAAAAGCAGTTTGGATTAACTGCTTTTTTATATTTGCTTACAAATATTATAATTATTTATATTTTCTTGTTTTTTTACTGAAGTACTTATATAACTACTATAATTGCTTATGAATGTATCCCATTTGACAATTACTGCGTAGCTAATATCACTGCTATATTTATAATTGTTAAGATTATTCTTCATAATACTAAATATTTTATCATATCGATATGTTTCTGTATCCCAATAGCTTTTTTGTATAAAATAATCATAACTATTATATTTATCAGGTAATATAACATAAATTAATGCATTTGATTTGCTTTTTTTTGTCCCATTATGAGTTATTTCTTTTAAAGAATATGATATTTCCTGTGGAATCCATTGATCTTTCTCAGTCTTCCATAAGGTTTTCATATTTGGAGAGATTAATACTATTGTTATTGAACTATCAAAAATTTTTTGTTTCAATTGGTTCCAAATTGAGTCATCAGTTAATTGTGATAAATCATTATCATCGCTTTCGCCCTTATAAATATCAGATTTACCGATTTTTTCTTCTAGTTTATTAACATAATCTCTAACAGTATCAGTGTGAAAATAATCACTAGTAATTTTACGTACATCACTATCAGCAAATTTATAAGATACAAATATTTTTTTTCCCATAAGATACCTCCTTTTAGAATTTTACAAAATATATTACTAATGTTGTTGCAATACACACTAGATAAAATGGAAGAACTGATTTTGAAAAGAAAATATTAAAGAATCCATATTTTTTAACATCCTTAAGATTTATTTTTACATCATTTGGATTCATACTAAAATCTATTTCTTTATCATCCTTTATTCTAACATCATCATATAAGCACCTGTATTTTCTTTCTAACATTAAATAATATGTATCTATGAACCAAAATACAATCAATGGCATTAATGTTACAATTACTGCTTTAACATTTGATTTACCTGCAAATGCATAAACAGCAATCATAATTCCAACAGCCCATCCTTTTAAAGCAAAAGAGTTATTACCCATCCTAGTAATAATACTTTGTATCATATTTAAATGACTTATTTTTTTCTCCATAAAACACCTCCAAAGAAAAAAGAATATCATAATGATATTCAGCTACGATAATTATAGCATATTTTTTGACATTATTTAACAATATTCTTTAAAAAAAATAAATATGTGCTATAATAAATATGTATGGATGATTTATATATCATCCTCAAGTGAGAAAAAGTTGTGTACTCACTCAACTATCGCTCCATTTGAATTCAAAGTACGTCAGAGATGATGTACTTTTTATTTTCTAAATAGATGAAGTATTATTTACCCCAAAAATGCCATAATTATTATGGTATTTTTTTATCAGGATAATAAGATGGTACCACCACATACATTTTACCTACATAAAATATATATTTATAGTGGTACCAACCTTATTTTGCACTTGCAAAATTAATCCCAACGTATATTTGTAGTATTCTTTTTTTCTTACAAATACTGGAGATATGTATATCCCAATTTAATAAAAAAGATAAAAATAGTGGGATGTATTATCGCAAATAAAAAGTTGGATTTTTCCAACTCAATTTTTAATTAAATCACTATAATATATTATTTCCTTTTCAATTTTTGTGGCATACTCTATTTCTAAACTTGTACTTTCTCCAATGTAATTATTTACATTCATTACGAGTATAATATCAGATAACTCTATTCTCTTAAAATGTGCTTCCTTTAAATATTTCAATTGATTATCAGTTATATTTAAATTATTAGATACAGGGTAAATAGGTGTTAAAACACAATAACCATCTAATGCCATTTTTTCAGCCATTTCCATCATTTCTTTTTGAAATTTTAAACTTCCACATATTGTCATTATCTTCACTATAATCACCTCATTAAAAACTATGTTAATAGTTCCATATTCCTAATTTACCTTTTGCTGGTATTGGCTCATCTAATACTTCTAATACTTCTAATTTCCAAGCAAATCTTCCATCACTATATTTTCCATAATCACTTTCTGTAGTTTCTTTATTAATATAATCAATAAACTCTTCAGTCATCGGAATACAATCTACTAAATTACATTTACATAATATATAACCAGGTTTGATTTCAGATTTTAAGTATTTATTAGCCTTTTCTACATTATCAGATTTACTTAATCCTAAACTTGCATGAATATAAAGTTCTCCCCTATAATTAGTCTTCCAACTTCTAGTTTCATATATTTTAATACCATCTTTTATTAAAGTTGCAAATGGTTCTTTTATTGATAAAACTTTCATACAAAATCCTCCTACCTATAAATATTATATAATACTTTCAATTAAAGTACAAAATAGTAAAATTGCCATTCTAAAATAAAATTTTTACAAATAAAAAGCATAGTTCCTATCACTATGCAATTTAATCATTATTTTAATAATTTTAATCGTTCATTTTTGTTAGTACTTAATTCAATATATTCTTCATTACCATCAACTATTATATTATAAGTAGATGTAGATTCACTTCCATCTCCAATACCAGCATTTTGTCTAGTAATATATAATATATTATTTTCAACATAATATTTACATTTTGCAGTATATTCATAACCACTTGCAACAACACAATTTCCACTCTTAAACAAAGTTATTTTAGAATTTCCACTACTATACATTTTTTCAGTATATTTAGTATCATCTACTTCAGTAGTACTGCTCTCATTTTTAGTAGTATCCTCTTTTGTTGTAGTATTCTTTTCTTTTTTTAAAGCATTTAGTTCCTTTTCACACTTTGTAATCTTATTATCAGATTTGTTCAATAATTTATCATATGCAACAAATCCACTTAATCCTATTACTAATATTAATAAAATTATAACTAAAACACTATTACTACATTTCTTTTCAACATTTTCCATTTTCCTCAACTTCTTTTCTCTATTATAACAGAACTAAAAAAACATATATACTCTTTTTTATTGATTTACACTTAATAATGTAAAATTAAAAACTAAAAAAATAGAAAACATTTAATGTTTTCTATTTAATTTCTAACCCTTTTTTTAAAGTTTTATGTCCACCTACAGTAAACTTAGCTTTTTCCTCCACTTTTGGCATAATTAAATGAGCATGAAGCCTTTTCAATGAAGCGCCTGATAAAGATGGATCACCAAACCTAAAACATAATGCCCCACCATCAAGGCCATATTCAGAAATAAGTTTCAACCATACTTTATTTAAATCATCCCACATCTCTTCACTCATATCTTCTATGTTATAAACAGGATAACGAGACGCTATTAAAAATTGTCTTTCTACATTTTCATATGGAAATCTATTTTCAGAAATATACCAATACTTAGTAAAGAATAGTATATCTTGTTCTATCAAATCTGGATCAAGAGGATCTTTATCATTTTTTTCAAAGTTAGTCATAATATCTAATTGTTCTTGTTTTCTAGAATTTGGAGGATAAATATATTTATATGATGAATAATCTTCCTCTACACTCTCTTCTATAGAAGAAACATCTTCTTTTATTTCAAAAGTACTACTTAAATCAATAAGTTCAATTCCTTTTTTTTCAGCAAGAAGATGAGATCTTTTACTCCAATTTCTATCTAAATGATCTTCCATATAATAAATCTTCTTAATGCCTTTATCTATTAAAGTTTTCATACATCTATCGCATGGAAATAATGATACATAAACAGTATCAGTTTCTCCAATATCACCTATTCTCTTTAATAAATTAATTTCTGCATGTTCAACAGTTGAATAAAACAACTCTGTTCTTTCATTTAAATCTTTTTTAGATAAAGTATGATCACACTGATTAGTTCCATAATACCATTTGCCTTTTACCTTAGCAGCAGCTACTACTGGAGAAACCCAATCAGTAGAATCACTTAAGTGCTCCATCATTCCATCAAATGGTTCACCTTTAATTTCATCTGAAGATAATCTATTCCTAGTTTCTTCAACAGCAGCATTAAATTTTGCTTCAAAATTCGTAACCTTATCAGACATATTAGCCATTAATTTTTTTCTTAATTTATCAGATGTAGAAGTCTCAGCTTGTCTAGGTAATATTAAGACAGAATTACAGATTTCAGTTAATGCATTATACTCCTCAGTTGTATAATTCTCAGTTATAGTTATTAAAACATCAGGATTAACTTCTTTTATTAATCCCCACTTTTTTTCATCAACAGATTTAATAACTATATCATCAGCAATACTTTTACCTGCTTCATAAACACCAGGCTTACTTACACCTAATTCTTTGATCATTTCATAACGTTCTTTTTCAGGAATAAGAGGTCTATTTTTTCCTTTTCTTTTTTGAATTTTAGCGTCACTATCAACACCAACTATTAAATAATCACAGTTTTCTTTTGCCTTTTTTATATATTTTAAATGTCCAATATGAAATTGATCCCAAGATCCTTGAACTAATCCAATTTTTTTTCCTTCAGCTTTTGCCTTTTTTAAAGCCTCTATATCAAGCTTTCCTATATTTTCATCACTATACATACTATACTCCTAATGGAATCTTTAAGATTTTTTCTTTTGGATGATAATCTTCTAAGGCAAAATCATCTTTTCTATAATCAAATATACTATCATGATTATTAACAACTTTTAAAGTAGGAAATGGTGCAGCTTCTCTTGATAAAATAGTTTCGGCTGTATCAAATGTATTACTATAAATATGTGCATTACTAATCATATGTACAAATTCACCTGGCTCTAGTCCCATAACATTAGACATAGCAAGAAGAAGTGCTGTATATTGTGCCCAGTTACTAGGAAGACCTACAACTGTATCACAACTTCTTTGATACATAGTCATATTAAGTTTATCATTAATTATATTAAAATGTATCCATCCGTGACAAGGACATACAACTACTTTTTGTTGATGATCATGATTTCTAATAGTATATTGTGGAATCCAAGGTGTAATTAAATGTGTTTTTAGTTCTGGTCTTTCTTTCATCTGTTTAACTATTTCTTCAAATTGATTAAAATTATCTCCCTCTTTTGTTGGAAAATCATGAAATGCAGCTCCATAACTACCAGGCCCTAAATCTCCAGTTTCAAGTCCTCTTTTAGCACATTTCTTTTCTGTAACCCAAGATTTCCACCATTTGCAACCAAATTGTTCTAATTCTTCTTGAGTTCTAGCACCATTAATAAAACCAAATAATTCTCCAATAGCGCTCTTATAAAAACCTGAAATATCTCTTTCAGTAATAATTGGTGCACCATCTTTTAATATATTAAATCTAGTTACAACACCAAGTCTCTCCCTAGTAAATAAAGGCTCACCAGTATTACCATCTACCATTGCACATGGATTATCTTGCCCATTTTCTAAAATATCTTTTAATAATGCTTTATATTGTTCTAAAGCAGTACGTTCTTCATACGGTCTGTATTCGTAACTCATCATTTATCCTCCCTACTTTCCCCATTATTCCAATTAACACAGTCTCACACACTATAAATTATTCTAACTAACAAAATATACAAAGTCAATACTTAGAAAACAAAAAAAAAGCAAGTTTTATTTTTTACTTTACACTTAGTATTTACAAAACTTTACTTTTTATACTTTTATTTATTTTTTAGTTTTTTTCTTAACGAAACTAACTGAGCCTATTTCTTCATCATTCTTTAAGATAACTTCTCCACACTCTAAAACTGTACTATCTTTAACTTTTAAATCATCAAAACTACATACTCCATCTAAATCAATTTTATCACCAACATTAGTACAAATAGTATAACGTTTCCCACTATTCTTCTTAAAATTAGGTATCAAATAAATATTGACCTTACTCTTCTGTTTTATTTCATCTAAAATCTTATCTATTCTTGTTTCTAAGCCTGGTATTCTATCTTTATAAGTATTATACCAATAATACATATCAACACCATCAGAAAACTTTTCTTCTTCTATAAATGGAATATATTTAAGTCTTCTAACAGTACTACATAATTCCTGAACTCTATTTTCTATAGACAAACGGTTATCTTTATATGTAGATAACATTAATACTATACTTTCATAAATCATAGGATCATTACTTTTTAATTTATCAAATACACTTCTTACATCTATACCTGATTGTGTAACAACTTCTCCATGATAAGGTATTCTTTTTATTTTTTTTACTATTTCTATGCATTCCTCACGAACAAAAAACCAAACTTCAGATATATCTAACTCTTTATATTCAGTAAGTAATTCATGAACCCTAGTCTCAAAATCACTATTTTTATTCTTATAAGAATTAAACCAACTCTTCATCTCACTATTATCTGAAAAATAACCCTCTTTATAGCCTGGTATATGGTCATTTTTAATAACATAATCAATAAATTCTTCTTCTTTATCATTATCACCTAAAATTCTAAAAGAAAATTTTTCCAATATACTTTTGATTTCATCAATAAAAGATTGAAAATAAGAAAATCTAATAATAGCATCAAACCAAGTTCTTAAATCTTCACCATCTCTAAATTTAATTTCTCCTCGTCTTGGAAGTCTTTGTTCTATAATAACAAATTCTTTAAATTCTTCTTTTCTATTTCTAAAAAGTTTTCTTTCCATAAATATCCCTCTTTTTTATTACAGTATTATATCACAAAAAAGTAAAAAAAAGAACACTTAACTAAGTATTCTAATTATTTAAAGCTTGTTCTTTTTCTTTAGATTCAAATTTCTTATTTAATTTATTTTGAACTACAACAAGTATAATTCCACCAACTAATTCACTCAAGAAACAAATTAGTAAAAATTTATTATTTACACCTAATCCTACATCAGTAGCAACTTTAAGTATTGTACTAGTGAAAAAGGAAATTAAGAATAGTATTCCTGTTAAAACACCAGAAACAATAAACACAATTCCTACAGGTAGCATCCACTTATAAGTTGAAAAACTTAAAAGACCAATTAAAACAATTAAACCACCTATTATATATAGCATTTTAATTAAGAATTTTTTAGAAGTTATTTTAGCATAAGTTTTAATAGTCCAGTTAACTTCACTATTTCCTTGTTCTTTAATCTTATTAAAACCCTTATCTAATGTTTTCTTAAATTCTTCTCTATTCTCAACAGTATCTATTTTACTGATATCTATTTCTTCTCCAGTAATTTTTTCTATATCAGATTTATGTTCTTTAATAAAATCAAATACATATTCAACTGTTTCATTACTTACTTCAGTAGATTCTTCATCCATATATTTTACATATTCATCTAAAATAGAATTTATTACATCATCTGTCCCTTCATAATCTAATACTTTTTCTATTTCATCCATCTGTTCTTGAGTAACTTCATTCATTTCTTTTTTTAAAGTTTCTTTTATTGCCTCTTTAAGTATTGGTCCTTCTACACTTTTCTTAGCTGTAAAAACAAAGGTAACAAAGGAAATTAAAAATACAAGTACTATAGAAATTATAACTATAAAAAATACCCTTAATCCTTTCATTTTAACACCTCCATACATTAACTAAATTATAAAACAAAAACTTACTATTGTAAATAATATTAATATTATATAAAAATAGATTATAAAAAGAATAATCTATTTTCCTGTTAAATATATCTTATCAAGTATTTTTTTATCTCCCATCTCATCTTCTTGATTACTACTATAAAGATAAATAAAATAATTTTTATAATAATTTCTAGTATCAATTTTTTTAATACTTTCAATAAGTTCTGAAGAAGCTTCTTTCATTTTATCTAAATCATCATTATCACTATATATATCAAACAAATTTTTATCATAAGTATACATATTTTTTAAGTATACTTTTTCTCTTTTAACAATTTTAACACTTTTTTCATTTTGAATTCTGGATATATCTGAAGATAAATTATTAAGTATATAATTATAATAAACTTCATCAAAATCAGAACTTTCTCTAGAATGATAAAATGTTTTTAGAAATTTAACTTCTTCTATCTTGCTAGTAACTATATAATTAAATTTATATTGTTCATCTACAAAAGTAAATTTAACTGAGTCATTTTGACTTCTATCACTACTAACTAACTGACATTTTCCAAATGCTTTTTCTGCATATTTTACTGCTTCTTCATCACTAAATAGTTTAACATTTTCTTTTTTTAAACTACATCCACATAAACAAAGTAAAACTAAAATTAATAACAAAACTTTAACTTTTTTCATAATACATACACTCCTATTATTAACATAGTAACACAAAAAGATAAAAATTAATAGTTTTAACCAACTTCATAAAGAAAAGTACTAAATATCCAAACTTCTCTTCCATTTAAAATAAGTTTAGCTGAGTTAGTTGGTACATCAATTTCTTTTACTTCATAAATATTTTTATTAATAACATAACTTTGTCCACCATATACTATATCATCTTGTGAAATTTCCGAACCATATTTATCTACTTCTTTAAAATCATCAAGTGGTATCCAGTGATATGGTTTTGCTTTTTCATTATAATATGTCATAAAAGATACTCCTGTTAAATTTGTATTTCCAAATAAATTTGTACCTCTTTTTATTATATCTACTCTAAATATTCCATCAAATTTAACTTTACTTCCTACATGAAGTATTTGGTCAACTGCTTCTCCTCCGGGAAGTGTAATTATAGGTACATCTCCAGTAGTTATAAAATCTCCACCATTACCTTTTATGATATTAGTATAATCAGTAAAATAGCAAGAATCTAAATCATATTCATTATTAAAAGTATAGTTTCCATATTTATTCTTATACCAACTAGTATCACTTGATTGACTTACTTGTATATGACAATGTACTCCAGTTGCATTTCCTTTATCGCCCATACTTCCAAGATAATCTCCTTGATTAATAGTTTTACCAACATAATTATAACGAGTCATATCATTATCATGTGCTATCATATATGTAGCATAATCAATTCTACCATTTGCAAATCTAACTTTATTAGTAGATTGCCACATAGATTGTCCTGATTCTGGATATATTTTTAAACATTTAGAAGTACAAGGAGCATAATAAGGATATCTAACTCCAGAAACTTTTCCTCTAATATCATTTGCCATTATTCCACGATGTGAAAGTTTACCATTAGACCCTTGTGTTATATACATATCTGTAAATGGACATAAAAAATCTTCTATACCACCTCGCACACTTTTTTGACCTTTATACATAAAATCACCTCTAATATATTTATATGTATAAAGAAAAAGAGGAATTATTATTAATAACTAAAAAAATAGTTCAAACGAACTATTTAATTAAATCATCTATATTAACAATAGAATTAGAACCACTAACTTTAGGAAGTTCTCCATTCCATTTTTCTATAAATTTTTCCTTTATAATATTATCAGTTAATGTTTGACCTTTAGTTTCATTTGCTTTTCTTTCAGCTTCAGCTTTTACTACTTTTTTCTCTGCCTCAATTTTTTCTTTTTCTAGTTCTTGTTTAGCAGTTAAAACTTTTTGTTCAGCAATTTGTTTTTCTTCTATAGCTTTATTAAATTCAGCACTAAAACTAAAATTAGTTATATTAAAGTTATCAACAACTATTCCATATTTTTTTACTTTGTTTTCAAGTTCTTTCATACAACCATTACTTACTTCACTACGATTAGTAATTAATTCTTCAGCAGTATATTTGCTAGTAACAGCTTTAATACTTTCTTGTATAGCTGGTTGTAAAACTACTTCTTCATACTTAGTACCAACATTTTTATAAAGATCTGTTGCTTTACTTGCATCTATTCTATAGTTAACAGCAAGCATCATATTTACATCTTGTAAATCACGACTTGCACTTGAAGTTTCAACTTCTACTTTTTGAACTTGTACATTCATTTTTACTATTCTTTCTATTAATGGCATTTTAAAGTTAACACCATCATGAGTTTTAGAAGTAACTACTTTACCAAATCTAACTTTTATTCCTACTTCTCCACTCTTTATAGTTCTAAAACTACCAAAGAATAATATTAATAAAACAATTGCACTTACAATAATTATAACTATTTTTCTTTTTTCTTTATCATTTAATACTCTTACTTCTTTCATATTAACAAATCCATCCCTTCATAAATAAAATATTAATTAAAAAAAACAATATTCTACATTACTTCCTCCTACCAATTAATTGATGTAATTATACCACAAAACAAATAAAAAGTACAGAAAAAAGAGAAGAATTTTGAACTGAACCCCAAAAGTTGGACAGTTTATAAATAGTTTCTAGTTAGAGGATTGTAATCTGTAATTTACAGGTGACAATCCTTTTAATTTTTCTTTTATTCTATCATAATTGTAATAATTAATATAGTCATCTATAG
>JAGAWU010000006.1 GCA_017941235.1 Bacilli bacterium | reverse complement strand
TTATTATTATTGTTATTATTATTAGAAGATCTTCCGCTAGACCTTCTACTTGAAGAACTTCCTCCATAGTATGTAGGTGGCACGTAGTGAGGAACTATATTAAATGCTCTAATTGACATTGTTAAACTATCTATACTTGGAGTCTTTCTTGTTGGAATAGTATCAACCACTCCAGATTTTGTCATAAGTGAAACATTATCAAGCCCACCTTTTACAAATGCGTCTTTATTGTTTATCAAAAAATCATATATTTTTTCTACTTCTTCTTTTGATAATTCATAATATCTTGTTAATTCTATACATCTTTTTTGAAGAATTAATTCTTCATATGTCTCTGGCTCTTTATTCATTTTTTAACTCCTTATCTATATAATAAAATTCAATATTTTGAAATGGTAAATTAATTGCCTCTATGTGGTAGTAGGCGTTATTTTTTTGTTTTGTATAATGATAATCTCTAAGAGCAGTAGTTGTAAAGAAAATATTATTTGGATTTTCTTTTGATAGAAAGTCTTTATATTCTTTTATTTGATTAGTTAAGTTATAACAATAAAATTCCTTTTTATCTGACTTAGTATTATCTAGTACTCCTTTATATACTTGATGAGTCATAATATGTCTTTGTTTTGTTCTATTCTCATCACCATATGTTACTAAATCACCAGAAAGAAGCATTATATATAAAGCATTATTTTCTGGATAATCACATTCTTCTCCTATTAGATTTTTTCTCATATATAGTTTAACATCACTATTTTTTGTTAGGAAAATAAAATCTCGAGTTTTCTTTAATATTTGTGATTCTAGCTTATACTCTTTATCATCTACTTTAATAATAAATGAATTTTGATCATATATATATTTTAATTTGGAATCAGCATTTATTAACTCTTCTAGTGTAGGGTTAATATTATTATTTGTTTTTGGAATATATTTTTCTAAATCAATAGTTCTCATTTTTGATAAATATTCATATACAAACTCTTCATTATATTCATCTTTATTATAATTTCTATCTTTATACATTTTCTGTTGAAGTAAACATGTATAACTTTTGTTTGTTTTATATGTATTTTTTACAAATGGGCATCCTGTTTTACAAAGATATAAATATCCACACTTACTACATTCTTCATTAAATCCCTCTTTATTATGATTTAAGAATATTTTATTTTTTGCTGTTTCTAATATTTTATCCACAGAATCTGTGTATATGTTTCCATAATAGTAGTCTTTTTGCTTTTGACCTCTAACACAAGAATAAATATCCCCATTTTTTTCTAATAAGAAAAACTTTTCTCCACAATTATCACAATTAGTACAATAGCCTGGCCCAAACTCATCAAACCATGGCCCATTAACCCCATAATCTAAGTCAGTCCCATCAAATTCTTTGTGCATTCTATCATATAATTTTAATTGTTCTTCTTCTGTCATATGATGAAGTATTCCACATGAATTATAATCAAATCCTATCATAAAATTAAAATCATTCATATCTAGGCATGTATTTTTATTTAAAAATTTTATATCTTCAACTATTTCATCTAACTTATTAAAGTGTTCTTTAAATATTGTTGCTGATACCTTTTTCTTATTAGGTATATCTTTTAGTAGTTCTATATTTTTTAATATAGTATCCAATGTTTTTTTATTACCTTTGGTTATTCTATACTCATCATGTAGTGACAATGGTAAATCAAGACTTCCCGATATTGATACATTAAATTCTTTAATCGTATCTATGTGTTTTTCTAAATCATACAAATTGGTCTTAATATGTGGGGTTCCTATTTTAAAACCAGCCTTTGTTATTATATCTTTATTATTCTTATAGTAGTTGCTTATGAATTTAATAACACTTCTAAAATCTTCTTTTGATAGAGTTGTTACTTCTCCACCATGTAATGATATATTAAAAGGTATTACTTTGCTCTCTTTAAATTTGTTTACTGCATATTCTAAAGTTTCTAATGGCTTATATTTTGTTTTCTCATCTTTAGTATTATCTTCTAAGTAGCAGTATTTGCAACACATATTACAAGCCATCGTTGGGACATATAGAAGATGTATGTATTTATATTCTGTATTCATTTAATCCCCCTGTTTTTCTAATAATCTGTTTCTGAGTTATCATCTTGTCCATAGTATCTTATTATAGTAGGACTTTCCTTGAAAGCTCTTTCATTTACATTTATGCCTTTTGGTAATGTTATTTCTTTTAGTGAATTGCAGTTTCTAAATGCTGATGAGCCAATTTCTCTTAAATTACTATTTTGAGATATTTTCACTGTTTCTAATCTTCCAGCATAGTGAAATGCATGACCACCTATTCTAGTTACACTATCTGGAATATTTATTTCTTTTAATAAGTAGCATCCTTCAAATGTACTACCTCTAATTTCAGTTAATCCGTCTGGTAATTCTATACTTTCAAGTGATTTTGCTTCATAAAAACTTTCTCCACCTAGTTTCTTTAAATTCTTTGGAAGTTTAATACTTTTTAGTGAAGTAGCTCTATAGAAAGCTCCTCCACCTATTTCAGTTATTGTATCTGGTAGTTCTATAGTTTCTAATGAAGTACAATTTTTAAATGCACTTCCTCCTAGAGTTTTTAAATTCTTTGGAAGTTTCACTTTTTTTAAGTTCTTGTCATTAAGGAAGGATTGTCCTCTTATTTCTGTAATTGAATCTGGTAATGTTACTGATTCAAGACTAGGCATATTTGAAAAAGCATTACCTCTAAGGCTTACTACTTTTTCTCCTTTATGAGTTTCCGGTATTGTTACTGTTTTATTATTGTTTAAACCATACGCATAGAATCTTACTCCATAACCATTATCCATCTTTTCATATATAATAACTGGTTCTTTAAACATTATTAATGGAAGTATTATAGCTATTGATAATGTTACTATTCCAACTATTTTACTATAGTCTTTTACTAAGTTTTCTTTTTTAGACATAATTATGTTACTTATTTTTTCACTTGGTCTTGATTTTATTTCTTTTGTTACTGATTTAATAAAACTAACTTTTCTTGATAATAAAAATACTATTATTAGAATAACTGCTCCTATTACATATGTTGTTTTAGGGAAATGAAAGAAAAATAATACAATGTATACAAAAACAAGTAGACTTAGTATTGTATTAGTTAATATTTTTTTTGTTCTTATTTCTTTAGTTGTAACACCTTTTAATGAATCGAGTCCTTCTTTTTTTAACTCTTTATTTATTAATGTTTCCAACATTTTATCATCACTTAATTTATACATTGGATCAAAACTATCGTAGTTAGCAGGTACTCTAGTGATTGCTTGTTTTATTGTTTCTATATTCACTTCTTTTCCACATGCCTGACAGAATTTATATTTTTCTTCTACAGGCGCACTACAATTTGGACATTTTAATGTTTTATCAGCATCTGTTAAAGGTTTTATTGGAATTATACTCATAGTAGGTATAGTATTAAAACTATCTTTTTCTCTGCCATTAATGCATTTAATTAAATTTGCTATATTTTTACCAAATACCACTAATATGAAATCTACTAAGACACCACCAAAGTCATCATATATATTATTTAATATTACTAACATTACAATTCTTCCAATGAATAAAGCTATAAATACCATTACTTTATTTTTCTCGTTACTTAATGCTTTAGTTATTGGATTTATATAACAAAAGATAGCTATTAATGTAAAACAGAATTCAAAAAAAACTATTCCTGAAATGTGATATGAACCACTTACTCGTTCAGCAAAAACTCCTATAGGTAGCAATAATAATGATAATAAAAATAAAAATTTCATACTACTTTTTTTCATAATAATACCCTTCCAATACGTTTATATCTATATAATATATATTATAGCATAAAAACTTATTTTTTTATTTATATATATTATTATTTTCTTTATATTTAATTCATTTTAATTTATAATTAGTTTAGGTGATATTAATGAGTAAACGTGAGAAAATATTTTATTTAATTATTTTTATTTTTTATTTAGTACTATTTTCCCTTTCTCCAATATCTGGTGATGATTGGGGAAATTATTTTGCAGGTAGTAATGGATTATACCATTCTATAGGTAATGCTGTTGGAATGTATTTTTCTTGGGAAGGTAGATTTGTTAGTAGAATACTTATAAATATTCTTACTTATCATAAAGTACTTTGGAATATTACTAATGCATTTATAGTTACATTATTATCATTTATATCAATTAGAATTATAAATTCAAAAAAAAGTAAATTACCTTATTTACTTATACTATTATTAATACCTTTTATGAATATATATATGTTTTCACAAACAATGGTATGGCTTGCTGGGAATATTACATATTTTTTAGAAATACCTTTTATACTAATTTATTTTTACTTATTATATAAAGATAAATATAATACAAAAGTTAGTTTTTCATTTTTAATTTTACTTAGTATCTGTATACCTATGTTTGTTGAACATATGGCTTTAATACTTATATTAGGAAATATTATTATATTAGGGTATAAGTATTATAAAACGAAAACCTTAGATAAAAAGATTATTGTTTTAACTTTTATTTCCATAATCTCTACACTTTCTATGCTTTTATCACCAGGAACAAAAACAAGATCATTAAATGAGAATACTCAATTTAATAAACTTAGTATTTTTGGTAAAATTAGTTATAATATTCCAGCATTTATTTATTATACATTTATGGATAATTACTATTTATTATTCCTATGGATTATTTCTAATTATTACTTAGTTAAACATAATTTAAATAATAAACCTTTAAAACTTATACTTATTTTAGTATTAACTATTGTTCCTATCATTACTATATTTTTATATCCATATAGTATATTTAAGAACTTTAATATTATTAATAATACTTATCTTATTGTATATTACATATTATACTCATTTATATCTTTTTTCCTATTATTAAAGGAGCAGAATAAAGAAAGTATATTCTTATTTGTAATTGGTATAGGCGCTAATATTGTTATGCTTATGTCTCCTACTTGGGGATATAGAACAACTTTATTTACTTATATTACTCTTTCTATTTCTTGTATTATTATTATAGCTAAATATTTTAAGAAGAACTTACTTATTGAAAATATATTTAAATGCATATCCATTTTATCTTTTTTATTACTTATGGTATTTTACATTAATGTGTTTAGATGTCAAAAAGATTTAGAAAAATCTATAAAAAATCAATTAAGAGATAAAAAAGAAACAATTGTTATTCCATTATTTCCAAACTATGCTAATTGTAATATTAACCCAGATAATGAGTTTCATTTAAAGAAGTATAAGGAATATTATAATATACCTGAAAATACAAATATTGAATTTACTAATGATAAATGGCATCATTTAATATTTTATAAAAAATAAAGAAATCAAATTCTAATTGATTTCTTTTTATTTATTAATGCATTCTTTCACTTTTTCTTTATCTACATATAATTCTACTTTTCCACAGCATGGACATACCCTGCTTTTTACTTTAGCTATTTTAGAAAATATACTTTTCTCTGGAAGAACTATCTCTATATTGCTTTTTCCATCTATGCCTAATTCAAATGGGTGTTGCCCACGTATTTCAATATTCTCTATCATTTCAACATCACATTCATTACATATCTTCATACCTATCACGCCTATCTACTACTTTAATCTTCCATAATACATATCACTAAATATACCATTTTTCTCTATTAATTCTTCAAATTTACCATTTTCCTCTATTTTTCCTTTATTAAGAACAATAATTTTATCACAATTCTTTAGTGTAGTTAATCTATGAGCTATTGCTATTATAGTTGTATTAATTTTTGTTTATAATCAAGTAATTTATATATTTAGCCTAGAATATGTTTTAAACTTCTTTTTTTCATTGCTATCACCTATTTTTAATTATATCAAATATTCTGGTTTATTGGTATATTAGTTGTTTTTTTTATAATTTTATGTTATAATTAGTGTCTATTCGCTTTGGAGGGGTATAATGGAGAATATTAGCGATAATTTTGATGAATTAATAGATAATCTGAAAGGTTCACTTATATCAAATTTAGATAAAGCTTTTAAGGTTTTCATAATTCCACATAATAATATGGATTTTGATGCTTTGGCTAGTTCAATTGCTTTAAGCGATATTTGTCAACACTTAGGTATAGATAATTATATTGTTACAAACGATAAACCTAAAAATATGAAGCCAAGTTTTAGAGAAGTTTATTTAAATTTAAAAACTAAATATAATTTTATAAATAGTGAGGGGCTTGATAAGATTAAGACACGTGATAGTCTTTTTATAGTTACTGATTCTTGTGTTAAAAATCTTATTCCAACTCCTAATATTGATTCATATAGTGATAATATTATAGTTATTGATCATCATAAACCAGATAATAATATTATTAATACTAATAATTTATTTATTAGTTCAGAAGCATGTAGTGCTAGTGAGATTCTGTTTTATTTAATGAAAAATATGGATATGTACATTACTACAGAAACTGCTCAATTATTACTTGCAGGAGTTTATCTAGATACTAAAGGGTTATTCTTTGTTAATAATCCTTCTGGTTTTAGAACTATAGCTAAACTTCTACAATATGGAGCTAATCTTCAAGATGTTCAAAATTTATTTACTATATCTAATTTTGAGGACGATATTAAGCAAAAAGAATTAATTATAAATTTACTTAAATTTACTCAGTTTTATACTGATGATAAATCAATGAGATTTGCTGTTACTATGAATAATAATGATCCCAAGACTGTATATACAAATGAACAGTTAGCTGAAGCTTGTGATTCGTTATTACAATATTCTTTAGATGCTGCTTTTGTAATAGGGTATATCGATTCTGAAAAACTTGGAGAAGGTCATTCGAATAAGATTTCTATTAAAGCAAGAAGTAAGATAAGTGAAAACACAGTTGATGTAGCTGAAATAATGCAATTATTTAATGGTGGTGGCGATACTAATAGAGCTGCTGTTTCTATTGATTGTAATAATATAGAAAAAATAAGTGAGACTTTAAAACACGTAATTAAACATAATAATGTAGTAGCTGATAATAATAGTTTTATTAAAAAAAATTTATAAAAAAACTAGTTAATCGTTTTAACTAGTTTTTCTTTATCCCTTATACTCTGTGTTATAGCCATGATTTTCAGATGGTCTTTTGTCATTTGGATACATTACATCTGTATAAATATCTTTTTGTAGTTCTTTAACTAAATTATATACTTCCATATAATTTGATATACTACATATAGATACTGAAGCGCTTGAATTATTAGGTGTATTATGACTTGAAGTTGTTATTATGTCACCAACATTAAATTTTTGATCAAATATTCCTCTATGTAAATCTACGTGTGATAGTTCTGCAAATGGTTTTTGATTATATGTTTTTGCAAAAACTCCACCAGAAACATAAATAGCATTATCTGTTACTATGTAATATGTATTTTTATACTTTCTTAAAGTAAATATTACTCCAGCTAAATAAATCCATACAGGCATTAAATGTATTAACATAAATGGTATTATGAAATACATAAGTCCTTCTCTTGATGCTGAAAATAATGCACCACCTAAAATACCAAAATCTATAATTGCCCATATTATTGCAAAAGGCATCATGGGATTAAAAATGCTTTCAAATATAAAACATTTTTTATCTGGTTTTCCTTCATATAATATTTTTTCTTGTGCTCCTACTAATCCTTTTAAATCATTTTCCATATAC
This sequence comes from Bacilli bacterium, assembly GCA_017941235.1. GTDB lineage: Bacteria > Bacillota_I > Bacilli_A > RF39 > UBA660 > CAG-417. The sequence continues at coordinate 19,379 of JAGAWU010000006.1, read as the reverse complement.
TTCTCATCCTTTTTTATTTATTACAAGAAATAATATACTTCTTATTAATAACTACTTTCTCTAAACCTGTTTTGTATCTATTTAAGTTACCTCCAAATATTCCTTTTTGAAAATTTAACATTAAATAAGATATATCAGCATTTGTTAATACTATAGCTTCTTCATTTTCAGATTCTAAAGTGCCTATATATTCTAATATAGGTTCTGCTTTTGATGAAACTACTATATTTACTCTTTCGCCTATTAATGAACTAAACATATATATTCCTCCTATGGATATTATAACATATTTGTTATAAAAAAAAGAGACATATATCTCTATTTTTTAATATTTGTAAAATCCTTCTCCTACGGCTTTTCCTTTTTTTCCTTCTTCTAGTTTTTTATTTAGTATTTCAAGCATGCCATCATAATTATATGGTAACATCATTTTCTTCAATAATGGATCAAATATATCAGGCACTTTTTGGTATTGTAAAACTATATATTTAGCCGTTTCTAAACCTACAACATCTATTATTTGAAATGGTCCATGTGGTGCTCCTGTTCCTAAAGTCCATGCTTTGTCTATTGTTTCTACATCTGAAATACCATTTGCTAGTAAATCCATAGCACTTAGTAAGAATGGAACTAACATTGAATTTAATAAATATCCTGATTTTTCTTCTCTTGCAACTAAAGGTATCATATTAATTGCTTTGGCAAAACTTTCTAACTCACCAAAATATTTTTCATCAGTTTTTGAATGTCCCATTATTTCAGCTACATTATTTTTCCAAATTGAATTTGCAAAGTGAAGGGCTAAGAATTTATCCTCTCTACCTGTTGCTTTTGCCATCTTAGATGGTAATAGTGTTGATGAATTTGTTACAATTACCGTCTTTTCAGGCATTAGTGGAGCAATTTGGTCATAAAAAGAATTTTTAACTTTAATATCTTCTGTAATTGATTCTATTACTAAATCGGCATCACTTAGTGCAATACTTTGGTCAGTTTCAATTTTTATGTTTTCGTATGCTCTATTTGCTTTCTCAATACATTCTTTCTTATCAAAATTATCAATTGGAGCGATTCCTAAAGCCCATACATCTTTTGATTTACCTACTTTAGTATCCATTATTTCAATAGTATCTAGATAAGTATCTAGTAGTTTCTTAAACCTATTTTTAATTTCTTCCTTATTGTCCGCTTCTCTAACAAGTACTGTTACATTAAAATTACAATAAGCTGCTTGAAATGCTATTTGGCTACCTAGTACTCCAGCTCCTGCTACTACTATATTCTTATATTTCATATAATCATCTCCATTTTTATTATACCAAAAACATTATTTATAATAAATTGTTTTGTAAATTTGGTTTACATATATTTTATAATAATTGTTATTTAAATATATGTAGCATAAACACACAAAAAAACTGAGTAAATATTTACTCAGTTAATTATTAATTAGTTTTTCCAATTCTGAAAGCTGGTGATACTCCTATAGAAGAATCTGAACTATAGTTAGTAGGTGCACCTAACATGGAAACATTATTGAAACAATCATAGTTAGTTTTAGTAGAAGCACGTAACCACCATGAAATGTTAGTACCATTATAATTCTTAATTGCTACAGAATTATTACTACTTTCTGTTACTCCTAAGTCTTTATAATAATCTAATTGCCTTGTCATTGTAGCATTAACTGTATCTATACCCTCCCATGGAGTTCCCCAAATTTCTACTGTTGAAAATAAATATAACTTATCTTCCGTTGTAAAATAATTAATCTTATAGTCCATATATCCACGACCAGATAGTGCTTTTGTATTCATCATTCCTCTTTTTAATTCGGATGGTAACATGTTATATATATCATTATTTAAATATGTTCTAAGCTCGCTGGATTCCCAGCCTCCTATATTACCATTTCCTATAGACTTTATATTATTAGTATATGGATTCATTCTATGTTTTGTAATAATATCTTTAAACTCTATAACAAATCCACATGCTGTTTGTGAATAGTTTTCACTATTACATTCTTCTGGGGTTGATTTATTAGCTATACGTAAAATGTAATCTTCTTTTTTTCCATCATTATCCATATCTAATTGTAATGTTTTAGTATCTCCTACTGAGTATGCCGATAAATCTCCTCCTTCAGCAGTTGCTACAATAGTGGACCAATCATCTTCTTTAAATGATGAAGGCTCAGGTTTTTTATATCTAGCATATAGTGTTATATTTTTTGTTGGTGTATATGGTTCTTCTACCTTTTCCCCATCTGTCTGTTCTGTATACCACCCTTCAAATACTTTAGCAGTTGGTATGGTTGGTGTAGGTAATTTATCTATTGAATCGCCTATATTAATTTTAATTAATGTAGGACTAACACTTTCACCATTAGCATTAAATGTTACTTTATATTTAGTCCCTTTGTCTAAATATAGTGTTTTATATTCTTCAATTGTTTCTTCTACAAGTTCTGCTTCTTCTTCTATTTCTGCTATTTTAGTTTTATTAGCATCAGTCGATACAGTTGGTGTATTACCTGTATCAGATGTAGTACCAACAGATGCAGTTTTACCTTTTATCATGCCATCGTAGAAGTTATATTTGCTATTTGCTACTACTCCATATGTTTCACCTTTAATTACAGGTGTATTTGAAGATACTGTCCCTTCTTTTTCACCGATATTTAATTTACCGTTTTCGTTGTATATAGCATAAGCATTAATTGATGTAATATTTCCACTTATAATATTAATTGTTCCATTAGATTTGTTTTGAATAGCAGCTCTTTCGTTTGTTGTAGAAGTAATATTAGTATTACCGGTAATAGTTAATTTACCACCATCATTATAAAGGCCTTGTCTTAATCCCTTAGCACTTATTGTAACATCATCTATAATTAATGTTGCATTACTATTATTATTTATTACTCCTGCTTTAGCACTTGATGTATATATACCATTAATTAATTTTAATGTCCCATTATTCTCTATTACTGGTTTATTAGAACTACTAGATGAATTACTAATAGTATGTTTGCCACCTTCTATTATAATATTTTGATTTTGATTTATAGTTGTTAATTCTTCTATATCTTTTAATATTTTAATTGTAGTTTCAGTATTATTTGTAGGTACAGCTGCAATAGCGCTTGCTAATGTAGTATAGTAAGAACCATTTATTTCAGCTACATATTTAGAATCTACAAATCTAGCATATATAGTTATATCACTTGTTATAGGTGTATCAAAATCAAATACTTTCGTATAACTACTAGTTGTATACCAATCTATAAAATTATATCCAGATTTAGTTGGATCTTCTGATGGTCTTATTGCTTTTTCATCTTCTTTTATTGTTTGACTAGTAATATTTGTTCCACCATTTGTATTAAATGTTACTGTATATGTTTTTTTACTAATTTCTACATTTACTATTTTTGTTTCACCAGATTTAGTACCAGTAATAGTTATTGTAGTAGTACCTTCTCCTACTCCTGTTACTTTACCATCACTATCTATTGTTACTACACTTGTGTCATTAGATTTATATGTATATTCTTCTTCTATATTAGTTACCCTTAATGTAGTAGTTTCTCCTACATTTATAGATACACTACTTGGTGCAATAGTAGCACCCTCTATTGATTTTATCCATCTTGCATATAATGTAATATCACTTGATGGTATATATGAGTTTGTTACTTTAATACCATCTGTAAGACCTGTATACCATCCATCAAAATAATAATTAGTTTTAGTTGGCATAGGTAATGTATCTATACTTTTTCCTGCATTTACTTCTTGTGTTGTTGGTGTAACATTTCCCTCGTTTGGATTATATGTTACAGTAAATTTATTTATATTATATATAGGATTTATAGTTATATCACTAGTTATTGTTATTGTTAATGGATTAGTTGTGCTATCATTACTCCATTTACTAAATGTATAATTTTCTCTTGTCTTTGCTGTTAATGTTATCTCTTCTCCATATTTATAAGTTCCTGATTTATTTCCTTCTTCTATATATTCATAATCTTGTACTGTTAATTCAAATTCTTTTAATGTATATGTATATTCTATTTTTGTTTTTCCGTCTCCAGATACTATTTCTGTTATTGTTTCTGGTGAAGTATATCCTTTTCTTCCAACTACTTCTGGTGTTACTTTTGTATCTGTTGTTCCTTCTAATTGTTCTGTTTCTTCTTTATATGTTCCATCTAATTGTTCATATTTGTGTACTACTGTATATTTTGTATTTGTGTTTGGAGTATATATTGGAGTTATTTCTTTATTTTCTTCTAATTTAAATGTTCTTTCATATTCTGTATTATTATCATCATTCCATTTAAATGTATATCCTTCTCTTTCTTTTGCTTTTACTGTGATTTCTGTTTCATATGGATAACTTCCATCTTTTGTTGATGAGTTATCTATATATGTTCTATCTGTTATACCAAAAGAATAGTTTTCTCTTTCATAAATATATGTAACTGTTGGTAAATCATCCAATACTTCTATTTTGATATTTTGAGTTTTAGGATCAACAAAACTATCTCTATGTTTTATTGGTGCTACTACTGTTGTATCAGTAGCTCCTTTTAAATTTTCTACTACTTCTTCATATGTTCCATCTAACTTTTCATATTTATGTATTACTTTATATGGTGTATCTTCATTAGTGGACCAATTAGCAGTAAACTCTTTATTTCCAGTTTCACCTCTATTAATAGTTACTCTTGTTTGTAAAGATTCTCCATTAGATCCTGTCCATCCACTAAATGTATATCCTTTTCTTGTAGGATTAACTAAATCAAATTCATCTTCTATAGTATATTTATCTTTATTAGAAGATTCTACTTTTCCCCCATTTAAATTATAAGTAATATTATATTTAATTGCTGTATAATTAGCTTTTAACTCAAGTTTTCCTTTAACAACTGTATCTTCTGTTACATCATTACCATCTTGATCTTTCCATCCATTAAATGTATATCCTTCTTTAGAAGCAGTTGGTAAAGTACCAATTTTATCTCCATATGTAATCTTTTTTATTATAGGCTCATTTCCATTATCATAATTAATTGTTATATTATATTCTTCAAATTCACCTTTTATATCGATATTAGTAAATTTTAATTTCATTTCAAATTGCTCTTTAGCAAATGCACTAAAAGAAATTAATAATACTGCAAAAAGTAATAATAAGTTTCCAACTTTAAATCCTTTAATTCTTTTATTTTTGATTATTAATACAATTCCAGCTAAGGCTATTATTAATAATACTAAGTAATGAAAAATATTATCTCCTGTTGCTGGATTGATTACTAAATTCTCACTTTTTCCATCCTCATTAACTAAACTGATAGTAATTTGTAAGTCATTTAATGATACTTTTTCCTCATTTAATAATTTATTTTTATATCTCATTTTGATTGTTACAGGAATTGTATCACCTGATTTAATATAATTTTCATTAAAAGTATACTCTATAGAAATATTTTCATTTTTATTATTATCTTTAATACTTCCTATTTTATACTTTTCTGACTCGTTATTTTTTAGATTTAACTCAAATGTTACAAAATCATCTATCTGATTAAATGTAACATTACTTGTTATTTCATTATTGGTTACTCCAGGTGTAGCTACTGTTATAGTTTCAGATTTTTCTTTTATTTTTATACTATCTGCAACTATTTTTTTAGTATCAGCTTTTACTACTCCTATATGTATTATTGATAATATCATTATTATTAATAATACTATTGTTTTTTTTACTTTTTTCATACTATCTATACTCCTTATTATTATTACTTATAATTATAGCATACAAATCAAGGGTTAAGTAGCATTTTATAATTTTTTCAGAATATACTCTAAAATTAAAGTAGTTATACTATGATTTTTGTAAAGTAATGCTATTAAATCTGTAAAGTTTTCTTTAATATAAATAAGATTTATTAGATGTATTTACTAGTTTATACTTTCTTTTTACCAAATAAGTAACTAAAAAATAGTACCTTATTTTAATTCAGTTACTCCTGTTTTTAACTAATGATGATAAAAAAAAGGATGATTACTGATATACTATGATATCTTAATCGTCCTTTTCATTATTATTACATTTATTACAAATTCCATTTATAACTATATTTTCCTTGTTTAATGTGAAATTGTGCTTTCCAGTAATATGATTAGATAGTTCATTAATACAATCACAATCAATATGTTCCATATCTCCACATTTTTCACATCTTAAGTAAAAGTGGTTATCTTTATCACAATGTTCTAAGTATTGATAATATGATATATTATCTTTCCCAATATACTTAGTTACCTTGCCTTCTTTTATCAAATCGTCTATTTTTCTATATATTGTTGTTAATCCAACACTATCTTTTAATTTTTCATAAATTTCGTTAATGGTAAATTCTTTGTGTATCATAACCTCTTTTAATACTAAATCTTTTTGTTTAGTTTTATATACTTTTACTCTAGACATAAATATAACACCTCAATTATTAACAATATGTTTTATTACTTTAATTAATTTGTCAACATCACTTTTTGTATTATAAATGTTTAAACTCACTCTTATATAGTTATCTTGTCCTACTTGACAAAAATTACTGCCTCTAACATATATTTTATAATCATTTAAAATATCATTTAATTCATCACTTGTGATTTCATTCAATCTAAAAGATATTATACCATATCCTAGCAAACATTTGCATGTTGAAATTCCTTTATTAAAATTTATTTTTTCAATATTTAATAATTGATCATATAAATATCTAGTTAATTTATATATATAATCTTCAATATTACTTATCCCAATCTTATTAATATATTCAATAGCGCTTCCTAAAGATATAATTCCCAGTATATTTGGAGTACCTTTTTCATATTCCTTAAAATCTCTGCCTTTAGAATATAAAACTCCAATACCAGTAGTTGCAAACATCTTATGTCCTGAAAAATACATATAATCAATATCTAAATCTTTAACATCCACTTTTATATGTCCAATACTTTGGGATGCATCTAACACTATTTTAGTATTATGATTCTTTTCTTTTATTCTTTTTACTAACTCTTTTATATTCATTTCAAGTCCATAAACGTTATGTACGTGAGTTAAAATGACATATTTAGTTTTATCATTTACTTTTGATATTAAATCATCTTCTAAGTAATCTCCATAAACATCAATTAATATTTCATTAATTATAATATTCTTATTAAATTTATGAAATTTATCTTGAAGTTCAATCCATGGATTTATAGTTGATTGATGATCTAAATTACATAATAATATTTCATCGTTATCATTTAAATTATAAAAAGCTATATCGCTTGTTATTATATTAGCAGATGATGTTGCTCCACTTGTAAATATTATTTCTTCTACATTGGCATTAATAAATTCTGCTACTAATCTTCTTGTAATATTCACTTCATTATTAATTTTAAATGATAAATCATTATTTCCTCTATTATAGTTATATTCATAGTTTTTTAAATATTCATTTATTTTATCTATTACATAGTTTGGCGTAAGAGATGTATTAGATGAATCTAAATAAACAATATCTTTATCAAGCATCGGAAAGTCTTCTTTTAAATCTAAATTAATATCTTTATGACTAATACTACAACTCTTCAAAATTAATACTCCTAATTTCTCTTATTAATTCTTTATTACTATTTCTATAACTATTAAATCCATATTTCAAACTATAAACATCTAATCCATTTTTATTTAAGTAAGCTGAATATTTTTTAGATTTATCACCTGTAGGACATACTAGTAATACTTTTTTATCTTTAGGAAAAGGTAGTCCATTATTAACTAAGTCATCAAAAAATACATCAGTTATATTTATAGAATCTTTTATATGAATATTCTTATAAGCCATATTTCCTCTTAAATCAATTATTAATGGATTGTTATCTTTTATAAATTCATCATATTCTTCTATATTTATTTCTTTAGCATATCTATAGTCTTCTTCTGTCATAGAAAATGTATTATTTGATTTAGTGTTACTACTAAATATATCAGGCCTTCTTTTTTCAATATAAGTTATATATGGTTCAACTCTATCACATGCAATAAATACTGCATTAACTTCTTTATCTAATTTATTATCTAATTTTGTTAAATATTCAAGTGTTTTCTTAAAACAAGCTCCACTTGTAGGGCCTGCAAGTATTCCACACTTTTTAATTAAAGTAAGCATTCCATCAATTGCTTCCATGGAACTAATAGATAGTATTTCATCATAAATAGATTTATCAAAAATTCCTACTTCATACATTTCATCTATATTTCTAATACCTGGAATATTATCTCCTTTAGTTGCTATTATACCTATTTTCTTAAGATTAGAATTATGTTCCTTTAAACATTCTATTGTTCCTCTAGATGAACCTGTTGTTCCTAATGTTGCAAAAAAATAATCAACATTGCCTAAATCATTTATTATTTCTTTACCTGTATGCAAATAATGAGCTTTTGGATTTTTTAAATTTGTATATTGATTAGGGTAAAAGTATTTATCTGGACTAGCAGAAATCATTCTTTCAATATGTGATGTAGGATCGTTAGGATCCGTTGGATCTGGACATTCACTCATTCCAGGTAATTCTTTTATATTAGCGCCACATATACTTAATATTTTACCTACTTCTTCAGTTTTAATTCTATTTGTTACTGTTAAAAAAGGAATATCATTCATACTGCATATTACATCTAATGCTTTTGCAGTATTTCCACTTGATGATTCAATTACTGTTTTACCTGATGCTTTAATATCTTCTAAATCATCTTTTAACATTTCATAAGCCGCTCTATCTTTTAATGAACCAAACGGATTATATAATTCACATTTACAATATAAATTTATATTTTTTAAATTAGTAATATCTTTACTTATTTCAACAAGTGGAGTATTACCAATTAATTCAGTTACACTTTTTACAACCATATCATCAGATTAATTATCAATATAATAATTAAATCCATTTTCCCCCTTTCGTATAACAACCTTTGTTTTCTTATCATGCATAATAGATTCAGACTCTTCAAAATCCATATAATAACCTGCAGTATTAACAAATACTATTAAATCATCAATTCTAGGTTTATTTAAAAATAATTTTCTTTTAAATATAAAATCATTTTCTAAACATAGATTACCAATCATGAAGAATTCTATTTTTTCCTCATTATTTAAAATTATTGGATCTATAAATATTTCATTATCACCCATTAACATTTGATTTTTATTCATTTCTATTCCAACTAAAGTTTTATTATCAACTTCCTTTACGAAATTAACTCTTGATATATTAAGTCCAACATTATCAAGTAAACTTCTACCAGGCTCAATCCAAATTTCTAATCCATAATCATTTATTATTTCACTTATATTTCTTCCATCAATTTCTGAATTTAATATAGAATCTAAATATTTATCTTTTACATTATCATCATAAAAATCATAAGAATTAAAAGTTCCTTTTAAAGTATTGTTTTCTACATTAAGTCCAAACGTATAATTATTCCACACTAATTCTTCATTACCAGTAATAATATTTTCTTTTATTTTACTAATACTTCTTTGATACTCCTCTTTATTATCTAAATAATTTAGTTTATAGCCACCGCCAATATCTAGCACTTTAATATCAAATCCAAATGACAGTAATTTATCAATTATTTTTATACATCTATTTATGCCATTAACTTTTTCTTTTATATTAACCGTATCAAAATGCATAGCTATACCAATTAAATTAATATTATTATTGATTTGTATTAGTTCTAGTGATTTACCTAATTCTTTATTATCAAGTCCAAATCTAGAGCTTTTTCTAACCATATTAGAATCTGCATTATTAATCCTAATTAGTATTTCAGTTATCTTATTTAATTTATTAGATATATTTATAATAGTTTCTAGTTCGCATAAAGAATCAATTGAAATAATACAATCATTTTCTATAGCGCACTTTATAAATTCTTTGTTTTTTGGACCCGTTGCTAGTATATTATTGCCAGTATAGCCATTTTCTAAAGTATGCCTAAGTTCATTTAAAGAAGATACATCAACATTAATATTATTTTTTAAACATTCTTTAATAACTTCGCTAGACTTATTACATTTATGAGCAAAAAATATTTTATAATTTAATTTATGATTATAAAATACACTTTTAAATGAATTAATATTATCTTTAATCGCATTAGGTAAAATTATAGAATATGGGTATCCTACATTTTCTCCTATACCTAAAAGAAGTTCTTTATTATTTAATACTTCTCTTGCTTCATCATTTAATTTGGGTGTAAAACTAATCATTTTCTATAACATCCTCATAAGAGAAATCTTCATCAATATATTTAGTTAGATCTTCTCCATAATACTGACTATACCAATCTCCAACATCATCAATATAAATTTGTTTTTGAACACTATAATATCTATCCCAATCTTTATTTATACTGTCAAGTTTATTTAAAATGTTTTCAAGCATTTCTTCATTGCTTTCAATAAATCTGTTAAGTCCATCTTTATCATCTTGTTCAAATTTTCTTAAATCATCCGACTCGTTTATAAATCCTAATATATGCTTTTCATCAATATTTCTTTTAATATATTCTATATCATCATCATTTTTAATTTTATTAGCAATTACATAAGTATCTATTCCATAGTGAGAAACTATATCTTTAAACTCCTTATAAACATCTACACTTTTTTTAGTCGGTTCAACTACAAATACATTCAAATCAGATACATTAAACATACTTGTCCCAACGCTATCAATTCCAGCAGTAGCATCAGTAACTACATATAAATCATTATTATCTAATAATCTATTATAGATAAATACAGCTGAACCTAATTTACTGTGATAACAAGCATATCCTATTTTATTATTTGTATAAGTTCCTACTGTTAAAAGTGCTGTTCCATTATCATTGTAAGTTGCAAATTTTTTTAAAAAAGGATCATCTAAACCATCTTTAATGAATATACTTTCTCTAGTAGCAGGACTGCTCCCTATAAAAGGTTTATTATAATTACTCTCTAAATCCTTACATACATAATCAAAAATATCCCCTAAATATCTTTTAGGCATATCTAGTGCTGTTCCTAAATTAACATTAATATCGGCATCAATTGCTAATACTTTTTTATTTTTTTCTTCTAAATATTTAACGAATGAAGTAGCAAGTGTTGTTTTACCACTTCCACCTTTACCTAAAAATGTTATTCTCATTATTATCCCTCCAAAACTGAAAATCATTTTCATTTTACACTATGTTGCATAGTTAGTCAATACAATTTGAAAAACATTTTCAATTTATATTGACATTGAGCTATTTTTTATATAAAATACCAATTACAGAAAAAAGGAGGATTATATGTTAGAAGAAATATTCGATTTAGAAAATTCATCGTTTATAGCATACAAGAATAGCGGTGATGAAACTGGAATTAGTTTACCTTATAGATTAATTAGTCCAGATACAATGGAATTATTATTTGATGTTAAAGATAATACTTGTTTAGAATTTAATACAATGCTATCTGAAAATTTTAGAAACAAAGGAGAACAACTTGTTTTAAAAATATCTACTGATTCTATCATTAATACTGAAACTAATGAAGATGATCAAATGATGATGTTTAGATCACAAATTGTTTCATATAGTGAAGCTGGTGAAGAATGCAAAGTGAAAGAAGATGAGAAAATGTTATGTCCTGATTGTGATATGACAGATGATACTTTTATTTTAAATGTTGGAGATAGACAAAATATCGATGCATTTAATATAGATGTTTGGGGAACCATAAATGGTTCTTCCTTAAATTCAAACAGGAAATGTACATTAAGATTACAACTTCAAAGTTATAAATTAAATGATAATTTAAACAGATTAGGATTTAAAACACTTAAAAAAGTTCAAAATTAATTGAACTTTTTTTTAATCTTTAATTGAATATTGATTAACTTCTTTTACTAATTTATAAGCTTCATAAGCATTTTTTACTTCTTGTATTTGAGATTTAAGAGGAAAGCCTTATCTTACTTTTTTTACTTTATAGTTTCTATTTTATTTTTAGTTTACTTACAGTAACTCCAATTCCATTTGTATTAAAGAAATCATCAGTATATAACATTTTATTATCATAAACCATTACATAGTCATACTTATTACTCATCGTTGTTGAATTAACTATAAAGTGTTCCATTTTATATCTTTGAAGACTAATATATTTTGGTTTCCCTGGGTAATTATTGTCATATATTTCTATTTCTAAATCGTTAGGATCATCATTACGTTGAATTAATCTAACTGCGTTAACAGAGTGATTTTCAACTTCATCATCTCCAACTTTATATGTTAAGTTTAACACAATTGGTATACCGTTTTTTAAACTTTCATATAAAGTATTATAAGCATCATCAGGATCACTTGTAAAACTAACTTCTTCGTCTTCAAGTTGTAATACATATAAGCGCCAAATTGCATTTAATAATTCTCTGTCATCTTTGTTAACATTCCTTTTAAAGTTATCTGAGTCTATATTTACACATAATCTTTCAGTTTTATTGTCCATATACTTATGAAATCCACTACGATCAAATATTTCTAAATATCTAGATCTAACTTTCCAATTATTTTCTTTATCTTGATATCTATAATCTGAAGGAACTTTTCCAGACATGAATATTTTTAATGCACTATCCTTAAATTGGTAATCATATAGATTTTTATAATTTGAAAAGTATGTGCTATTCAAATCATAACCCGATGATGAAAACTCTGTTTTCCCTACTATAACACCAGTTGAAGTATTTATACTATCTAATTTCAATGGTAATTTTTTTGTATAATATAGCATTGCATATGTAGCAAGACCATAACAATGTCCATTAAGTGATTGCTTTGATGAATAGTTTTTAAAGGAAAAACCATCGCGTGTTACAATAAATCCACTATCAGCAAGAATAGTACCATCTATTTTATTATCTTCATTTGTATCAACCAAATTATAATTAATATCAGCTCCAATTTTATTATATATATCATCTAATATACTAGAATTGCTTGCACTGTAAAAGTCGCATCCTGTTTGTTGTGATATATTTTTTAATTCAAAACCATCAACCTTACCTATTCCTATTGTACATATTTTTATTTTCTTTTCATTTGCTTTTTTAATTATTTCATTTTGAATAGAACTAGTGAATGTTCCTTCTGTATTTTTTCCATCGGTCAGTAATATTAAATAGTTAATTTCATCTGAATTATTAAATTCTTTTATACCATTTTCTAGTGCACTAATTATATTAGTACCTGACATATTACTTCTCCATTCATGCTTTAATGTTTCAATAGAATCAATTACTTTTCCTTTTTCTGAAGTAAATTTTTCAATATTAACATAATTGCCAGAAAACTCTGCAACTCCAAATTTATACTTTCCTGTTAATTTATCAATCATATTAATAGACAATGATAATCGTTTAAATTCAGTGTCATTTCCAGTAGCTGTATTGCTTACATATCCAGCATCTTGCATTTGCTTTTCAGAAAACATAGATACTGAATTATCAATTACAAACATTATATTTGAATTATTTGATTCCGAAGTAACTGTTGAATCCCCTAATACATATTTAGAGAAATGCGTCAAAGTTGCTTTCACTGTTTTATTATCAGTATTTAATTCTGTTTTTTGTGGTTCAAATTCTTTTGTTTCTTCATTAAAATAATATAAAATAAGATTATTTTCATTTAATCCTTTTTTATTAATATCTGAAATATCATATTTAATTTCTACTTCAGCATTTTTCATTTTACTATCTGTATGAAATACATATACTCTATTGCTTATACCTTTTATATTACTAAATGAACTATTTTCAAATATATCTATTGTAGTAGTACTTGCTATATTCCCTTTACCATTTATTTTTAATGACACCTCATCATTATAATTTGTGTTGTATGTTAACTCTCTTTCACCATCTTTTATTCCATCAGCTTTGGAATCTACTTTTAAAGGATCAAATTTTAACTCTATCTCATCTAAATCATTTAATCCATCGCCATCTGTATCAATTTTCAATGGATTTGTTTTTGTTTGATTAATTTCTTCATAATCATTAATTCCGTCGTGATCTGTATCTTTAACTCTTTCATTAGTACCATACTTCTTTTCATCTTCATTTTTTAATCCATCTAAATCATAATCATCACTAATGTCAATTTTATAAACTGTTCCAAGACTTTTTTTCTCTTCTAATCCGCTAATCTTTTTTACTTCAATTGTTTTCTTAATTTTTTTCCCAGATGGTGTTTTTGCACTTATAGTATATTTACCTTCTTTTGATGGTAATATCCACTTTACTTTTGTTCCGTTTACTTTTGTTTTTCCATCTGATGCATTAAAATCAATTTCTTTAATTTTATTATTATCTTCATCATAGGCTTCAACAATTAAATTAAGACTTCCAGAAGTTGGAATAACATTAATCTTATAATCTTCATTTTTAACCCAATTTAATTTAGTTTTATCAGTTACTGCATTAAATATTTTTGCTGCAACTATGAGTGCAAAAATTGATATACAAATAATTAATGTTTTTTTGGGGTTTTGCTTAATAAAGTTTAATAACTTATTTAAAAAAAAGTTAATTTTAAAGTCTTTTGAATTTTTATCATTAATTATAGTACTTTCTTCACTATTATCATTTATATTGCTTATTTTTTGAATATCTTTATTAGTTTCTAATTTTTTTTGATTTGTATTTTTCATATTACCTCCAATTGTTTTGATATGAGATTACATTATATCATATAAATTTACTAGTTGACTATAACTTTCAAAAACTTTTTATATATGTTTTTCCTTTTAACCACACATATATATTCAATACAATTATTATATTGGTAATTTAATTTTTCATTAGTATTTTGAGCAATTTTAATATGTATTTTATACTTCTTTTCTTACTAATATGAAAAGTGATAAATATTGATTAGTCAGTTACAAATGTATCCAATATTTACTAAAAAAAGAATTATTACTAATTCCTTTTTATTTAAAATTTCCTGTTGCATTGAAAGCATCAACTAAATTAGTTACAGTTCCATCAGCTTTTCTTGCTAAAACTGTGTGATATCCTTGTGCTTCTGCTGGTACTAAGCTAATTATATCTGAAATTCCTTTAAGTTTACCATATGAATTAAACTATTTAGTATTATCAGATTGTCCCCAATTAGTATTAATATCTTTTTAAAATTGGAACATATTCTACCGTGCCATCTTCCATTAGATATAGAATTGCAGAATTTGGAGCATCTTGTCCTACTCCATCAATTAGTACTTGAACATTTTTTATTACAATCATTATTTTTTAGAACATCAAACTCTAAAAATAGTACTTTTATAGGTATCTCTCCATATTTTAAATCCAAATACATACCATTCTCTTGTAGCTTCTTTTTGTACTTTTCTTATTTCTAATAATTCTTTATTCACGATAATCATCTCATTTTTTTGTGGATATTCTTTTATTTATTATTTAATAGTTCTTTAAATTCAACGTAGTTTGATTCTGCGTTTAAGTGGCCACCATTATGAATACAATGTTGCTTAGTAGCAATTGTATCAGCAAAAGATTTTTCAACATCATATTTTACATAAGGGTCATTATCAGAATAGTAACATATAATTTCATTACAATAATTTTTTATATCTTTTAAATTATCAAAATACATACTCTTATTTACTGTATCATATTCATCATTAATACCAAAGTAATTATTAAATCCACAAATAAATACTAATCTTTTTACTTTAATTCTATTTTCTACTAAAAACTTACATACAAAAATTGGGGCAATAGAATGTGCATATATAATTGTATTTTCATTTAAAATATCAGAATCAACATATGTTTTTAATAATCTAGACCAATTATCATAATTTTGATATCCGACTCCTGTAGGAAAATCCGGTGTATATACTTCTAAATTTTCTTTTTCTAATTCGCTTCGTAACCATGGTATCCAATTTGAAAACGGGCTACCAAAACTGCCATGAACTAATATATAATTGTTTCTCATAGAAATCATCTCCATATTCATTATATCATATTCTGGCCATAATTATGGTATGGTTTTGGTTCTTTGCCATTATTGAAGTGTGGGTAGTGTTGTATTTTTTACAATTTTTACAACTTTTTAGGAAAAAGAAAAACCCGCATTCCCTTATTTTATCGGGGCTTGCGAGTTATTTACCACAACATTGTTTATATTTTTTATCACTGCCACATGCTCCCTTTTTGAGCATATTATCACTATATTTGGTACATATAGTATTATGGCTTTTAGCCTTATTTTATAGACATTTAGTACATATTATTATCAGTATTATTTGTATTATAAATATTACTAATAATTTGTTCAATGTGGACAAAATGTGGACAAAGTCATCATACATTTTATCTTTTGTTTCCAAGAAAATTATATCATATATTGATTGCTTAATCAATGTGGACAGGCTTTTTTCCGTCACCCTAAAGTGGTTGTGATATTTTATTCAAAATAAAAAGTTGGATATCACCAACTTTGCTTATCTCGGAATATCTTAATATTCTGATCTAATTGATAAATTGTAATTTAGCGAAATAGTAACTTAATTTTCTTTTTTATTAAACATATGGCGTACTTTATCTATTCGATTATTTGGTCTACGTGATTGAATAACTGGTTCACAAGTAGCAATTTGATAACCTTTTAATTCTGTCAAAAAAACTGCTTGCCCATTTGTATATAGAGTTAAAATATTACGATATTCATTAATACAACGTACAGGAATATGTCCTGTAAAAATAACTTCATCATTTTTTGATTGACTTGTTTCAATTATTGCACAATGTTTTTGTGCATCATTATATGCACGAGAAAAGTATCCCTGTGGTGTAAAAAGTATAAACGAAAAATATGGCTCTAATAATTGCGTTCCCGCTTTTTTCAATGTTTGTTCAAGTACAATTGGGGCAAGAAAGCGAAAATCCGAGGGAGTACTAACAGGGCTATAATAAACACCATATTCAAAACATATTTTACAATCTGTTACTTTCCAACCATACAAACCTTGCTCCAGTCCATAATTAATACCTTCTCTTACTGCATTTTGGAAACTTTGATTTAAATAACCGAGTGAAACTTTGCTTTCGTACTGTATTCCACTGCCAATTGGAAGTGGAGTTATTGATAATCCAATCGATGCCCAAAATGGATTTGGTGGTACTTCAATATGAATAGTATAATCTGCCTTTTGTAATGGTTTTTCCAAATAAATTACGGTTGGATCTTCGATTCTTATGTTTATGTGATATTTTTCAATCAACAGAGAACAGATAACTTCTAACTGCACTGTTCCTAAAAAAGAAATGATGATTTCATGTGTTATCGTATCAACATAATAACGTAAAAGAGGATCAGTATCTGCAATTTCTGTAAGAGCATCCAATAATTTTTCTCTCTCTTCTATTTTTATCGGTTCAATTCTTGTTCGTAGTATTGGTACAGTCTTGTCATTCCATACATTGCATGGCAAAAGCTTTTCATTTCCTATAATATCGTTCAATCTTAATGTATTGTTAGGTATAATAAAAATATCTCCAGAACAAACTGTTTTTGTCTGTATCATTTCTCCATTTGAAGGAATATATATTTCTGTAAGTTTCACTTTCTTTTTTTCTGGCAATATAATTGTATCTCGTAAGTGTAATGTTCCACTGTAAAGACGCAAATAAACTAATCTTTGCTTATGGTCTGTATATTCAATTTTAAAAACCCTTCCACATAGTTCTGAATCATTCTCATTCATTTCAGGACAAAAAAGATTTGAAATAGCTTCGATGAGCTGTTGAGTCCCTATATTATTTCTAGCACTTCCATGGTATATAGGAAACAACGAACCTTTTTTAACACACCTATATTCTTCATACGTTAATTCTTGTATAGTCAATTTTTCTCCTGCAATATATTTTTCTAAAAGTTTATCATTTTTGGAAATTACAGGATCCCAATCATCTAAATCAATAATATTTTTAATTGATATTTCTGGAGTTAATGTTACATTTTGCATAACAATAATATCATTTGAAAGTTTTTCTTTGATATTTTGATAAATATTATTTAAGTTAATTCCATCCTGATCTATTTTATTTATAAAAATAATTGTTGGTATATTCATTTTTTGAAGTGCATGGAATAGTATTCTTGTTTGTGCTTGTACACCATCTTTAGCAGAAATTACTAAAATAGCTCCATCAAGAACAGATAAGGAACGATACACTTCTGTTATAAAATCTGTATGTCCAGGAGTATCTACAATATTGATTTTGTAGTCATTCCAATTAAAAGAAGTAACTGCTGCCTGAATTGTGATTCCACGCTGACGTTCTAAAAACATAGTATCTGTCCTTGTTGTTCCCTTATCTACACTGCCTAATTCTAAAATCGCTCCACTTGTATAAAGCAGACTTTCCGTTAAAGTCGTCTTTCCTGCATCTACATGAGCAAGAATACCAATGTTGATTATTTTCATGGAATTTCCCTCCCTACAAATTTATCTTTTAACTTAAAATCAATATTTGCTAATTTTGTCCTTTTAAACTATTCTCAAAATCAATTATCCACTTTTCTAATGTTTCTACTAATGCTAATTGTTGTTTGAACATTTGTTTTCCAACATTAGGAATATGTTGTCTATGAGATTGTCTTTCATTTAGTAATTCTTTTAATTCTAATATCTTTGATTTTATATTAGAAACAAGAATCTTTTTTTGTTCATCATCTACTAAATCTAAATTCGTGATAATAACATTAAAATCCAAATATAGACTAACATCATAATTTGAAATATCATTCATAAGTCTATTAAAATAATCATTACCTTTGTCAGTAATAGTATATACTGCTTTATCTGGCATATTTCCCTCTTTCTCTTTATGGCTAACAATATATTCTTTTGATTCTAATTGTAATACTTTCTTATAAATAGACTGTTCACTAATTCTTACCCATCTTGGTATATTACGATATTCTATATTTTTTTTAATATCATAAGCACTTTGTGATTTTTGTTTAATAAGTCCTAATAATACCAAATCTATATTTGACATAATCTCTACTCCTTACTTAATATAATCTGTAACGCCAAGTCTATTTCCAAATGGATCTTCAAACTCGACTGCATTACCAGTTCCAATTTTAAAAGGCTCACTCAAAAATTTTATACCATTATTCAACATTTCTTTATAGAAGATTGC
>JAGAWU010000005.1 GCA_017941235.1 Bacilli bacterium | reverse complement strand
TTTAATAATTATTTATTAAAAAATGTAATTACTAAATTATCTTTTCCCCTTATTTTATAGGAGTTCCATGAATGGCTAGACTAAATCAATATCAACCAATTTATATTTGTTCTATTTTCATTCATTTGGATCAACTCCTTTATATTTTATAATCATCTTTAGCACTTAAACTAATTATATTAATGATGCTATCATCATTTTTAAATTGTATTAATTCAAATGTATCATATTTTTTTATGACTGGATTGTCTATTTTATTTTTAAAGCTCTCATAATCATCAACAATAAAATCTACTGAAGTTCTATAATTGTTATAATTATCATCATGTTTTCTAACTTTTATAAAAGATAATTCACCATAAATAGTTTCTATCGGATTATTTAATAAATATAAATTCCCACTAGACATTTCATCAATTATTCTATTATCAGATAATTCTTTATTTAAGATATCATAATCTTCATTAGAACTAGAAAAAATAGTAACACAATCGATAGTTTTATTTTCTTTGATATCACTTATATTCTTTTCATATTTTTTAAGTTCATTTTCAATTAAACTTGTTATCATAAAATCTCCTTAATAATTATAATTCATATTCTTTAACTTCAGTATTTTTAAGTCCTAAACTAAGCATTTTTCCATCTTCAGGAATACCATTAAAATATACATAAAATGCCTTTGATACTCCACTATGTGCTACTATTAAAACACTATTATAATCTTTTGTTTTAAGTTCATCTAAAAATTCTTTTACTCTATTACATAAATCAGGAATTCTTTCTTCAGTACCATATTTAACATCAGTATAATAATTCCAATATTCTTCTCTATCAGTAACCCCAACTGATTTACCTTCTAAAGAACCATGTTTTCTCTCTGCTAATCTTTCATCTGTAATTATTTCTTTGTTATTGGCATTAATAATTTCTGCAGTATGAAGAGCACGAACTAATGGAGATGATATTACTATATCATAATTAATATCTTTTATCTTCTCTATTAAATCTTCTGCTTGTTTAATTCCTGTTTCATTTATATCTTCATCAACAAAGTTATATCTACCTATAACATTAGATTCACATTGCCCATGTCTTAATAAATATACTTTCATAATATCACCTCTTTTTATAAATGGTTAACCGTCAATATCAAGTATCAAATACTATGCTATTTTTGGTACTTTTTTATATATTTTTATTACTTTTTAGTGATTATTTATTAAAAAATGTAATTACTAAATATTAGTTTTTCCTTGTTTTATAGGAGTTTCATGAATGGCTAGACTAAATCAATATCAACCAATTTATATTAGTTTTATTATCATTCATAGAAATCACTTCCTCGATTTAAAATCATTAAAATTATAGCATAAAAAAGGCAGATTTTGTACTAATCTGTCTAAATTTATATCATTTATATGTTCTTAAATATTTTGTAATCAATACTTTATTAAACATTACCAGACCATATGGCAAATATATTTATTTAATTATTTATTAAATCTTTATAAACATAACCATCATCAAATACATCTCCAAATGTCTCAAACCATAATGGAATATAATTGCTTTTATTTGCTACTGCTTGAGAACCAATATTTGTAGATGAAGCACACCAAATAGGAACAATACCTTTTTCTAAAATCTTTAAAGTTAAATTTTTAGTCAAAATAGTTGCAAGACCATCTTTTCTATATTCAGGTAATACTTCAATACCAACTTCCCATATATCATCATTAATTTTATCTGCCCCTGCAACACCAACAATTTTATTACCATCAAAAGCACAATAAGCAATGTCAGAAATACATTTACCATTTTCAAAAGTAATAGCATTTTCAAATCCACTTGATAAATCAATATCACTAGTATTTCCATCAAATAATTTAAATGAAAGATTATCCATTTCTTTTTGTTTAGTAATTCTTTCTAAATCAGGAATAAAATATATTGATTGCCCATAGACTAATGGAAATTCAAATATTTCATATGTATTTTTATTTTTTAATTTTTCATTTACTAAGTCATATAAGTTTTTAGAACTAGAAACCAATATTAAGTCATACAATAATAACATTTTAATTTTATTATCATTATCATTTTTAATAACATTTAATCCTTTTTTATCTAGTTCTAATATATCACACTCATATTTATCAGCTAGATATTTTTTTATTTTCTTTAGCATCAATTCTTTATTCATTTTTTTACCTCGTTTTATATGTTCTTAACTCTCGTAATCACCTTGCTACTTCTTAACAAAAAATCGCCTATTTTTAGTTGTTTTTGTCTATTTTCATCAATTTATAACTACTTCCATTAAAAATATGCAAGATGTATTTTTTAGTTTTTCTTTATTTTACAATACTTTAGGAGTGTTCTTAATTAAATTGAAATCAACCAATTTATATTAGTTTTATTTTCATTCATGAGAATCAACTCCTTTTTTATACTACAATTTTATCATTAATATTATCAATAATATAATTAATATCTTCAATAGATTTTCCTATATTAAATCTACCATTCCCCACTGGATAAAATACTGAATAACATTTATATGTTTTATCATTGATTTCTTTTTTAAATTCCTTTTTTCTACACTGAGAAACCGAAATTTTTTCATTTAAAACAATAGAAGAAACTTGATTGCCAAATAATACTATTACCTTAGGATTTATTATTTCGATTTCTTTTTCTAATAAATGTAGATATTCTTTATATACACTATCAGGAAGGGGTCTTGCATCAATTTGAGTACATTTACCTAAATTTGTAATAAAGTATTTATGTTTTTTTACATTATTATAAACTTCACATGCAAATTCTTCCGTCCAATCAGTTCCTTTAATTGCTTTTATTTTATCATATATATCTTTATCTAATAATTTTAATTCATAGAATAAATCCCAAATATTTTTAGTACCTATCCAAGGTGATTTTAATCCTTTCCAAGATTTACTTGATGCAATATTTTTACCAGTTGGATTCATAAATACAAAGCATATATCAGGATTATCAATGCATCCACCATTATAAATAGAATCTAATTCTTTAGCACCATATTTAAGTTGTAATTTGTCATATTCTATTTTTAAATCATCTAAAGTCATTTGTTTCACCTCTTTTTTTGAAAGTTAGACCGTAAACACCAAGTATCAAATACTATGCTATTTTTGATACTTTTTTATTTATTTTTACCATTATTTATATATTTTTATTAAGTCTTGTAACAAGCATATACTTGTTTTTCCTTATTTTATAGGAGTTTTATAAATAGCTAGACTAAATAAACACCAACCAATTTATATTAGTTTTATTTTCATTCATTTGGATCAACTCCTTTATATTTTTATATTTTTAAATATTTCTATATTACCTTTATAACTTAACGGAGATATAGGACTAGGATGATAAATAGGTATTACTATATATCCATTAACATCAAATTCTTTACCAGCAACATCACTAAACTTTTTATATTTAATATTTAAAATAGATTTTGTTGCTGCATCTCCTAAAGATAACACTACTTTTGGTTTTATTATATCAAGTTGTTTAAATAAATATTTTTTACAGTTTTCACTACATTTATTTAAATATTTTCTATCTTTTGGATAACACTTAATTGCCTCTAAAAAATATGTATCCTCTATTTTTAAATTAATTTCATCTAGAAGTTTTTGAAGCACAACGCCTGAAGGTAATAATTTATGATTTACATCATACCATGCGATACCACTTTTTCTCCAACCATTATTTGCAGGAGCTTCG
>JAGAWU010000057.1 GCA_017941235.1 Bacilli bacterium | reverse complement strand
CACATATATAAGATACATTTCTTGGCCTAGTATAATCAAGTACACTAGGATTCACTTCTATTTGAATATTTTCTTTTTCAGTTTTAACATGTAAATCAAAATACTTCTTTCTTAAATTTATATTATCCGAATTCTTCTCTAAATTTAAGTATTCTAATTCTTTTATTTTGATATTCAAAATACTTTCAAGTAAACTAATAAGTAAATCTTTATTCTGCTCTTTCATAAATACTTCTTTAAATGCTCTATCATTCTTACATGTATAAAATTTCTTTTCTTCCATAACATGCCTCCTTTTATTTTTTTGGAAGTACAAATGTTATAAAACAAAAACTTATATTAATCAAAAGACCAATTTTAAAAATTAAGAAGAAAAACAAACTAAAAACTACAAATTTCACCAAGTGAATTTGTAGTTTTACTCTAATAAATATAATCAAATATACAAAATTAGTATTGTTATCATTTACTATACATCATCTAGTATTCACATATATTATCTATTTTTATAAACAATACAAACTATCTCTTGCCCTACAGGCATTTCTCCTCCTCTCGGAAATATTTTCATTAAAGAATTTCCCTTGAGAAGGACATGGAGCGCAAATTTGTCCCAAATTTTGCTCCATACGCACCTAAAGGTGCTTAGATATCAGACTTAGAGATTTCTATAACCGGGCGAACACCATAGTCACTCTCAAGACTATAGCTGGCGAAGCTGAAGTAACCACCAGAGCGCACGTACCACACGACGTTATCGTTATCGGCAGACCCGAGCCAAAATAATGTATTTGTAATAAATCCTGTTGGGCAAGAACAACTTGAATTATCACATCCTATACTCGAATCGGTTGCTTCACTATATGTAAGTAGTCTTGCATTCTTTACTACTACTCCATAGTCCTCTAATATTTTCTTATATTTCTCTACATAATAAGCTACACTATATCCTTCAGTTGTATACCCGTTCGCACTGAAATCTGGTGCTGTTTTATATGTATTGTCATATACATCTGCTGGATATGTTAATCCTAAAGTTGACCAATAATTAGTCGCTGAAAAAGCTACATTTCCATATCTAATTTCAGAAGAGACATAACCTCTAACATCACTATCTTGTAAAAATGTTTCAGTGCCTTTAGAATTATCTCCAACATTTAAATTCCATTTAGAAAGCATTACAATATTATCTCCATCATATCTTATAAAGTTGAAACACTCAGTGGTATCTCCATTAATGCAAATTTCATCTCCAACTGCTAAAGTATCTTTTGTTTTACCAGTAGGAAGTTCTATAATTTTTCTTATTTCTCTTTCTGTTGCATTACTATCTGCTTTACCATAATTAACTGTTACACTTATTGGTATAGAACTAGGCAAATCCGAAACATTCACACCATCTTTAATAGATATTTTTATTTTAAAACTATCACTAGATCCATGGGCAAGTAAATTATTATTTGCTATAGCAATTCCATCACCATAAGTCACGCTAGCATCAAAATAACTTTGAAGTTCTTCAGGAAGTGGATTGGTTGTAAAACTAGTCACCATTGCATCTAAACTACCTTCATTTTTTACATCAAACTTTGTTTCATAAACTTGTGATACATCAGTAAAATTAAGAGTTGTACTAAAACTTGTTTTATTAAGTGAAGGTGTTGTAGCTGGATTCATACTATTACCAAGTTTTTGTACATTATCAAAATATACATTCCATGTCACTGACATCTTAGTATTATTATCAATTGCAAGAGTATCTCTTAAATAAGCATAACCAACTCCCATAGCCATTACTAAAATCATAGCTATAGTTAAAATAATCTTTTTACTTCTACTACGTCTTTTTAAATCTTTTAATTTCATAGCCACACCTCTCCTATTATTAATTTTAACACACAAATATATTTTTAATCAATTTATATTTTTTATTAATAATAAATTTACACTTTTATACAAAAAAAGAAAACTACTTTTATAGTTTTCCAATTTGTTCAGCAACTTTAATACCATCTATCGCAGCAGAAGTAATTCCACCTGCATAACCACATCCTTCACCACAAGGATAAACTCCCTCTATATTAGATAAAAATTTATCATCTCTAAGTATTCTAATTGGTGAAGATGTTCTTGTTTCAACACCAAATAAAAGAGTATCACCCCTACTAAATCCCTTTATCTTTTTATCAAAGAAAGGCATAGCTTCTTTTATAGAAGAAGAAATATATTCTGGTAAAATATCATTTAAATTAGATAAATTATAACCTCCTTTAGTACAAGGTTTAACATCTCCAAAAGGTAAAACTTCATTTTTATAAAAACCATCTAGTGTTTGAACAGGTATTTTCCCTTTACCTAGTTCATAAGCTTTTTTCTCAAGTTCTCTTTGAAACTTAACTCCATCAAAAAGCCTTTCTCCATAATCTTTTTCAGAAACAGTTACGATAATAGCACTATTTGCTACTCCACTATCTCTTTTATAATTACTCATACCATTAACAGAAAGCATTCCTTTTTCACTAGAAGAATTAACTACATATCCACCAGGACACATACAAAAAGAATATACTCCACGTTTTTCTTTTGTTTGATAAGTTAACTTATAATTAGCAGGTCCTAAAACATTTTTATACTTTTCTCCATATTGACTAGAATCAATCATATCTTGAGAGTGCTCTACTCTAACACCTACAGCAAAAGGTTTATTTTGCATAACAATACCTTTTTCATGAAGCATTTTAAAAGTATCTCTAGCACTATGACCAATAGCAAGAACTAAAGCTTCACAATCAATAAACTCATTATTATTAACTTCTATTTTAGACACTTTATTATTATCTATTATAATATCTGTAAGACATGTATTAAAACGTATTTCTCCTCCCATAGAAGTAATTTTTTCTCTCATGTTTTTTATAACTTCTCTTAATTTATCAGTTCCAATATGAGGTTTAAAATCATACATAATTTCATTAGGTGCACCATTTTCTACAAATATTTCAAAAGCATGTCTTCCTCTATTAAACTCATCTTTTACTAAAGTATTAAGTTTACCATCAGAAAAAGTACCAGCACCGCCTTCTCCAAATAATACATTAGATTCAGTATCAAGTCTATTATTATTCCAAAACTCTTCTACATCATTAACTCTTTCATCAATTGCCTTGCCACGTTCAATAATGATGGGTTTATAACCATTTTCTAAAAGCACATAACTACAGAAAAGTCCAGCTGGACCACATCCTACAATAACAATATTTTTATTTAAATCTAAATTATCATTCTTAGGAAAAACATATGATAAATCTTTAGAAATAGATAAATTAGAATTATTTTTATTGTATTTTAAAACCATTTCTTCATTTTTAACACTAAAATTACATTCATAAATAAAATATATTTGATTCTTATCTCTAGCATCTATACTTCTTTTTAAAATAGTTAAATCATTAATTTGAGAACTATCTATTCTAAGTTTTTTAGAAATAGTATTTTTAATATTAAGAGTATTATCATCTTCTACTCTTATTTTTATTTGTTTTAAATTAAGCATTTAAACTATCACCTACAATACACCCAGATATAAAAGCAAAGCCTAAGTTAAATCCTCCACATATACCATCAACATCAAGAATTTCACCAGTAAAATAAAGACCATCAACCTTCTTAGATTCAAAAGTATTAATATCTATCTCTGAAAGTAAAACTCCTCCTGAAGTAACTTGTCCTTTATCAAATATAACTTCATCTATATTAACAGTAAAATTAGTAAAAGTATCTATTAGTCTTAATCTTTCTTCATAACTTAACTTATTCCATCTAGAATCCTTATTAATACCTGATACCTTAAATAAAACATGAGAAAGTTTATAATTAAAAATACTCTCAAACATTTCTTCAAGTGTTAAATCAATTAAACTATTATATCTCTCAGTAATAAAAGACATTGGATCATCTGTAAAAGGTAAAAAGTTAATAGATAATTTAACATCTTTCTTATCTAAAATAGCTCTTTCAATAATAGAAGATAAATTAAATACACAAATTCCACTAATACCATAATCTGTAAGTTGTAATTCTCCTGTTTCAAAATACTCTTCTCCATCAATATTTAAATTTAAACTAGCACTACATCTTACTCCATTCCAATCTTTTAAATATTTTTCATTCATTCTAATTGGAGCAAGTGCTGAAGAAAGCCTAGAAATATTATGTCCAAACTTTTTAGCTAATGTATAACCAGATCCATCACTACCAGTTTTAGGATAAGATTTAGATCCACAAGAAATAACAACTTTATCACAAACATACTCTTGATCATTTGTAATAATTTTAAATATATTTTTTTCTTTAACAACATCAAGAACTTTACTATTAGTAATAACTTTTACTTTCTTATTCTTTAACTCAGTTAAAAACATTTCTCTAACACTAAAAGCTTGATTTGAAAAAGGATAATAATAACCATTTTTAACAACAGGATAAAAACCAATATTTTCTAAAAATTTATATGTATTATCTATATTACTACTAGTAAAAATATCTTTAAGTAAATCACTATTATAAGAATGATACTTACTATAATTAATATCACTATTCCAAAAGTTACATTTACCATTTCCTGTTAAAAGTATCTTTTTTAGTATTTTATCTTCCCCATCTAAAAGAATAACTTCATTATTACGACTAGCTTTTAAAGCAGTAATAACTCCACTAGCTCCTCCACCAATAACAACAACTTTCAATTAAACCACCTCTAAATACATATATAAATAATAACATTTTTTTACAAAGAAAAAAAGATAGAAAATCTATCTTTAAAGTTCAAACTGAGAATTATATAAATCAGCATAAAAGCCTTTTTTCTTAAGAAGTTCTTCATGAGTACCTTGTTCTATTATATTTCCTTCATTCATAACTAGTATTAAATCAGCATTTTTAATAGTAGAAAGTCTATGAGCTATAATAAAACTAGTTTTGCCTTCACAAAGTTTATCCATTGCTTTTTGAACTAATTCTTCAGTTCTAGTATCAACATTTGAAGTTGCTTCATCTAAAATTAAGAATGGAGCATCTTCTATCATACCACGTGCTATAGTTAGTAATTGTTTTTGACCAGATGAAATTGCATCGCTATCATTAACTTCAGATTTAAGTCCTCCTGGAAGTGTTTTTATAAAGTGATCAATTCCAACAGTTTTACATGTATCAAATATTTTTTCATCACTAACATTTTTCTTATTAAATTTTATATTATCTCTAATAGTTCCATCAAAAAGCCATGTATCTTGTAATACCATAACAAATAAGTCATGAATATTTTTTCTTGATAAATCATGAATAGATCTTCCATCTATAATAATATCTCCAGAATTTATTTCATAAAATTTCATAAGTAAATTAACGATTGTAGTTTTGCCAGCACCAGTTGGCCCAACAATAGCAATCTTTTGACCACTTTTAATATTACAACTGAAATCTTTTATAATAGTTTTTTCTGGATTATACCCAAATTTAACATTCTTAAATTGTATATTACCTTTCGCTACCTTTTTAGATAAAGAAGTAGTAATATTCTTCTCATCAGATAATTCTTCTTCATCCATAAATTCATAAACTCTTTCTGCAGCTGCAGCAATTGATTGCATTGTAGTAGCCGCTTGAGCAAGTCTAGAAAGAGGATTAGTAAATAATCTTACATAAATCATAAATGCAACTATTACACCAAAAGATGTTTTACCATTCATAACAAGAAGAGCACCTACTACACATACAGCAACATATCCAAAATTACCAATAAAATTCATAAGTGGTTGCATTATACCAGACAAAAACTGACTCTTACGATTACAATCATATAAATTATTATTTATTTTATTAAATTCATTTAAAGCTTCTTCTTCCCCATTATATGCTTTAACAACATTATGTCCTGAATATATTTCTTCAATATGACCATTTAATTTTCCTAATTCACTTTGACGTTCTATAAAATATTTTTGTGATTTTTTAAGTATTAATCCTGAACCAAAAAATCCAAAAACAGATGCAAAAATGGCAGTTAAAGCCATAACCCAGTTAGTTACAAACATCATAACAACTG
The DNA here is from genome assembly GCA_017941235.1 of Bacilli bacterium. Taxonomy (GTDB): domain Bacteria; phylum Bacillota_I; class Bacilli_A; order RF39; family UBA660; genus CAG-417. The sequence goes on along the minus strand of JAGAWU010000057.1, from coordinate 126,853 downwards.
AACCAAAGAAAAGTGTAAAATTAGTAACAAAAGAAGTAATATTATTACTCATATTAATCCCTATAGAATCAACATCATTAGTAACACGAGAAAGTAAATCTCCAGTTTCATGTGTATCAAAATATTTAAGAGGAAGCTTATTAATTTTACTACTAATATCAGTTCTTAAACGTTTAGAATAACCTATTCCAACATAAGCCATTAAAATACCAACTACATATCCAAAAATAGAATTTAAAAGATAAATAATACCTAAAATAACAGATCTCTTTTTTAATTCTTTTGAATCAAGTTTTGGTTCTATAATTTTCTTAATAGATTTAGGCATCTGATCAAGTTTCTTAATTAATTCATTATTATCTGAATCTTTACTTAAACTACTAACAATTTCTAAATAGTTAACTTGATCTTTAGCTGAAATTTTAACATTATTAACTTCAATATCATTTAATATATTAATTTTTTCTTCTTTACTTAGTTTATTAAATTCTATAAATAATGAAGAAGGATTAGAAGTATGATAACAAGAAGCAACATTTTTAGAAATAGATTCAGAAATATCTTTCATAGCTTCTACATTTGGTTTAATACTTTCACTTATAACATCTGTAACATCAGCAAGTTTATTAGGAGCAACTGTAGATAGTATAGATGCAAACATAGCAAGAACACATGATAATACTAAAACATATTTCCACTTCTCTAAGCTTTTAAAAATACGAATTAAAGTTCCTTTAAAATCTTTAACCTTTTCAGGTTCTTTCATTCCATGTCTAGGCATTTTTTAACTCCTCCTCACTAAGTTGTGATAAAGCAATTTCTTTATATATTTTACAAGACTTTAATAATTCTTTATGAGTACCAATACCAACACATTCACCTTTATCTAAAACAATTATTTTATCAGCATTCATAATAGTACCAATTCTTTGAGCAACTATCAAACTAGTTGCATCTTTAGTATATTTTTTTAGTTCACTTCTTAATTTTGCATCAGTTTGATAATCAAGTGCACTAAATGAATCATCAAATATATATATTTCAGGATTACGAGCAATAGCTCTTGCTATTGAAAGTCTTTGCTTTTGGCCACCACTAACATTAGTACCGCCTCTTGCAATATGAGATTTATATTGTTCATCCATCTTAAGAACAAAATCAGTACCTTGTGCAACATCTATTGCTTTTTTAACATCTTTTAGCGTTATCTTCTTTTTGCCATTATTTCCATAAGCAATATTTTCTTCAACAGTTCCAGTAAACATAACTGCTTTTTGAGGAACATAACCAATACGATTATTTAATTCATGTAAATCATACTCTCGAACATTTTTACCATCTACTAACACTTCACCATCAGTAGCATCATATAATCTAGGAACTAAATTGATTAAAGTAGATTTACCACTACCTGTAGATCCAATAAAAGCAACAACTTCACCTTTTTTTACTTTAAAACTAATATCCCTAAGTAAATATTCATCAGCATCAGGATATTTGAAACTAACATTTTTAAATTCAACAGTTCCAGTTTCTTTAGTCTTACCAGTAAAATCACCAGATATAACTGAAATATCACTTTCAAGTACTTCATTAATACGTTCAGCAGAAACTTTTGCTCTAGGTAAAAACATAAATATCATAGTAAGCATTAAAAATGATATAATTACTTGCATTCCATAACTTGAAAATACAACCATATCACTAAATATATTAATTTTTTGAACCATACCACTATTTACAATAAGATATGCTCCAACTATATATATTCCTAAATGTTGAAAATGCATAACAAAATTCATTATTGGATCCATCAAAGCAAAAGTTTTAGTAATTTTTAAATGAATACCAGTAAGTTCAGAATTAACTTTTTCAAATCTATCTTCTTCAAATTTTTCTGCATTAAAAGCATGTATCACTCTTATACCAGTAATATTTTCTCTTGCTACTCCATTAATTTTATCTGTTAATTTTTGAATCTTAGCAAATCTAGGTGAAACAATCTTAATAATTAGTAAGTTAGTACATACAATGATAACTACTCCAATAGCAGTAACCATACTTAGTTCTCCACTCTTACCTACAATTTTTAATAATGCCCATACAGCCATAATAGGAGCTTTAATTAAAAGTTGAAGTCCCATAGCAAGAAGCATTTCTATTTGTGTTACATCATTAGTCGTACGAGTAATTAAACTAGCAGTAGAAAATTTTTTAATTTCACTTACACCAAAAGAAACAGTTTTCTCAAATATTCTTTGTCTAATATTTTTAGAAAATCTTGCCGAAAGAAGTGAAGTAAAATATCCAACTACTACAGTACATATTAAACTACTTACAGCACATAAAAGCATAAAACTACCAGCTTTTAATATCTCTGACATAGTACTATTATCAGTCTGAACAAGTCTTGTAATATCACTCATATATTCAGGCATTCTTAAATCTAAAAAAACCGAAAATATAACTAAAATAGCAACAAATAATATAATTAGAAAATCTTTCTTTTCTAAATTTTTAAATATTTTTATCATAATTCTCCTTCCCAATATTATACATAACTATAATATGAATAGCATTATAAATTATAATAAATCTTTTATTAAAAGTCAATTTATTTATACAAAAGAAAAAGTCATCATTAGATGACTAATATCCAAGTTTTTTAACTACTTCTTTAATACTTTCTTTATTCACTCTATCTGAATCTGTAATTATAACTGTTTTATTAATTCTAGATACTACTTTATAAGAATTATTAGTAGTTAAAGAATAATAGTTATATTTTCCAAATGAAGTAGTTTGATATTGAGATTTTTTAACTTTTGTTGAATTTTTAAATTTAGTTTCTATTTTATCATATAATTCTTCTGCTTTTTTAGTATCATTAAATTCATAATATTCTATTTTATATGATCTTAATGTATTTGTTGCTACTAAATATTTTTTTACGCCACTTAATTCTTTATAGTTTTCTGTATTATCTAATACAACAAATCCTTCTTTTACTATCAATGATGAAAATTCTTTTGCGTTAAGTTCTTTTCTATTAAAGCACCCTGTAACTAAACATACCATAAGAATAACTAATATACTTAAAGTAAAATATTTTTTTAATTTCATAACATTCCTCCTACTATCAAATTATAACAAAAATATATATTTTTTTAAAGAAAAAAAGTTTTACTAATAGTAAAACTTCTTTAATTATTTAATTTCTTCAATTTTCATGAAGTTAGTAGCTTTAGTTCCTGTATTAGGGAAACCACCTGTGATAATAATTTTATCACCTTTTTTAAGATCAGCAAATTCTTTAGCACGTTTAATTGCATCTTGTACTAATTCATCTGTTGTTCCATATTCTCCAGTAACTACTGGATAAACTCCCCAATTAAGTACTAAACTACGAGCTACTCTATCGTTAGGTACAGCAGCAAGTATTGGTGCAGCTGGTTTTAAGTTACTAATTTTTCTAGCTGTAAATCCACTCATAGTAGCAGCAACTATTACTTTAACATTTAAATCTTCAGCAGCGCTAACTACACTCTTAGCTACTAAATCACATGTATCATAATATTCATAATCGAAAACTTGGTTATGATCCAAATAATTCTTATCAGCTTCTGTACTAATTTTTCCCATAAAGGAAACAACTTCTACAGGATGACTTCCTAGAGTAGTTTCTCCAGATAACATAACTGCATCTGTACCATCAAATACTGCATTTGAAACATCGCTTACTTCTGCTCTAGTTGGTCTTGCATTCTTGATCATAGATTCCATCATTTCAGTAGCAACAATAACAAACTTTCCTTTTTCTCTACATTTTTTGATAATATTCTTTTGATAGACAGGTAATTTACCAATTTCTATTTCATCACCTAAATCTCCACGACCTACCATCACTCCATCTGATACTTCTACTATCTCATCAATTCTATCATAAGCAGTTTGGCTTTCTATCTTAGCAATTAATTTTATATCTTCTCTTCCATGTTCCTTAACAAGTTTTCTCGCCTCAAGAACATCCTCTTTACAAGTAACAAAAGAAAGCGCTATAAAATCTCCATCGTGTTCACACGCATATATTATATCTTCTCTATCATCATTGCTCATAAAAGGAATATCTAATTTGACACCAGGTGCACACATACTTTTTCTGCTTCCTAATATGCCGCCATTAATAATTTTGCATTCTACTCCCTCATCAATAATCGAAGTTACTTGAACCTTTAAAAGTCCATTAACAAGAAAAACATAATCTCCTACTTTTAATGAATCTAATGCCTGGGGTTGATTAACACTTATTGCTTCCTTAGTACCTACTATACTAGATTTTACAATTTTAATTTTTTCTCCTTCCACAAGCTCAATAGCACCATTTTCTACAACTCCGCCTCTAAATTCAGGACCTTTAGTATCGTATAAAATTGCTATTTGTTTTCCTGTTAATTTTCTTACTTCTTTTACTGATGCAACAACAGCTTGCCTTTCTTCTAAAGTAGCATGAGAAAAATTAATTCTAGCAACATTCATGCCACCATCTACCATTTTTTTCATTACATCTACTGGTACACTTGCTGGACCAATACTACATATTATTTTTGTCTTTTTCATATTTACCTCCTAAATATCACTAATATATAATACAATTTTTTCCCGAATATTACAAGTATTAATTTAAAATAATTAAAATAATTATATTATTGTTAATTGACTTTACATTATTTCGTTAATTTATTTATAAATACTCTATTTTTGGAAACTTTACTCTTAATCAATCTATATAAATCTTTATTTTTCCTCATTAAAATGTCATTAGTATTAAATCTCTCAATATATATTTTTTTCATATCATTATCTAAAAGAGTTAAATTTAAAAATAATTTTAGTTTTTCAAGATTATCTTTACTACTTATTAGATTATTGTATATATTTAATATTTTCGTTCTTTCATTTTTTGTGATACTAATCTGATTATTTTTAACATCAGATATATATTGACAAACATATATAAGATTGGCAAATAATACTATATTTTGTATCCAGATATTATAATTTAATGTACCATTAGGACTTCTAAACTCTATTGTATTTTTGTCTTTTGAATCAATATTTAAAAAGTTAATAGTTTTTCCTTTAGTACCCTGAATACTTTTTATTAATAACTTTAATTCACTAAAATCCATATCTATTATATCATCTGATTTTTGATTTAATACTCTTTCAATATCACGCGAAATAGGTGCAGCATATTCTACACCTCGAGGAATAGTGCCTATTTTATTACTAGTTACTATAAATATATATTCCATATTAGCCCATAATTCAATTAAATTTAATAATGAGCTAGTACTTTTCATATAATCAAAACCTATATGAATATGTCCACCACAACTATCATTAACAGACTGATTTATATTTTGAAATAACTTAAGTACATAATTAACTTCATATAATTCATCATTATTATCTAATTTTAAAACAGGTGAAATTATTTCTCTTCCATATTGACCACTAATATTTTCTTGTACTGTATCATCTTTTGTTATATTCCAAATATGTGAATTAACTATAATTTTATTAAGTTTATCCATATAAAATCCTACAGTTTCTATTTCAATACCAAAAGTCATATTTTTTGGAATAAACTTAGATATATACTTAGTAGATAATTTTGTTATCCCCTTAAAATCGTTATTAATAGTTTTATATAAGTATTCTAAATCGCGCTTAGTTAAACCACTATTTATAGCAATATTTACGTTATTATTTATAAAGCATAAATCATTACTAGTTAATAAAATCGTTAATAAGTTATTAGAATTAAGATTGTATTTTTTACTATTTTTAACACAATCCACTTTAAACTTATTATCAGCAGTGTTTACAATCAAATACGTAATATCATCTGAATTTAATATTTTTATATACCTATTAATACATTCTTTAGTATACTCAACATCATTAATACTTTTAATTAAAAAACTAATATCCGAACCCTTTAATCCTAATCTTTTCCAATTACGAATGCATTTTTTATAATATACAATATTATTTGTATTAAAAATTAGTTGGGTTATTATATATGAGTCCAGCCCTTTTTTGACGCCATTATTTATACAATCTGTTATATATTTTTTATCATTGGTCGCTAGTATTAATTGTGAAACATAGTGTGAACATAATTTTAATTCTCTTCTATTATTGATACACATTTTCATATACTGGACATCATTTGTTCCAATTATTAATTTTACATAGTGAAAAGGAGCAAGCCTTAGTCTCCTTCTATTAATAACACACTTTTTTATATATTCAATATCCTTGGTTGCTAATACCAATTTCACTATATATGAAGAACCAAATCCAAGTCTCTCTCTATATAATATTGCACTTTTTATATAATTAACATTATCCTTATTTACTATATACTTAAACCTTTCTTCGATAGTAAAATTGTGAATAAGTATATCTAGTTCCTTTTTTTCATATATCATAAAAGCAATAAAATATATATTAAAATTTAGCCTATATCTTCCATATCAAAATGAAATTTTTTAGCTAATTCATGAGTTAATTTTATAGCTTCTTCTCTAGTATCACCAGATACACTCATATGAGAATGAGACATAGTTTGATGTGATTTTCTAATTATATCACCTGGTTTTCTATAAAGATATAGTTTTATCACGTTAGGATGATTGATAACATCTTGTAAATCTTCATAATGCATATCAATAATTTTACTATCATGATCAATTAAAGAATAATATAAATAAGAAGCAATAGGTTTTTGTATTTGATTTTTCTTATAATTTGGTTTTTTTCCAAGTGAAATATCAAGTAATGCATGCATCATGTTTACACCTGTGGAATTTAAAGCAGATTCAAATATCGGGCCCCCACCCATTCTAGCACCTGTTTCAATTATGTATAATTCATTATCTTTAGTTAGTCTATATTCAGTATGAGTTAGACCATAGTTGATGCCTAAGGCCTTATTTGATTTTTTTGTTGTTTCAATTATATGATTTTGAATTTCTTTTGAAAAACTAGCAGGAGTACAAAAGTAAGCTTCAGGAAAAATATTAATTTCATCGAACATTTCTTTTTCATGAATTGCTATTACATCAGTTTCTCCGTCAAAATTCACAGATTCTACACTCATTTCAGTTCCATCAATATATTCTTCTATAAGAACAACTCTGTCACCATACTTTTTTGCAGTTTCTTCAAAAATACTATCAATACCATATATTCTAATTATTTCTTCTTTAACTTTTTCAAAATTTTCCCTTAGTTCTTTTTCACTATTTATTTTTAATACACAAATACTTCCTCCACCAATTATAGGCTTAATGATAACCGGGTATCCTTGCTTATCAGCAAATTTTATCGCCTCTTCCAAAGTGGAAATAAGTTCATAATTTGCGACTTGTACGCCATTCTCTTTATATGCATTTTTCATTTCATATTTATTTCTAGCTTTAAAAGCTGTTTCTGTTGATATATAAGTTAACCCAAGTTCTTCAGCAATAGCCGCCGCTGTTGGAACAGCATGTTCAACTATAGCAACTACACCATCAATATGAATTATTTCATTTATTTCTTTAGCTTTCTCAACAGACTCCTTAATATTTCTTACATTAGCTTTAAAATACATATCACAATAATCAAGTTCCCACGAAGGATCTTCCATTAACAAAATCATATTTATTCCATATTTCTTTAATTCTTGAAAATGTTTCTTTCTACTAGGATTTGATAAATTTACAACCAAAATATTTTTTAAACTATCATTTTTCATATTTACTTTGTATGATATATATAGTCAGTTACAAAGAGAGATTTTTGTATTTAATGCTGACTAGTATATTATCATTACTCCTTTTGATTTTTCTCTCTAATTTTATATAATATACTTAAGATAACTGTGGATTGTATATTTATTACCTGTAGCTTTGGCTACTTTCTTGGAGTTTACACCCACAGTTTTATCTTTAATTGCTTATTGGTTGGTTGAAGCTTAGACTTCTTATAACAAGCAAGGCTGTAATAGGTAAAAACTGTGGAACCACATTCGTTATCTAAAATATTTAGTGAGGTGTTCTTTTATGATTTATGTTGGTATTGATATTGCCAAAACAAACCATTATGCGTCAATTGTTAATTATTCTACTGGAGAAGCTGTTGAAAGTCCATTTCTAGTTACTAATAACAAGCAGGGTTTTGAACTTCTTTATTCTAAAATTAAAGATTATGATAGAAATAAAGTTTTAATCGGTTTAGAATCTACTGCTCATTATGGTAATAATCTTATTTCGTATTTTCACTAAAAAAATTTTAAATTAGGTGTTATTAACCCTATCCAAACAGCTACACTTAGAAAAACTAGAATTAGAAAAGTTAAGAATGATAAAGTTGATTCGATTCTTATTTGCGAAGCGTTATCTTTAGGCTATTATAATTTGTTATCTGATTACGATATTAAATTACTTGAAATTAAATCTCTTTGTAGATTTCATAAAGAACTCAAAGATAAAGCTACTGAAGCAAAAATTCAATTAAAAGCTTATGTTGATCAATTATTTCCTGAACTAAATTATTTCTTTAAAAACAATTTAGATATTAAAACTGCTCATGAACTTTTAAAACTTTATCAATCACCTAAAGATATTTCTAAAGTTAATTTAACTAAACTTTCTAATTTACTAATTGATAGTTCTCATGGTAAGTATGATAAATCTCGTGCCATTGAACTTAAACAATTAGCTTCTAATTCTGTAGGTATCAACAATTATGCTTTATCAATCCAAATTAAAATGACTATTGATTTAATTGAACTGCTTGAATCTCAAATTAATGATATTGAAAAACAAGTTAGTGAATTTATCCAAAAAAACAATAATGTTATTACATCAATTCCAGGTATAGGTGACATGACTGCTGCCATAATCATTTCTGAAATTGGTGACATTAATCGCTTTAATAATCCAGGTCAAGTTTTAGCATTTGCTGGCCTTGATCCATCCGTTAAACAATCCGGCACTTTTAATGCATCATCTACTAGAATGAGCAAACGAGGCTCATCTTTACTTCGCTATGCCCTTATTCTTGCAGCAAACAATGTTCAATTAAATGCTAAAACTTTCAACGATTATTATAACACTAAAAGACTTCAAGGTAAACTACATTACAATGCTTTAGGTCATTGTGCTGGTAAATTAATTAGAAATATCTTTTATATGTTAAAGCAAAATGTCAAATTTAATTTAGATTAATTATTTCAAAGAACTATGCTTATTTTAACGTCTTCATTGACAAAAGGATTTCATAACCGTAACCTCACTTACGGTGCATTGCTGTGCAATAGTTTTAAAATTAAACCTTTTTAATTTTTTTATTAAAAACTATTGACTATTCATAGTTGATCTCCATTATTTATTTAATATTTCATTTATTATGTTATTTATTACATTAGCTGAATAAATAACGTCTTCTTTATTAACATTTAAACAAGTAATCGCTCTAACTATATATTCATTATAAGGAAATAACAATATATCTTTCTCACTACACTTTTTAACAAATTCATCAGCCGTTACTCCAAGATTTTTAATATCCATCATAACAATATTAGTCATAGGATCATTTAAAACTACCTTGTCAGTATTTTTTCTAATGATATCAACCAATAATTTAGCATTAGCATGATCATCTTTTAATCTATCTACGTTATGTGTAACTGCAAAATATGCAGCTGCAGCCATAAAACCAGACTGATGTAAATGTCCCCCATACCATCTTCTAAATTTTCTCGCTCTAGTAATTGTCTCTTTATCACCCATTATAATGGATCCAAATGGTGCACCAAGCCCTTTTGAAAAAGACATAGTTATAGTATCTGCATATTGCGCATAATCGCTTGGTTTTAAACCAGAAGCTATACAAGCATTCATAATTCTTTCACCATCAATATGTACTTTAATTCCTTTTGTTTTACAAAATTCATAATTTTCTTTTAACACTTCTATAGGATAAATTCTTCCACCATGAGAATTAATAGTATTTTCTAACGATAATAATTTTGTCCTAGTGAATGTATTATCATGCATTCTACTATTTAATCTTTCTTTAATATCAGAAACATGAATAATTCCATCAGGTGTTTTACATGTATTTAAAATAACTTTTCCTATATCGATTGATTGCGCACCTTGAAAATAATTAATATGATAACTTTCATCTATGATAACTTCATCACCAGAATTAGTCCAACATCTAAGTGCTACCTGATCACTCATTGTACCTGAGCACATAAATAAAGCAGCTTCTTTATTAAATAATTTAGCACAATACTCTTCTAATTTATTAGTTGCAATATCCTCACCATATCCTTGGTCTCCAACCTCAGCTTCATATATAGCTTTTCGCATTTCTTCTGTTGGCATTGTACACGTATCACTTCTAAAATCATATCTTTTTTTCATATTATCCCCCATATATCTTAGGGCAAATTGAGAATACTGTATCTTTTTCGACCATCATATCTATACTATCCACATTTTTGCCACCACAAATTATTAATAATTCTGATAAATCAATTTGATCAATTTTATCTTTTTCTATATTTTCAAATATAATTTCCTTTAAACTTTTCTTTTCATTCACATCAAATTCATCAAATTCCTTTTTCATGATACTTCTGATTTTTAAATAATAATTAAATCTAATTTTCACTATAATCATCTCCATCCACAACAATTAATTCATATTCCATATCTATATTTGATTCAAAGAAAGCTCTTATTTGTTGTTTTTTTTCACCTATATATACAATAAGATTAATCAAGCCACTATTAATATTAAGTTTTCTATCCAATAATGTAGGTAAATATTTAGGATAATCACCAGCCCACGAAATATCACTATGCATATGATAAGTACCTAAAAATTCTTCATTCCCATTTAGACTTACTAATATATAATTCAATTCAATTGGATCAATCGCCCATGCTCTTTCATTTACATCAGCGCCTCCAGGAATTGCATATTTTTCAATATAACTATTCATTTTTTTTGAAGTTAAATCTTCAAATCTATAATTATTTTTCAAGTTAACAATTCTTGTTACAAAAAATTGATTTTTATCTATTTTTCTGCCAACAATCACTCCAAAAGCTTGTCTTTCCTTTGTTTCATCATCTTCATAAATAGAATTAAGTTTTCTAACACAATGGTTAATAATTTTATTATAATCCCATTCTTTAATATATATTTTCATAATTATCACCTATTGCAATAACATTTAGGTTTAGTTTCTACAGAAATAAATGATGTAGAAAAATCCATTCCATCAACAATAATCATCTTATCAGTTGCTAAAGATCCAATATTTAATATTATTTTAGCCACTTCAAGCGCTTGCATGCTCGAAATAATTCCTACCATCGCACCAATAACACCTACTACCTTGTTATTCTTATCTTTCTGAACTAGTTTTTCATATTCGCCCATTAAACATTCAAAACATGGGCTTTTATCAATATGTGTAAATATAAAACCATTAAACTCATTAACGCCACCGAACACACATGTCTTATGATTATCAATACAGGCTCTACTTATTATTGCTCTAGTTTTATAATTATCAGTGCAATCGACAATAATATCATATTTATTAATTATTAGATTAGCATTCTCTTGATTTAACATAAAATCGTATTCATCAATAATAAGGTTGGCATTTATTTGCTTGAGTTTTTTTATCCCTGATTTTATTTTACTAACACCAACATCTTTTTCATCATATAAAATTTGTCTTTGAATGTTGCTAATGTCAACAGAATCTTTATCAATTATACCGAGATGTCCAATACCCATTCTTGTCAAAAACATGGCAACACCTGTGCCTAATCCACCAAATCCAACTATCAATATTTTTGAATTAATCAATTTTGTTTGTCCTTCTATCCCAACCCCTTTAAGTAAAATTTGACGACTATATCTCTTTTCTTCAAACTCAGTCATATTAACTCCTTTCTCAACTATTATATTTAACAAAAAAAGTTATGACAAATACTTTTTTTTTATACTGTCATAACTTAAATTTATAAACTATTTTTGATATTTTTTAGATGCATTATCAAAAAAATGCATTAACTTAATAAGTTCAGGTCTTAATAAGCTATTCTTTCTAATGGCATAACTTAAACTACGTTTAGGTAATAATTTATCAGTTTTAATTTCGACCAAAGTACCATTATCTAAATCTTTCTGTACAAATTCGCGACTAACTATTCCAATACCCATATTCATTTTGATATATTCTTCAACTAACCAATGATCAGTAAGTTCCCATGTAGGCTTAAATTCTATGCCCCTCTCATTCAAAAATCTAATTATATAATTGCGAGCATTATTAGAATCTTTCTTACATATTATGGGATAATTATTTATTTCCTCCAATTTAATTAAATCAGGATATTTATCTTTTATAGTATCACTAACAATAAAAACATCATTAAGAGTATAAAAGTTAGTAAACTCTAAATCTGCATATTCTAAATGATCCTCACTATTCATTAGTAAAATATCTACTTCCCCATTTCTTAATTTACTAATTGCCTCCTTAAATGGATAATACTCAACAAAGACTTTTATTTTAGGATATAGTTTATTGAATTGTGTTATTATAGGTAATAACACATTCTTTGTAGTAGCATATCCTGATAAAACTTTAATTGTCCCCTCCTCAGCAGGTTTAAATTCATTATACTTAGATTCGACAGAATTAAATATTTCTATCGCCTTACTCACTTCTTTGTATAATTTTTCACCCTCTAATGTCAATTTTAAACCACTACTATTTCTAATAAAAAGAGTAAACCCTAAATTCATTTCCAAATTTTTAATTTGCCTAGTAATAGCAGGCTGACTAACATGTAGATAATTTGCAGTAGAAGTTATACTTTTAAATTTAGCAACATAATAAAAAACATTATAATTATCAAAGCTTATTTTCATTAATACACACCTCTTTTATATTTAAATCTTTTTATTAATATTATTTTCTTTTTTTACTACTGATTTTATTTGCAAATACATTTTAACTTATTTAGCATCATACCAATTAACACCAGTTTCAATATCTACTTTTAATGGAACCGAAAGCTTATAAACATTCTCCATCTTATCTCTAACTATTTCTCTTACTACATCAAGTTCACTATTTAATACATTAAATATTAATTCATCGTGTACTTGTATTAACATTTTACTCTTTAAATTACGTTTATTAAATTCATTAAATATATCAACCATAGCTTTTTTAAGTATATCAGCACTACTTCCCTGTATTGGTGTATTAAGAGCCATTCTTTCCCCTTGAGAACGTATAATAAAGTTCTTAGATTTTAGCTCTTCTAAATTACGTCTTCTATTCATAATAGTTAAAACATATCCATTACTATATGCTTTATTCTTTTCTTCTTCCATATATTCCTTAACGCCTGAATAAGTCTCTAAATAATTATCTAAAAAACTCTTGGCTTCTTTAACAGGAATATGTAAATCCTCTGCAAGTCCAAAACTACTAATTCCATAAAGTATACCAAAGTTAACTGCTTTAGCAGTCCTTCTCATATTTTTATCTACTTCTTCAAGAGGAACATGAAATATATCACTAGCTGTTTTAGTATGTATATCAATATCTTTAAGGAAAGCTTCCTTTAACTTCTCTACCCCACTTACATGAGCAAACATTCTAAGTTCTACTTGTGAATAATCACTTGAAAGTAAAACTGAATCATCTAAAGCCACAAATGCTCTTCTTATTTTTTTGCCTAACTCATCTCTAATAGGAATATTTTGAAGATTAGGACTAACACTAGAAAGTCTACCTGTACGTGTTAATGTTTGATTAAATATAGTATGTACTTTTCCATCCTCTTTTATTTCAGGTTTTAAACCTTCTATATAAGTTGTATAAAGCTTAGTTATAGCTCTATACTCTAATATTTTATTAATTATAGGATGAACATCAACAAGTTTATCAAGTATTTCTTTACTGGTAGAAAAACTCTTATCATCAGATTTTCTCTTAGGATATTTAATACCTAGTTTTACAAATAATATATCTCCAAGTTGTTTAGGAGACATTATATTAAATTCCTCTCCTGATAAGAAATATATTTCTTTTTCTAAACGATCAATTTCTACTTTTAATTCTTCTCCCATCTCATCTAATACCTCGCGTTTTACTGTAATCCCTTCAAGTTCCATATCACTAAGTACATAAGCAAGTGGAAGTTCTATATCTAAAAATAAATCTGTTTCATTAAACTCTTCTATCTTCTTAAGTATTTCAACTCTTGTATCAAATATAAATGCTGCTTTATCACAAATAACTTTTCTTAAAGAATCACTATCTACTTCTTTTTTTCTCTTTTCTGTACCATAAAAATCTTCATATAAAGGTATATCATAAGAAAAATTCTGTGCTATAAAACTTATATCATCTTTAACAGTATAATCAAGTAAATAACATCCTATCATAGTATCAAAAGTAGTATTTTTAATTTCTATACCATAGTTTTTCTTAAAGAAAACATAACTCTTCTTTAAATCATAAGTAAATTTATTAGTATTAGATGTAAATATATCTAAATGGTTAATTATATCATCTTTTTCTATAAAATATATATTTTCTCCATCACAAATAGATAAACCTATTACTTCAGCATTATGATAATTAAAAGAATTAAGTTCTAAATAATAACTAAATTCTTTAGAAGAATCAAAATCTTTAATATCTTTAATTTGATAATTCTTAACTTCTTTATCTATTTTCTTTTCTTTAGCAGTTAAATCATATTTTCTAAGAAGTGAATGAAATTCAAGTTCTGTAAGCATATCTCTAAGTTTATCTTCATTAATACCTTTATAAACTGTATCTTCTAATTCAAAGTCTATTGGTACTTCTTTATATATAGTAGCAATATCATAGCTCATAAAACATGATTCTTTTCCATCAATTAGTTTTTCTTTTGTTTTTCCTTTAATTTCATCTATATGTTCATATAAGTTATTTATATCTCCATACTCACTAATTAACTTAATAGCAGTTTTTTCTCCTATTCCTTTAACTCCTGGTATATTATCACTAGAATCACCCATAAGTGCTTTTAAATCTATCATATGTATAGGATCAGTTTCATATATTTCCCTAAATTTTTCTTTAGTCATTCTTATATGATCATTTTGTTTTAAAAGTTTAACATCTATTTCATCATTAATTAATTGTAATAAATCTTTATCACTACTAATTATTGTACCTATAAAATCTTCTCTTTCAGTTGCTATTCTAGAAAGTGTACCAATTATATCATCTGCTTCATAATTGTCTATTTCATAATGAAATATTCCCATTGCATCAAGTATTTCTTTACTAACTGGGAATTGAAGTTTCAAGTCTTCTGGCATAGCTGCTCTTCCAGCTTTATAATCATCATATTTATCATGTCTAAATGTTTTACCTTTATCAAAAGCAACTAACATAAAAGATGGTTTCTCTTCATCTATAATTTTATTAATCATATTTATAAAACCATATATAGCATTAGTAGGAAATCCTTTAGAGTTTCTCATAATATTACCTGTATAACTAGTTGCATAAAAACTTCTAAATAACAGGTTATTTCCATCTACTAATATTATCTTATTCATCTTATCACCACTTTCGATATCTATCGTAACACAAAAATAAAGTTATTCCAATAAGGAACAACTTTATTTTTCCAAAGTAACGGAGACAGAACCATTAGTATTTCTAAAATCTTGACCTGTACCTCTATCTAATCTTGTAATTCTTTCACTCATCAAAAATACTAAAACAATTGCTATTACATAAATTGCTATTAAACATAAACCTTTCTTTAAAACTTTTTCCATATTCTACATCTCCCTTCATCTTACAAATTAATTGTACTACGTACACTTGTTCGTGTCAATATATTATTTAAACATTTGTTTGACAAATGTAAACTACTATGTTAATATGTAAATATAAGGAGGAACCTATGGAAAAACTTACAGATAGTCAATATAATATTTTACAAGTTTTAAAGAAACTCTTAGCAAAAAATGGATATCCACCTACAGTAAGAGAGATTGGTGAAGCAGCTCACTTATCAAGTCCCGCAACTATTCATTTTCATTTGAATAAGTTAGCAGAAAAAGGATACATAGAAAAAGGAAATAGTAAAAATAGAACAATTAAATTATTAGTAGAAAATGAATTTGAAGAAAAGGATGAAAATATAGTTGAAGTTCCACTTCTTGGAAAAGTAACAGCAGGAACTCCAATTGAAGCAATTGAAACTCCTAATGAATTCTTCCCACTTCCAGCTGAAATAGTTTCAGGTAAAGGTGAAGTATTCACTTTAAAAGTAAGTGGTGAAAGTATGATTAATGTTGGAATATATGATGGTGATATATTAATAGTACAAAGAAAAAACACTGCAACTAATGGTGAAACAGTAGTAGCAATGAATGATAATAATGAAGTAACTGTTAAAACTTTTTATAAAGAAAATGGACACTTTAGATTGCAACCAGAAAATGATACAATGGCACCTATCATATTAGATAATGTTACAATACTAGGCAAAGCAATAGGACTATATAGAACTTTTTAAAAAAATAGAACTGATAAAAATTTATCAGTTCTTTTATTATTCAGAAAGAATTACTTTATTAATTTGATTTGAACATTCATTTACTGTATCTTGATTAGGAATCATTACATATAATTTTCTACCAGGCATTGAATAAGTTTCAAGATAAGCCCCTTCCCCATCTACTTTTTGTTTAATTACAGTCCATTTACCATTTTCAGTAAGTTCTTTTTTAACAAGAAGTTTTACATAACTATCAGGTACATCAGTTATATAAAAATCAGATAAAGCCTTAAGTATTTCATCATACTTAGAAATTAATTTTTTATCAGAAGAAACTTTATTAAATATAGCTTCAAGTACTAATTGTTGATTTTGAACACGATGTCTATCACCTTCAATATAAGCATATCTTTCCCTAGAAAAAGCAAGTGCTTGTTCTCCATTAAAATGATTAGTACCTTGTTTTACAACCCAACCCTTCATATGAGAAGAATTAAAAGTAATATCAGAATAAACATCTATTCCACCAATAGAATTAACTAAGTTAATAACAGAGTTAAACCCAACTTTAATAGTATAATCAATCTTAATATTAAACACATCTTCTAAAGTTTCTCTAGTCATATCCATACCATATATACCACTATGTGTAAGCTTATCATTAAGACCACTAGTACCATGAAGTTTAACATAATAATCTCTAGGTATACTAGTAAGAAGTACTTTTCTAGTAGTAGGATTAATAGTCATAATCATATTTACATCACTTCTAGAATTATTAACTATACTATAACTTCTAGAATCACTACCAGAAATAAGTATATTAATAGGTTCAACCTTTTTTACTTCTTTCTTCTTAGTATTTATCTTTTTCTTATCAAAATGATAAATCACTTTAATAGAATCATCAAAACCTTTATAATGCTCATTAAAAATATCTAAATAAGCATCATTAATAAGTATAGAATCAATCTTATTATTAGAAAGATCATTATACATATTAATAGAACTATCATATTCTTTAAAGTTAAAACTACCCTTCAAATTAGAATTAACACTCTTATTCTTAGAAAGATAACCAATACTTTTATCATTTAAATCCTTAATATTATTATAATTACTATTTTTAAGTACAATAACATCATATGTAGTAGTCTCAACTAAATTATTATTAAACCCTTTATCAAAAAAAGAAATTATTTTATTACAAAAGAATATACCAAAAATAAATATACAAAAAAGTATAATCATTAATATAATACTAACTACTTTAGTCCAAGTCTTCTTAATAAATAAGAAAACAATACTTAATATAGTTAATATAGAAGTAATTACAATTGTAACAATGTAAAACTTAGTAGGAATCAAATTTAAATCAGTAACTATCTTAAAAAAATAAATACAAAAAGAAACTAATAACAAAGATATAATTATTTTAAATACTTTTTTCATAGTATCCCTCCAAAACTTCTAGTATTATACCATAAAACAATATATTAATAAATATAATTATAAATAAAATGTAAAGAAGTGTAAACTTATACACTTCTCTTATTTTTATTATAAATAATAGTTAAAAAATACATAACAAGCGCTATTATCGAAATAATTAATCCTTTCTTTAATCCAGGGGTTTGATAATAAAATTTAACTTTATTATTACCTTTATTAACTTTAATAGCCATAAATCCATTATCAACCTTTTCT
The DNA here is from genome assembly GCA_017941235.1 of Bacilli bacterium. GTDB lineage: Bacteria > Bacillota_I > Bacilli_A > RF39 > UBA660 > CAG-417. Next base: position 108,464 of record JAGAWU010000057.1, on the reverse strand, counting down.
ATTTTTACTTTCTTATTATTTACAGTAGCACTCCACCCTTCATCAAAAGGTACAGTATAAAGAACTAAAGTGTCATCACTAACATTAATATTAGATTCAAACCCATTCTTATTATATTTAAACTTATTAGATATTATTTCTACATCTTTTCCAAATAAAGAACCATATTTTTTAACTTGATTCTTGTTTAAAACTATCTTATCAGAAATAATATCAATCTTATTTTTCTCTTTCTTAAACTCTTTATTAGTTATATATTGATTAAACACAAGTCCCATTTCTCTAAAATTATTATTTCGATAAACTCTATAAATACCATTTTCTTTTAATAATTCATAATTATCAAAATTTAACTCTTCATTACAAGAAATAACATATTTAACAGATAAAAAATCATTAAGCTTATTATCAAGTGATATATCAGTAGACACTTCTCTAGATTGACCTATACTAGAATAAAATTCAAAATCAGTACCATTTAAATTTGAATTAAATGTCTTAATATTTGGATTCTTAAGTACATACCCTAAATTAAATTGACAAGATCCTGAACTATTAGTTCTAGAAACATCATCAAATTTAATATATTTATAAGAATTTATATATGTATCATAAAAGTCTGAATGTTTAAATCCTTCATCTCTGTATTTATAAATAGTAAATATTCCCCAAAAACTTATATATATACATGTACAAATAAATATTATATTATTTCTTTTATTTAAATTATTAATCTTAAAAATAATAAACAAACTAAATAAATTAACAAGCATAAATATAGTAGCAATTATAATATATGATTTATCAAAAACAAATGATTTATGCTTAATTATTGGAAGTAAAACATATATAATGGCCATAACAACAAATGCAAAAAGTGAAACTATTAAACCACTATTTATTTTAATCTTATCTTCTAAACACTTAATAGACAGAATACACATTATTAAAATAAGCATATAAAACCATCTAGCATAATAAGTATTCATAAATATTACAAATGAACTATTTAATATAGGAACAACCATAAATAAACCTAAAACAAATGTTAAAACACAGTACCATTTCTTAGGCTTTTTAAATAAATAAGATATAGCAAGTACAGACCCTACAAAAGGTAAATAAGTTTCAACACTATCATAATTAGTAGGAGTTAAAAAAGCTCTAATACACATTATTTCAGAAGGAAAAAATAAACTTCTAAACATTTCTATATATCTAGTTGGATATTCATGAATAAACATATTTAAAAAGCTCCAACTTCCATTTACTCTAGGATTAGACATAGTAAATAAAAATGTAGGAAGAAGTACAACCATAGTAATAAGTATACCAAGTAAAACTTCATAAGCTAAATATATAAATTTCTTTAAGTTAATCTTATATTCTTTCATAAATACTTTTACTATAAAATATATAAATGTAAATATACCCTGTCCTATAAACATAAACCAATCAGTAAATGACAATAAACATACAACTAATGGTATTATATTTTTCTTATCATCATACATATAATTATCAAGAGCAAATAAAAGAAGTGGAAAAAGTGCTACTGAATCATAAAAATGAAAAATCATATTATTAAGTTGATATCCAGAGAAAGAATATAGTATTGATCCTAAAACTGCATAATTTTTATTCTTAACATATCTTTTTAAAAATAAATAAGATGTTAATCCAGAAACAGCAAATTTAAGTATTGTAAGTATTCCTCCTAGATAAGGATACCATCTAAATGGAAATAAATAACCTATAATACTAAAAGGACTAAATAAATTATAATAACTAAACGTCCCTATAAAGTTACTGCCTAATTCATTATACCAAGTCCAAAATATGCTTCCCTCTTTTATTGAATAATTCATCATTTGAGCATATGGTATTTGTTCTATGTTATAATCAGCCCAAAGTGTAAATATTCCTTTTCCTGTTATTATAAAAGGAACTATTATTATACATCCTAAAACTAATGAACATAAAAAAGCTAAAAGTGCTTTATTTTTATATATTTTCTTTATCATAATCTCACTCTCACTATAAAAAATTATAACACTAAAACATAAAAAAAAGAAATACATAAAATGTATTTCCCTAACTATCTATTGAATACTAAGTTTTGTAAACGTACTTTAGAAAGTTTACCTTCTTTATCAATAGTAAACTCATAACTTCTGTATACTTCATCAGATTTATAAGTATATACTTTATATCCTAAAGAAGTAGCTTCATATATATTTTCAGTAGTACCAAATACTTTTTGTATATCTTCTAGTGAATCGCCTAATTTAATACCACCAACAAATTCTAGATTTAAATCAAGTGTTGCTTGTTCAATTTTAGCATATTCATATGTACCTGCTTCTATTCCACCAATTACAGCATCTCTTACACTAATCTCTTCAGAAGTAGCATTAAAAGCAGTCATTGACATAACATTCTTATCGCTTTCATTATAAATACTTCCACCACCAATAAGATATGTATTCTTACCAATAGTTTTATCAAGTACTCTAGAATCTTGTTTTAAACCTACTTTAGATATATTAGCAATCTTATCTCCTACTGTAAATTTAGTTCCTTTAATTTTAACAAAGTAACTATCATTATCATTAATTAAATCTTTAGTATTAATTACATCTTTATCACTATTATCCTTCTTCTCAGTAGATTCATTTACTTTAGTTTCATTATTTGTTTTTTTCTTAAGAAGTGGTAAATCACAACCAGTTAAACAAAACATTAAAGTACATACCATTAACACAGTTAATAATTTCTTTTTCATAAACATCCTCCTCTAAAAATTAACCAAAACTATTATAACATACATTTATGTATCAGTTAAAAAAAAATTAGTATAATTTACTAATTTTTACTTTCATCTTGATTTAACTTTACACTATCACCAGAAACCAAATCATCATTTCTTCCATAAATAACACTAGAATATAACTTCTTTCTAACTTCTATAAAAGAATCATTAGACACTAAGTTAGTAATATTATTTTTAGTTTCTTTTTCATATCTATGTCTTTTATCCTGATTCCTATATTTTTTATAAATACTACTATGATAAAGAAAACCAGGTAAAAGAAATAATAAGAAGATCCAAAAAACAAATTCTTTAGTACCAAATAGTAAAAAATATACTATTACTGATAAGATTTCTATTAAAGCAGAAACAAAAAACAATTTACTTTTATTAATAGGAACACTTCCCATAGTTTCCTTAGTTCTAGCATTAACAGCTATATAATGAAGTACTTCATTATTACCTTCTTTTTGCCTATAAGAATAAAGCCATACAGGAAGATAAGCAGCTATCCATTGTGATCCAAGTACATTAACCTCTTCTTTTTTCCATGAAACTCCGCGATTATACATTTTAATTGAGTCCTTAAGTGATGCTCTTACAACATCTTTAATTTCAGCATTAGATTTATCTTTCAAATTAGATATATTTATATCTCTTTTTTCAGAAGTATAACCAACTAAATAGTTAGATTCAAATTTAACACAATTTTCTGTATCAAAAGGCATAATTGAATTAATTATATTATTGGTTTTATTACTATTCTTTTTATTCAATCTATCACTACTAGATTCAATTGTTAAATCATCTATTGTAATATCAAATTCACGTTCAATATTATATGCTTTAGCATCATATCTTCGTTTTTTATTTAAAGTATAAGAACGAATTAATTCTTCAGCTTCACCACTAAATTTACAATGTGCATTAACATCAACTAATAAGTATGGAAAATATACCCCAAATGTATTATCAGCTGTAAAATCTTTTTTAAACTGTGGAAGAGCATAAAACTGTCTTTTAGAAACAAAATTATTTATTTCAGTCATAGCTTCTTCTTTTTTAACTTTAAAAGGAAGTATAGCATCAGGAACAGCTCCATTATCAATTCTCTCATTAATAGTTAAAATACCATGACACCAGTGACATCTAGCTTGTGTAGATGTCTTAGTATCAACTACTACTTCAGCAGAGCAACTAGGACATCTAAATGTCATTATATCGTTAAAGTTAGTATCTATATCACGAGCTCCACTACCAACTCTCTTTTTATTTAAATTACTAAGTTCTTTTTCAATACCATCTATTTCTTTAGGATCAAATGTACTATCACAATATAAACAGAATATTTTTCCTTTTTCTTCGTTAAATTTAAGTTCACGAGCACCACAATTAGGGCACTGATTTTTTAAACTACTAACCCCATCCCCTGTTTCAATAATTTCTACATCTTTATTCATACTATCACCATTATAATAATAACATAAATACTAATGAATTAAAATAAAAAGCATTTGTACTTTTTACTCTCTGATAAGAAAATTCATAATTAAATTTATTAATATTTCTTTTTCTTGAGGATCCGATTGTGCCACTAAAAGAGTAATAGCAACTAATGTATTATTATCAATAACCCTCTTATCATCTACATACAAAACATTATAGAAATCAAGAAAATATATAAAAAGTGATGCTGCTATTCTTTTATTACCATCTATAAAAGTATGATTTTTAGTAATTAAGTATAAGAAGTTAGCAGCTTTTTCTTCTATAGTTGGATAAACATCATTACCATCAAATGATTGATATATATTTCTAATAATAGATTGTAATCCCTTATTTCTTTCTAAGCCAAACAAATTACTATCACTACTGAACTTAAGTTTACTAATTATGCTAACACAGTCATCATACTGTATCATATCTAGTGATTTTATTCCCTTAGGTTTAATAAGTTTTTTATGATCATAATCATCAAGTAAATCTAAAGCATTTGAATAAGTATTAATAACTTTAATAATGCCTAACGCTTCATCTCCACTTAATTTTTCATCTATTCTTCCAGCAATATCAATTAATTTAACAGTCTTTTCTAAATAATCAAGTCTTTTCTGATTAACCGCATAACCTTTTAACATATAATCTTTTAAAACACTAGTAGCCCATTTTCTGAAAACTACTCCATTCTTACTCTTAACTCTATAGCCAACACTAATTATCATATCTAAATTATAATAGTCAATATTACGAGTAACTTCTCTCAAACCTTCTTTTTGAACTGTCGCAAAATTTGAGACAGTTGAGTTATCAACTTCTTCTCTTAAAGCATTATTAATATGTTTCCTAATTGTTTTAGAATCTCTATCAAACAATTTAGCCATTTGTTCAACATTAAGCCATACTGTTTCATCTTTCATATTAACTTCCAATTTAACCCCTTGATTTTCAAATAATATTATTTCGTCTTTCATTTTTTCTCTCCTCCTATACAAATAAAATAATTAAAATATAAAACTATATCATGTATCACAACCTTTCAAAAAAATAAAAAAGGAGAATACCCCCCTTTCATCCAAAAAAGGAAGTATTCTCCGCATGCATATAGTCTTTCTATCTTACCTTAGAAAGAAAACCCTAGTCGACCAAATTGTCATATTAACTCATGGTAAGTAATTAATAATATATTTTATAATAACTCAATATTTTTCTTTTCATTTTCTATAACATCTATAAATTCTTCTTCACTAGGAATAGTTAATCTAAATTCCGAGGAAAAGATAGTCTTATTATCCTCAGGTAAAGTGTATTTTACTATTGTTTCATTTTTATTTGTAGAAAGTAATATTCCCACTGTTTTATTTTCATATTGCTGTTTTATATCTCTATCATAGTAATTAACATACATTTCCATTTGCCCTATATCTTGATGAGTAACTTTACCTATTTTTAAATCTATTATCACAAAACACTGTAGTATTCTATTATAAAAAACTAAATCAGGGTAAAAGTGTTCAGTATCTATAGTAATTCTAACTTGACTTCCTACAAATGAAAAACCTTTTCCTAATTCTAACAAAAATTCTTTTAAATGTTCTAATATATTTTTCTCTAAATCATTTTCCAAATAACTTGTATTTTCTTTTATATCTAAAAATTCTAATACAAAAGGATCTTTAATAATATCTTTACCCTCACAAATTTTATGTCCTTTAGTAGAAAGTTCTATTACTTTATCTTTATCCTTAGAATTAGCTATTCTTTCATAAAGTAATGTTGATATTTGTCTTTGTAGTTCCCTAACATTCCATTTCGAATTAATACATTCATACATATAAAAATTTCTTTTACTTTCTTCTTTTATTTTTATTAATTCTAAATAATGGGACCAAGTCAATTGGGACAACATTGTTGTCCCTTTTGGATAGCATAAATAAAATTTTCTCATTCTTTTCACATTTCTAGTAGAAAATCCTTTTCCAAATTCTTCCATTAATTTCTTAGAAACAGATTCCATAAGATAATCTCCATACTTAGCCCTAAAATGGCCTTCTTGCTTTTCTACAATCATCTTTCCTATATTCCAATATAAATTAATCATTTCAGTATTCACTGCTCTATATACCCTATTTCTACATTGTTCAATTAAACTTTTTATATCATAAAAAAGTTCATTTACCTCTATTTCTTCATTAATTATTATTTCGTTTTTCATATTATCTTCCCCTCCAAAAAAAATAAAAAAGGAGAATACCCCCTTTCATCCAAAAAAGGAAGTATTCTCCGCATGCATATAGTCTTTCTATCTTACCTTAGAAAGAAAACCCTAGTCGACCAAATTGTCATATTAACTCACGGTAAGTAATTAATACTAAGTAAAACTTAATTACCAATTTTTGATAATTAATTAATAATTATTGTTATTATCTTTTCCAAATTATCATATTTATATTTATGACTTTTTTAAGCTATTAACATAACTCTTTGTGTATTAGAGATATTCAATGTTGATTTCTCCTACAGCATTATATTAACATACAAGTTATTTCATGTAAACAAAATACAAAAAAAGAAAACTACCAATTTTTGGTAATTTTCTTAATTATATCTTTTCTTTCTAAAAATTATTATTCCAGCTAAACATATAACACTAATTATATTTATAATAATTACATTTTTAATGTTATCACCAGTTTTAGGATTTAGCTCATCTATTATCTTATCATCTACTTTTTCAGCAATAATATATGTACTAAAGTGATTTGTTTCAAATTTAGCTATAAAATCATCTAAAGTAATAGGATGTTCTTCTACAGAACCATCATCTTTAATATAATAAGCATATAATTTCTTATTTTTATAATTATCAAGTGTAATTGGTACACTAACATCAAAATCAACATTATCAAAATTCTCTATATCACCAATAGATGGTGAATATAAATCAATATCAACTATTTGAGCCTTATCAAGCCCAAGTTTCTTTAATATCTCTTTATATTTTTTTACCTTAGAATCTATATTAGTAGAAGAAACTACAGTATTAGTTGGATAATTAGCATTATCAGATGAAACAACTACATTATTATTTACATCAAGTGCACTAAATGTTGAAGTCATCATCTTGCTAGAATCTTTAGCTATTATAATAAATTCTTCTCTATCTTTATATGCAATCTTATAACAATTTCCATCAAAATTAATTCCCTCTAATACCTCATTACCAACATCAGCATCATCTATAGGTTCAACATAACTAACTACAACACCAGAATTTTTACCTAAATAATTATCAATTCTCTTTTGAGCTGCCTTAACATAAGCTTCTGGATTATCTTCTGTATTATTTGGAACATAAATTATATGTTTCATGTATGACTCTAAATATGAATTAGTAGTACCATATCCTATTCCATCATAGAACAATACAACCTTTCCAGCAAACATATTAAAGAAGTCATTTCCCATACCACCATCTTCAACAAGATAATAACTAATATGCTTATCATTAATAATACTTGTTAATTTATTATAAACACTAGTTGAATTATAATTATTAGTATTTAATCCATTAGGATCATTATAATAGAAATTATTAACATACTCTAAGTCTTCCCTAGAAACTTTTAAATTTTGATTTCCAATTCTTTCTATAGCTGCATCAACTATTTGTTTATGTTTTGTATTAGATTCAGCAAACTTAACATTCATAGTATGAGTTTCAAAACCATCATAAACAATTTTACCACGTCCATCATGATAATCATTTAAATATGACCAAGATTTAGTTTTACTCATCAAATAAGCAGCTGATGCTCTATATAAATAATCATCATCATCTTTAAAAATTGAATTAATAGTAATAGTATCACCAGGGAAGAATGAATCAAATTTAGGACTTCTTCCCTCTTTAATTGAAACACTTGAATTATGTATTTCAATATTATTATTAGAATTAAAAGCAATTACAGAACATTTACCAGTATTAGAATCACAATAATTTGCCCTAGTATTAGATGTATTTCTTAATTTACTAAATGCATCATAAGAAAAACTTAAATTATTCCAAACATTAGTTGCTTCTCCAGGATATAACTCTATTGAAGATTTAACAAGTGATAAATAAGAACTAGAAGGATTACTATTTACAATATTGTAATCAACTGTATGAGTTTCAGATTTATCTTTACTATAATTTCTTAAAGATAACTTACATTTATTATTGCAATCAAATGAAAGAGAATTCTGTGTATTTTTATCATAATAACTATAATTTAAATAATTATTTCTAAGCTCTGTTCCTTGATCCATAATAATATCAATAGTTCCATCATTTTTAATGTTAAATGCTTTTTTAAAGTCATCACTTATTTTATCATTAAGTTCTACATTAACTTTATGTATTTCGATATAATGAGTTTCATATTGACTTTCATAGTCAGTCTTAGCTATATCACATATAGAAAAATCATCATTACAAACTAAAGCTCTATATTCATAGTTAAGATTTGAATTAATATTTTCAAGAGATAAACTATCAGCATTAATAACTACTTTATTACCTATCTTCTTATTAAATTTATCACTTACTTGATTAGAATATCCAACATATCTAACTGGTATATTATGATATTCTATACCAAGAACTTTTCCATTATTACTATATTTTATGTATTCAATAGTAACATTACTAGTACTGTTATAATCATATACTATTCTATATTGTTCGTAAGATTCATCTTCATTTTGAACATAGAAATTATTTAAATTAAAATAACTTCTAGAATAATTATCTTTATCTAAAGGTTCATCTGCATGAATATCTAAAGAAGTTTTATAACCTACTTTATTAAATAAATCTAAATCAACATTTTCATCTTTTATTAAAGTAATTAAATGTTTTTCTTTAAGTACACTACTTCCATTCTCATAAACAGTTCTTTTAATATATATTTTATTATTAGATATATTTCCATCTATACTAAATGATGATGTACCATTAGAGAAATGTATAAGGTAATCAGATAAAAGACTATTTGTTATATCAGTATCAGTTTTTATAGTTAAATTACCATCACTAGTTAATCTTTTAAACTCATCACTATATGGATCTTCTATATATTCAAATGTAATATTATTTATTTTTTTAGTCATAACTCTTGTTGTTTTTGAATTAACAGATTCATATCTATATAATATTTTTGAATATGAATCATATGAATATGATACTGATTCATTGTTATTATAAGTAGAAAATGTATTAAAATAATTATTAATATAGTTATTCTTCTCATCTTCATTACTAAACATATTTTCATCATAATTAATAACAACATTATCACTAGTAACCATTAAAAAATATTTTCCAATATTTGAATCAATAACAATTGAAACATTATCATAGTTTTTAACTAATTCATATGTACCATTACCATTCTCTACTTTATTTCTATTTAGAGAAAAACTACATTTCATATCACTATAGTTACAATCATTAACTGATAAATTTTTCTCGTTAGTACATAATAGACCAGAGGCTTTTAAAGTGTAATGTTTATCGTAGATTAGTCTATTTGGTGCAATACAACATCGTCATAGTTGTATGAATAGACTAGTATATTTTCCACTAAAAAATGAGCCAAATTTTAGCCCATCTTTGTACTATTTTTCGATTTCAACTCTTACTCTGATCTTATCTATAAACTTTTTAGCTCTTTTACCATTAACAAATTCATAAGTAAAAAACTTCTGATTACTTAAAAAATCTAAAATTGGTACATATATATTATCTTCAGTATTATTTAAACCATTTTCTAATATCATTGTTTCACTTATATCTGTTCTTGATTTGTTATAGATTCCTGTTTTACAAATATATCTTATTACAAATCCATTAGGTTCATTATTTTCATCCAAACTTCCAATAATAACATAATCAACAAGACTATCAAAAATAATTTTGTCAAACTCTTCAATTTGATTACTTGCTTCCCTTGCTTTCAAACTATTTCTTATTTTATTAAGATTAATTTCTATCTTACTATCATTATTAGTATATTTTGCTAAAGCATCTATTTTTTCAGTTAATTCATTAATTTTGTATTCTAAATTTTTTCTTTTCTTTTCATAAACTACTCTATCTACATCTCCATCAACATAAAGATCTACTAGTTTTGTTAGTTTTGCTTTATGTTTTTTTCTTTCATCTTCATATCTTGCACTCATAACATCTGGTGCTGTATTTTTAATTATTCCTTTAATAGTATCCATAAATTCATCTAAAGCTAGTCCATCATTAGCTGTTAGCAAGTAATAACTTTCCATAAATGTATTCCTTATAATCTCATCAGGAAGTATTTTACTATTCGGACATAAAACCTTATTTCCTTTAACACAAGTAGTACATGCCCAATGAATACATGTATGTCCTTTTCTTCTTGTATATGTATTTCCGCAAAGACCACATCTCATTCTTCCAGTAAATGATTGAGCTGATATTCTTTTTCTTCCCGTCATTATAGAAATACTTCTATTACTTAAAATCATTTGAGCTTCTTCAAAGACCTCCCTAGATACAATTGGTTCATGATGATCCTTAATAATATATTTGTCTTCTTCACCATTATTGATTTCCCTTTTATGAGTAATTGAATCGACTGTATAGGTTTTTCCCTGGATGACATCTCCTACATATTTTTCTTGTCTGAGTATTTGTACTATTGTTGTTGGCGACCATGAACTATGTCCTCCTGGAGAAATAATATTCATATTAGTTAACATTTGAGAAATCATTGAGCAACCATAACCTTTTAAATATTGTTCAAAAATAAATTTTACTATTTTTGCTTCTTCTTCTATAACTGACATTTTATGAGTTTTAGAATCATAATGTAATCCATAGCAAGAAGAAAATCCTACTAATTCTCCTCTTTCCTTTTTCATTTTTAATCCTAACTTGATATGAGATGAAATAGTTTCTGATTCTTGTTGAGCCACTGAAGATAAAACTGTAAGAAGTAATTCACCAGCCATATCTAAAGTGTTGATATTTTCCTCTTCAAAAATGATAGCTACTCCATGTGATTTTAGTTCTCTTACATATTTAAGAGTATCTAAAGTATTTCTAGCAAATCTAGAAATAGACTTAGTAAGAATTAGATCTATTTTTCCATTCGCAGCATCATTTATCATTCTCATAAAATTTTCTCTTTTAATAGCTTGTGTTCCAGAAATACCTTCATCAGCATATACTTCAACAAATATCCAATTTGGATTAGTTCTTATTTTCTCCATATAATATTTTTGCTGAGAAATAAAACTCGTTTGTTGTTCTTCCATATCCGTTGAAACTCTTGCATATGCCGCAACCTTTAACTTTTGTTTTGGCAAATTTTGTTTAGAATAATCAAACTCCTCTTTTTTCTTTATTATTTCTACTTCTTTCATTACTATACCTCCAATAATTCATAACTTACTTTTACTTTTTTTATATATTTGTATTTTCCAGAACTTGGTCTAATAAAGAAATTTGTTTCCATTTCAAATTGATATATTTTTCTATATTTATTATTGATTATGAATCTATAATCAATATCATCTTCTTCAAAAAAATTGTCTTTACCAATAAACCTAATAGTAAAAAAATCTCTTCTTCCATTTTTAAAAGTATCACCTATTATCACAAATTTGATAATGCTATCAAATAACTCTTCATCAAATTGATTTGATAAACGTTCTTTAATCTTATTTTGCAAATTAGCAATTACAATCCTATCAATTTCTTTAATGGATATTTTCAAATTTTCGTCAATTATCATCTTATCTATTTTTTCAATCTCGTTATCTATTTTCTTTCTTTCTTTTACATAATCAAGTTTTGATATTTCTTTATTCAAAAATTGATTAAATAGTAAATATAATTGGTTAGTGAAAATATCTTTTCTTTTTTCTAAATTATTAGTTTTTGATATTTTAGATCTTGTATCTACTAAATATAAATTAATTAATAATTGAACAAAAGCATTCTCAACTAATTCTACAGTTATTCCTTTAGATTCACATCTGTGTCTATAAATATTATTTGAACAATACCAATTGTATTCGTTATCGTTTATGCTGGTCTTTGAGAAAACTCTTCCACAGTAATTACATCTTATCTTTCCTGTTAAAAAACACTTTTTTTCTCTTTTCTTATAATCTCTATTTCTTCTTGAAAATTTTCTTTCTATTACTTTTTCATAAATATCCTTAGATATTATTGCTGGATTATTATTGTATATTTTTTTCTTTTCACCATTGAGATGTTTTCTAATAACATGAGTTCCTGTATACTTTTCATTTTTTAAAACTCTTGAAATATTATCTCTTGTCCATTTTATTCCAGTTGTAGTTTTTATTTTTTGATTATTTAAATAATCAGCAATTTCAGCATTATTATATCCATCTAAATACATTTCAAATATTTTTCGGACTACATTTGCTTCTTTTTGATCTATTATTAATTCTCCATTTTTATCTTTCTTATATCCATAGAAAACTTTCCTATCTTTATAATTTTTATCATTTATTTGCATATCAAATGAATATTTTTTTCGACTTCTTGCATTATTTGATTCTAATTGAGCAACAGATGCCATTACTGAAAGTAAAAATTCACTACTCATATTTAAAGTATTAATATTCTCCTCTTCAAATATAATACCAACACCGATTGTTCTTAATTCTCTTATATATTTCAATGCTTCTTCTGTATTTCTAGCAAATCTAGAAATAGACTTAGTAAGAATTAGATCTATATTTCCTTTCCTAGCACCTATTATCATTTTTTTAAAACTATCTCTTGTTTTTATACTCGTACCAGTTATCCCATCGTCTCCATATATTCCAACTAGTTCCCAATTAATATTTTGCTCTATTCTGTTTTTATAATAATTATATTGAGATTCATAACTATTTTCTTGTCTTTCAAGCTTTGTACTAACTCTTATATATGCTGCTACTTTTAGTTTTTCTGTATAGATATTTTTTTGTTTCTTTTTGGCTATTTTAATTACTTCCATTAAAAATCACCATCCATATCTACTTCTACTGAAACATACATATTTTCTACTCTATGTAATATTTTTGATTTTTGTTCTCTCCAATTTGTTTTTACTTCACTTCTATATTCGAGTATTTTGTAATAATTATGATTAAGTATTTCATCTCTTGTCGGCCTTTCATAAATGAATTGATTTGTTCTTATTATGAATCTAAATGAATGAGTTTCAACTTCATTCAATTCATTTTTTCTTCCATAAATTATTACATGGATTAAATCATCAAAAATATCTCCATTAAACTCTTTAATAATTATTTTGCTTAGATACTTATTAAAATATTTTAACTTTTCTCTAACTATAGGATTATCTACTTCTATTTTTGATTTTTTGTACTTTTTTAACATTTCTGTAAAAACATCTTCTAATACTTTTAACTTTACAGTTTTACTTTCATTACATAAGTCTTTTTGTATTTTTTCATTTGCTACACATCTATAATAAGGACCTGTATATTTTAAAATACTTCTTTGCATTGAATAACCACATAGTCCACATCTTAGACGATGACTAAAACAATATCTATTAGTACTTCCTGCATGATTACTATGTTCGCCATACCTTTTTTTAATTATTTCTTGAACTTTATCAAATTTTTCTTTTGAGATAATAGGTTCATGATTATTTTTAACTAAATACTTATTGCTTTGACCTTTATTCTTAATTATTTTCTTATCTTCAAAATTATTAATAGTGCAATACTTTCCTAAAATCATATTGCCAGTATATTTTTCATTTTTTAACATTTTCATAATTATACTGCCACGCCAATATTCATTATTTGTTTTAGTCGGTATTTTTGCATTATTTAATTTTTGTTTTATTTCTTCTACTCCACTACCATTAATATACATATCAAATATGCTTCTTATAACTTCTGCCTCTTCTGGAATTACAATGAACTCTTGCTCTTCAGCATTATATTCATATCCATAACAACCAGTAAAACCTGTAGGTTTTCCTTCTTTCATTTTTTGTTGAATTCCATATTTAATATTTTCTGATAAATTGACGACTTCTTGTTGTGCAACAGAACCTAGAATTGATAAAATCATTTCATTTTTTAAATCTAAAGTATTAATGTTTTCTTCTTCAAAAATAATTCCAACATTATATTGTTTTAATAGTCTTACGTATTTAAGGGTATCTAAAGTGTTTCTAGCAAATCTAGAAATAGACTTAGTTAGTAATAAATCAAAATTACCATTTTCGGCATCAACAAGCATTTTTAAGAATCCTTTTCTCTTAAGACTATTCATACCAGAAATACCTTCATCAGAATATATTCCAGCAAATTCCCAATTATCATTACTATTTATTTTTTTTAAATAATATTTTTTTTGATTATCAAAACTTTTAATTGACTGTTCAACTTCAGAACTAACTCTAACATAAGCTGCTACTCTTATCTTTTTATCTTCTGTTACTTTTGATTTTTTGCTTTTTTGTATTTTTATAAGTTCCATGTTAATACTCCTCATCCAAGTAAACTACTACATCAAATCCCTCGTAGTATTCTATCGTTTTATATTCGTTTATTCCCATAAACTCTTTTTCAAGATAAAAGTCAAATAATCTTGCATATTTACTAAAGTCAATTATTGTTTCATCAATTTTTTTCTCTATGATATTATTATTTTTTAATATTATAAAAATAGTATATGGATCAACTTCATCGCCAAGCACAATACATTCAATAAGCTCTTTAACTATTTTTTTATAATCATTTTCAACTTGTTTAATTGTATTTTTTACATAAGTATAATTTTCATTATTACTATTATATTTTTTTAATCTTTTAAATGCTTCTTTAATTGCATATATAAATATAGGTTCATCTATATATCTTGATTGAGTACAATACTTTGCTCCTCTAATAGATATATGACTACAATAATAACTATAATATTGATGCCTAAATTCTCTTTTGCTTCTAGTTATTGATCCTCCACAAAATCCACATCTAAGCTTTCCTTTAAACAATCCATAATTTTCAGAATTTGTATTTCTAAAAAATTTATACTTAATTGCTTTTTCTTCCATTATCTTTTGAATTCGTTCAAACTGTTCTTTAGAAATAACTGGCTCATGGTGTTCTCTTATATAATATTGTTCAACTTGTCCTCTATTTCTTTTTGAAATATGTTCTATTGGATCTGGTACATATTTTTTACCATGCAATATGTCACCCACATAAAAGACATTTGTAAGTATTCCTTTTAGTGTTCCTGTATTCCAATACTTTTTACCACTTCTTGTTGGAATTTTATTTTCATTTAAATATTTGACCGTTCCAGAAATACTTTTTAATTCTTCATATTTATTAAATATAAGTTTTAGTATTTCAATTTCATCATCATTAATTTGTGTCTCTTTTTTCTCAATATCATATTTATATCCATATGGAGCTAGAGTACATAAATATTCTCCACTTAATATTTTATTTTTCTTTCCAATCTTAATATGATTTGACATATTAATTGCTTCTTGTTGAGCTACTGAAGAAACTATTGTAAGAATTAATTCACTTTGCATATCTAAAGAATCAATATTCTCTTCTTCAAAAATAACTCTTACATTATGTTCTTTTAGAAATCTAACATATTTAAGAGTATCTAAAGTGTTTCTAGCAAACCTAGAAATGGACTTTGTAATGATAATATCAATTTTGTTTCTCTCTGAATCTATCATCATTTTTAAAAAGCCATTTCTATTACTAGATCTTGTTCCAGAAATACCTTCATCAGAATATATTCCTGCAAACTCCCAATTAGGATTTTTCTTAATCTTATTTGCATAATGTTTAAATTGTGAATCAAAGCTACCTAACTGTTCTTCACTATCTGTGCTAACTCTAACGTAAGCGGCTACTTTAGGTTTTTTTGAGGTTTCATCACAAATAGGTACGTTCTTTTTTATAGTCTTAGCTATTTTTTCAATTTCCATCATTATCCCTCCAATAATGATAGTATATAAACTATGCTTATTTTTTACTAGAATGCTTATTTTTTATTTGCACAATTGACTTTTCAAATTTTTCATCATTAAGTATATTGAAATTTTTTTTCACATAAACAAGTGCTCCAATTTGTTGTAAGTATTGCCTAAACTTTTTATCTAATAAATCTACATTGTTTGGTTCGGGTTGACTAGCAATCATAATCCAATACCTCTAAAGGATATAGTTGAGCAGGAGCCTTTATTTGTAGATATCCTTCTTCTAATAATCTAGAAACAATAAAATAAGCATTTTCATAAGTATCACAAATTATAGAAGTAATCATTTTCCCCTCTTCATTCTCTATCCTAAATGTATAAATTAAATTTTTCATTTTTAATCCTTTCTTGTTATAAACATAATTCTCATTCTCTCAATAGAATGATTTTTTATTCTTTTTAATCAATATTTATCTCAGCCCCTTGATTAGGGATTTTATCAAACGATTAATTGCTAGTTAATCTCACAGGAATTTCACCTTCGTGTGGTTCTCACACAACTGTATCCATTGCTTGAGTCTGTGGCTATACAGGAGTATCATTATTACTACTATTTTTCATTGCAAATTGGTTGCAGTCCAATTTTATAGTCAAGCCTTAATCGCCAAGCGAACTTACTAATGTGCTACAAACAGTAGGAATGTATTTGATAAAATGAAACTAAATTTTCAAAGATCTTGAAAAGGCATAATCCCCTTCATATTATTCCTAAGTAATTTTTGATTTAACACCCACCTATTTTATTTTTTTAAAATTTGTTTTAATCTTTTAATTCCTCTTTTTATACTTCTATTTACTACTTGTTGTGCAACACCTTCATCTTTAGCTATTTCGTATTCTGTTTTTTCATCAAAATAATACTTTTTTATTCTTCTTGCTTGTGTTTCAGATAATTGTTTTATCGCTAGCATTAATTCTTCATAACTAGATTTTCTAATTACTTCATCATCAATTTGAATTGGTTTATTTTTTGTTCTTTCATATATAGATTCTTCATCTAGTTCTAAATGTTCAATATGATTGTCATATTCATTCATTTCTTTTAGATCATGTAATTCAGAGCAATTAAAAACGTCATAAATAGCGAAAGATACCTCCACATTATTTATGACGCCTTGTCCATCTTTAAATAAAACATAATATTTATTTTCTTTTTCATCGTAAATTAAGAAATAAGGATTATCCTTATATCTTCTTCTTTTTGGTCTTTCCATTTTTTCTCCTTTCAAACTAAACAATTAATTTGAAAGGATGGAGGCCCTCTAATTAAATAACAAAATATATAAAATAAAAAAAAGACAGAGAAGAAACTCTTTTTAAGAGTCGCCTCTCTGTCTATAAATAATAAGACAAAATATAAAGTGACAAAAATGCTATATTTGAGTCTTGATAATAATAGATAACAAAAAGAATAGAATACTCTCATAAAGGCACTACCTCCTATATGAGCAACCATAATTGGCGTATATCCTATTCCCTTTTTATTCTTATAAAAAAAACTAACTAGTATCAATTGATATATGGCTTGCTACTTGGTTAGTTATTATAATTATTTTTGTATTTTTTATCAATCTCTTATTTGGAGAATATAGTCTCTAATTTTGCGATTTTACAATTTATATCTCAATTCTTCTCTTGCTCTTTTAACAAGCTGCTCTTGTATAATATCCACCGTTTCGTTTTCATGTAATAGTTTTTTTACTTTTTCATCGTCATATTTTTCTTCTATATAAATATAGTTAAATAATAGACTATGAACTATATTAAAGAAAATATTCATACAAACAGTTATAGACATCGATATCAATACACTTTCTTCTGATAATTTTGAATCAATGAATTTTTCCCATTTATGAGCATTATATCTTACCAACATTCCATATCCCATTATAACTAAATAAGTTATAAATAATTGATTAATAGGTTTTATATCTTCATTTACTACAAATGGTATAATTAAATAATCTAAATACATTAAATTACTTTTATTTTTTTCGATAAAATCTTGTCCACTCATTGGTACCCAAATCATTGATATATTATCATATGGATTATAACCACATTGAAAATTTATTTTTTTAAAGAGCATAGCTATTTCATTATTTTCATCTAATGTGCCATTTAATATGTATTCATAATCATTTGTTTTTTTCATGACATATGATTTATCGGAAACAGATTTCTCATATATATCATTTAAAAATGGAATTCTTTTAATTAAATCATTAAATGATATATCTATATTTTCAATTATTGAGCTATTTGTAATCTCTAATAATGCTTTAGTTGCTCCTATTTTATTAATTGTTATCATCGTATCTAAAAGATTATTTTTAACATTTGAGTCACTTATATTAAAACCATGTCTTTTAAAATTTTTTAAAATATTTTCATCTAAAGTTTGTAAATACGTTAATCCTTTTGCCATATTATTTAAACAATATGAGTAAAGTAATGGGGATGTTGTAATAGGAGAATTATTTGCCGTATCATAATATTCAAAAGATTGTCTAAAACATGCAGAGCTAATTTCTGCATGTAATTCCAATTGTTCGTTGCTAATATCTTTAAAATTATTTTTTAAATATTTTTTACAATAATTTGTCTGAGTGAATAATTTTAAGTCGTTTAATGTATCTATTATTACATTATCTGATATTTTACAATCCATAACAATTCCTCCAAAAAAAAGATACTATTTAATAGTACCTATTCATTATATCATAATTAGTTATTTCTAAAAATATCACGAGTATAAACTTTTTCTAATTCATCTTCTAGTTCTTCATCATATCTATTTGCAATTATAACGTCTGATGTATTCTTAAAAGTATCTAAGTCATGTTCAACTTTATATCCTTCAAATTTATCTTCTTTTATTATAGGTTCATAAATTTGAATTTCAACACCTTTAGCTCTTATTAATTCCATAACACTTTGAATTGCTGAAACTCTAAAATTATCAGATCCAGACTTCATTGTTAATCTATAAACACCAACTATTTTTGGCTTTCTACTTAATACCATATCCGCAATATGTTGTTTTCTTGTATCATTTGCTTTAACAATTGATTCAATCATGTTTTGTGGAACATTCTTATAGTTTGCTAATAATTGTTTTGTATCTTTAGGTAAACAATATCCCCCATATCCAAAAGATGGATTGTTATAGTGATTACCAATTCTCGGGTCAGAACATACACCATCTATAATATCTTTAGTGTTAAGATTTTTTAATTCAGCGTAAGTATCTAATTCATTGAAGTATGAAACTCTTAAAGCTAAATATGTATTAGCAAATAATTTAACTGCTTCAGCTTCAGTTGATTCCATATATTTAATATCAATATTTTCTTTAATAGCACAAGATGATAATAAATATGCAAACTCTTCTGCTCTTTTTGATTTTTCTCCAACAATTATTCTTGAAGGATAAAGATTATCGTACAATGCTTGTCCTTCTCTTAAAAACTCTGGAGAAAAGAAAATATTATCTATTCCATACTTTTCTTTCATACTATTAATGAATCCTACAGGAATAGTAGATTTAACTACCATAACTATATTATCATCTTTCATACTAATTACTTTTTTGATTATATCTTCTACAGAAGATGTATCAAAGAAATGAGTTTTTTCATCATAATTAGTTGGAGTACTTATAATTACAAATCTTGCTCCTTTAAAAGCTTCTTTATAATCTAGTGTACATCTTAAATTAAGATCTTTTTCTTTAAAAAACTTTTCAATGTATTCATCTTGAATCGGGCTAATTCTATTATTAATTTTCTCTACTTTTTCAGGTACAACATCTAATGCAACTACCTCATTTTTTTGACTTAGTAATGTGGCTAGAGATAAACCAACATAACCAGTTCCTGCAACAGCTATTTTCATATTTTTCTCCTTATTTGATTATACTTTTTTTAATATTCTTTTTAATATTTTTTTTACTTTACTTTTTATAGATAGCATTTTTTTCATTGTTTTTCTATAACCTAATTTAGGATAGTATTTTCTATATGTATTATATTCTTTGCTTTTTTTCATTGGTCTATTTAGCTGACCATTTGTTTTACAAGCCTCATCTATTGTTCTTTCCTCTATATTACATTCACTGCTTATACTTTTAATTAAGTCTAATCCTTTTTGAGTATTTGGTAATACCACAGAAATTCCCTTTTTTTCGTCATCATATATTTTTGAGTTTTTATCTAACCCCCAAAAATCTCCTATAGTAATATCTGATATTCTTTCTCTTTTAGCATATTTACAATCATAACAATTTTCTCGATAAATATCTCCTTTTAAAAAATGATTATAGTAATCTACATTATATGATTTTTTCTCTAATAGTATTTTTCTATTATTATCTAATAATTTAAAATTAAATAATTTATCATCTCTAAAAGAAACATAATAAACATCCCTATAATCTATTCCCTGATTACTTATTTCATCAAATAGTAACTTTTGACTTGGCACACCATGACATATAATATCAATCGTTATCAAATTTTGATAATCTTTCATTAAAAATGATTTTAGTCCTGATACTTGACATGGAGTTCCAATAAATAATACTTTTTTATCAGCAAGTAAATCTTCTTTTACTTGTTTCATTGTATTATTTATATAACAATGAACATATTTTGAACCTTTTACTTTATATAAATCCAATTTATTATCAATTCTAATAAATTTAAATTCATTTAGTCCGAACAAATTAGAAGCCCCATATATTATTCCTTTATTGTTTAATATGTATTCATAAAATGTTGTTGCTGCACCGCCAGAGGTGCTTTCTTTTCTTTTATTTGGCTCTTTATTATACATTGCAAATGCCTTTATTGGTTTTTTAAAATCCAGCTTTTCTTTTAATTGTGGGCAAACTTTCTTACATAATCCACAATTTATACATTTTTCCTTAACAATTTGTGGAAATACATTACCATATTCATCCTTACACATTTCTATTGCATTTTTTGGGCAAATGTTAAAGCATCCAAAACAACCTGTACATTTTTCTTTTTCACATATCATTAAGCTCTCACCTTTTTCTTAAAAATCTTTCTTTTTATATTGTTTAATATTTTAAACCAAAATTTTCTTGAAATAATTAAATCAATTAATAAAATTAACAATAAAATTAAATAGCAAAAATAATTATCAATATAAATTACTATTGAGGACAATAACAATAAAGAAATACATATAACTTTTTCTTTATCCAATACTCTATATTTCAAATATTTTCTTGTATCAAATATCCTAAAAATATATACACATATATAACTTATACATGTAGCTATAGCTGCACCCATTACTCCAATTATTGGTATTAATAAGAAATTTAAAATTAAATTTATTAAAGCACCGATAGTAGAAGATTTTAAAAAACCAATGCTATCTTTATGTGCGGTATATTCATTTGAAATAAATGTACCTAGTGTTAAAAAAACCGTTCCAATTATTAATGCTGGTGTATATTCCCAAGCTAAAAAGAATGCCTTTCCAACATATATTTTCATAAGTGGTTTTAGAATTAATAATAGAAATAGTGATATAGTTATAACAATATTAAATAATGCTGTAAAAATGCTATTTGAATATGTTTCTTTATCAGCACTATCCTTTTCTTTTACTGCAGAAAACATCCAAGCTTGATTAAAAATTGAAGTTAATGTTATTATTATCGTTGGTAATTTATATGAAACTGTATATACACCATTTGCTTCAATACTAATCATTGAAGTTACCATAATTCTATCTAAGGAATTCATAATCCACCACATTAGAGAATTAGGAATTAAAATAACAGAATACTTTATCATATCTTTAGCTAGTTTTTTATCAAGTGATAATTTTTTAAAAGATGGAATAATTTTTCCTCTTATAATACATAAAAATGTTGTTATTAAATATGCAATAATATAAGCAATTATATATCCTTTTATTCCTATCTTTAATACAATTAAAAAATAAATATTTAATATTGCAATTATTAAAGTTTGAACAATACTAATAATTGAATAATCAAATAACTGCTCTTTACCTCTAATAAAACATAAATAAATGCTAGATGATATAAAAGTCATCATATAAATAACCAAAAGTAAAGCATATTGCGATGTATATGATATTACACTAAGTATTGGGAAACTAATCATACATATAAGTATTGATACTAATAATATAACATTCCCAACACTTAGTATTTTATCCTTATCCGAATTCTTATCCATTGAATATCGCATTACCGACTCTGATATATTTAATGTTATTAATGGAACAATAACTGTTGTCAGGATAGTAATAAGATCAATTGTTCCATATTCTGCTGTCGTAAAAATATTAGTATATAGTGGTACTAAAAAGAATGAAATTAATTTTGAACCAAAATTACCTATTGATAAAACAATAGTATTCTTTAATAGATATTTATTTTTACTAGAATTATTCATTTCTTCACCACTTTCTTTATTATTTTTTATACTAATTTATTTAATTAAATTATTTTTCAAATACTCAATTGATTTTTCAGTCTCATGTTTCAAAATTTTATCAACATCTGTAAAATCTATATTATTTTTATAAATACAGTCAATATCACATATGTTTTTTATTATATTTTCTTTTTTACCAAGTCTCTCCAATAAATCTTCTAATTTATTGTTATTGCCAATCTTTCCACTTCTTATTATAGTTGCAAATTTTGTGTGAGTTTTTATTGAGAAAATCGTTCCATGAAAAGTATCCGTAATAACAAAATCCGCATGTTTAAAATATGCAAAGATTTCAAATGGTTCAATTGCAAGATTATAATCTGCTATTTTTTGAAAAGCTCCTATTGAAACAATTTTTTTCTTATTCTGTTTTGCAAATTTTTTTATATAATTACATTCATCTTTTGTTAATCTTCCAGGATAAGCATAAATTAATATATAGTCCTTTATTCTAACCTTATCAATAGTCTCTTTACTGAAATCAGTTATCAATACAGGATCTAAATTTATAAATGGCTTATTTTTTGTTAAATCATAAACAATGTCATAAGAATTGTTATCTCGAACAGAAATTGCTTTAAATTTTGATAACATTTTTCCTATTTCTTTATCAATTTTATATTCTTTTAATCTATCTAAAGAGGCATTACCAAAACAAGCCGCATAACTAATCACAGGAATATTTTCATAATTTTTTCCAAATAATTCTCTCGAATAACCAACTGGATATCCTTGTAAGCAATTAAATACTTCATCTGAACCAATAACTAATTCATCTATTTCGTTATAAGCATAGTAATAATCTCCAATATTAAGATATTTTTTGCAACTATTTTTAAAAATATCGTTCCATTTTTTACTAAATTTTCTATTTCTAAAAAAAACACAAATATTCATATTTCTTTTTATTTTTTTAGTTAAACGATTTAGAGAACTATTATTACAATTATCTATAACTGGATTCTCATATTTATAATCAACGAAACAAACAGAATATCCTAAAGATTCTATATTTTTTTTCAATCCATATGCTTGTAAAAAAGAACCATAATTCTGTATTCTTTGCATACTCATTATTCCAATTTTTTTCATTTATTTAGTCTCCTTCTTCAACTCTTTTTTACAATAATCTATGAATGAATTATATGATTCAAACACTCCTTCACTATCTAAAAATAATTGTAATGTTTCTGAATAATTTCCATTAATTGATGCAATTTCACTAAATGTTGCATTGTTTTTTATACTGGAGTCTCTTTTTTCAAATAAAAATATAAATTCTCTTAATATTTGTTCTGATGGCCATATTTTGTTTTTCTTGTAATACTCAATTGCAAGTTCAACAGCTTCTTTCTTTTGTTGTTCTTTCCTTTTTTTATGATATTCTTCTATTGAACAAATTACTTTAGCTGGACAACCAGCAACTACCACATTATCGGGGATATCTTTATTAACTAATGAGCCAGCACCAATAATTACATTATTTCCAATAGTAACTCCCTTTAATATAATTGATTTCATTCCAATAAAAACATTATTACCAATTTTAACTTTTCCTGAGCTGCCTAAAATATCATTATATTTTACATTTAATACAGACCAATCATATCCATGAGTCAATATTACAACTCCATGTGTTATTTTTACATGATCTCCTATATTAATTAAAAAAGGGCGTGTTTCATCTATTACAACTGAACTAGGAGAATAAATAACAGTATAATCACCTATTGTCATTCCTTTTTTTCTTAAATATTTTATATATTCATCACTGGATGTCTTTTCTTTATATAACATTTTTTTTAGAATTTTTTTTATCATATTTAGATTCCTCCTCGATTTATGATTTACTATCTGAATTTATAATAGCAAACAATAAAAATAATGGAAAAGAATATGTGATTTCAACAATACCAAGGATTATAAAAACAAAGGCTAAGATATAGATTTCGTTATTGTCTGCCTTCTTTAGATTATTAAAATCGGTATATATTGCTTTTGTCAAAGTTAAAAAAACAATGGAACCTATCAAACCAAAATACATCCATATTTCAAGCAAAGCATTTTGGGCATCATAAGCATAGTGATTTGAACTAATAAACATTACGTTTTGAAAAATTCTTCTTACTCCATCATAACTGTATCCAAAAGATAATCCTTTTAAAGAAAATAAATAATCAGGGATTTTTTGATATACAACATTTCTTCCAGATAATGTTACATTTCTTTCAAATGTATCTACAACTAAATGATTAACCAAAGGAATGTTCATTAATACATCGAAAAATACGATTAAAGTAAAACTTGAAATAATCATTAAAAGTATAATTGTTTTTTTATTTCTTACAATCATTTTTAATGATTTAAATGGGATAAATAGAAGGAAAAATAATATTATATTCCCAACAACTCCTGTAACACAATCAACCCTAATCGCCATGCTCAAAGATAGATAGCATAAAAATAATAATATTATTTTGGGAATTATTCTTTTTTTAAGAGATTCCTTAAATCCATATAAAAATAGTATTATAGCTATCATAAAGAAATATGATAATGAAAACTTAGTGGCATAAAATGGGTATTGGTAATTGTGGTAATATGCTAAAAGTTGGGTTTGATTTAACATAAATATAGTTAAAAGATTATAAAACAATAACAAGCAAAATAATAATTTAATTACATTCTTGTTTTTTCCTAACTCTCCTGAGTATTCAAAAAACAAGAATAAATTTATAAATTTCAATATGTATAAAACTGTACCATCAAAATTATAAAAATCATTAATTATTGATGAAAATAAAGCAATAATTGCAAACAAAATAATTAAGATATTTACTTTCAAATACTTTTTCTTGAATATCGTTTTATGTTTTAATAGCAAATATAAAAACACAACCACACCCAATACCAATGATATTACATTTCCATTTTGGCTATAGTTAAATTTAATAATTGATGAATGAAAAAGTAATATTGCCATAATATATAACATTATATTTTTCTTATTTGCTTTCATATTTCACTCCTTAATATTTATTTCCATATTTTCTTTTTATTTTTATTATTATTTTATATAAACAATTAAATCTATTAAAAATAAAAAATTGTATTTTTTTCCCCCTTGATAAATATCCATTTTTAGCAACTGATTTTGAATACTTCCCTGCATTTTTTCTTGTATCTTTAATTAAAGCTTTTTGAATTTTCTTCTTCATAATTGCATTATTAAAAGTTGTTACATTAGCAAAAGCATAACTCGATTCAGCTATATACAGTAATTCTGGTATATTTTCTCTAAAATAATTCATTTGTTCTTCATATGCATATAAATAATCAAGATTAATATTTTCACTTATGGTAATACTACCTTTTCTCTTAAAATAGTGATAACCAATATAAGGAGTTACTAAAACAGATTTAGCTTTATGAAAAAGTTTAAACATTATATAGCAATCCTCACATAATTTTCCAAATGGGAATTCTATATCATTAAATAAAGAAGTTCTAAATATTTTGTTACATGCACTTATGTCAAGATTTTTAAATGTATTTAAATAAATTAATCCTTCGTTATCATATAAAATCTTTTCTTCTTTTATACTCTGATTATAATATTTACCATCAGAATGATTAATTTGAATTGCGAAATTAATAATATCTGCATTATATTTTTTATTGCTATTCATACATTTTTCATAAATATCTTCTTCTATCCAATCATCAGAATCTACAAACGAAATGTAATCTCCTTTTGCCTTTTTTATTCCATGATTTCTTGCATCAGATAATCCACCATTTTTTTTATGAATAACCTGAATTCTTTCATCATTTTTTGCATAAAAATCACATATTTCTCCTGATTTATCTTTTGATCCATCATCTACTAGAATTATTTCTATATTTTTGTAAGTTTGATTCACAATAGAATCAACACATCTATTTAAATATTTTTCGACATTGTAAACAGGAACTATAATAGAAATTAATTCCTTATTATTATTTGATTTCATATTGATTTCCTTTCAATTATTTTTTAGTTACTTTTGCAGGTACTCCTACTGCAATAGAATTATTAGGAACATCTTTTAAAACAACTGCATTAGCTCCAACAGATGAATTGTCTCCTATTTTAACATTTCCTATTATTACTGCACCTGCACCAATTAAAACATTATTGCCTATAACAGGAACGCTTTTTTCATCACCTCTGCCACCAATTACTGCATTAGGTAATATTTTGCAATTGTTCCCTATTATAGCATCCTCATGTATTACAACACCTAAAGCTCCATGTGGAAAAACAGTCCCATCACCGATAGTTGATTTATATGGTATAGTCGCCCCATAGATTACTCTAATAAATGTTTTTAATATTTTTGGAATAATATGGAAATGCATTCTATACATCTTATTAGATAATTTATATATTTTTGTTACACCTTTATTTTTATTCTTTTTCATATAATAATAACCATTCCTTTGCAGTTGTATTAATATCAAATTTTTGAATATCTTTTATTTTTTCAAGTTTTTTATTATTAATTTGTTCTATCCACTTTTCTTTATTCAATTCCAAATACTTTACATTGCCCAAATTTGCTTCATCAGTAACAATTCTGGAGGCAATACATTCACAATTATTATTAATAATTTGCTCTTCAATTAATGTTACAGGTAATCCCTCACCATATTTAGTTGGAAGTAATAGGAAATCAAACAATGACATATAGTTATTAACATCACTAACTCTTCCAGTTAATATAATGTTATTCATTTTTTCTTTTTTTATCTTATCTTCAATTGTAGAATACATTGGGCCATCACCTAAAAGGAAAAAAATATATTTTTTTGTATTAAGTTCTTTGGCTAATTCTAATGTAAAAGATTGATTTTTATTTTCATTAAAATTACCAACCTGGCCTATTATTACTCTATTATTCAAGTCATATTCTTTTATTAGTTTATCTATTTTATTTTTTTCTGTTTTTTGAATTCTATCTATATTTAATCCATTATAAATAACATTAAATTTTGCTTTTTTACCAAACAAGAACTTTCCTGCCGGAATACTACATGACACTTTATGTGTTGCAAAACAATTTATTAAAAATCTACAAATTGGTAAATAAAATATTTTTTTTAATAAATTAATTTTTCTCTGAACATTTGTGGTGTGAGAATGACATACTCTTACTTTTACCTTTGATTTTTTAGCAGCATATAAACCCACAAAGGATTGGAAAGAGGTATGTAAGTGTATAGCATCATATTTATTATTTTTTAATATTTTTTTAAGTTCTTTATAGTATTTTAATGGTTTAATTGCAGCATCATTTTCCAAAACAATTGTGTTTATTCCTTTATCTTTCAGTTTTTTTATAACCTCTTCATTAGCACCTTTATGTGTTAAGAACTCAAAATTATAATTCAATCCATTATTTTCAATATAATCTAGAATATTTAATATTGCTGTAGTATCTCCGCCTTTTCCCAAATGTCCAACTACATGGAGGATTTTCATATTTATACCTACTTTCTTATATATATTCTTTTTTTCACCGCATTAAATGCGTATCCTACAAAACAATAGCATGATTTTAATAATGGAAGTTTTTCTATGTCTCGATATAAAGACCAAGTTCCTTTTACAGCTTTAAATTTATTGCTTGATAAGGAATTAGTCACTACTCTATAATAAGATAAATTTTCTGGTAATTCGTAACAATCATACCCGGCTTTTAATATTTGACACCATGTTGCAGCGTCTTGTCTTCTTCTAATATTTGGCATTACCAATAACTCTTTACCTGTAATGCTAGAATCTACCATAACACCAACTGTTTGAATAATAGTATTTCGTAAGTAAAGATTATAATTTACTTTTTTAGGAATCCTAATTATTTTATTTAACGATTTTCCTTGTTCATCAATCTTTTCGTAGTCAGTACAAGTAAACGCGTAATTATTATCTAACATAAATTTTACTTGTTTTTCTAATTTTTCTTTTTTCCACAAATCATCCGAATCTAAATAAGCAATAAATCTTCCTTTGCTTTTACTTAATGCTGTATTTCTCGCAATTGCTGCACCAGAATTTTCTTTTAATTTGATATATTTAATTCTACTATCATTTTTTGCATATTTTTTTACAATACTAGCGGAATTATCAGTTGAGCAGTCATCTACAAGCAACATTTCCCAGTTCTTATATGATTGATTTATTACACATTCAATTGTTTCGGGTAACAATTGTTCACAATTATAAACAGGTGTAATAATAGATACTAAAATATCCTCATGATTTTTCTTTAACATAATACGCTCCTATTCACCAAAGCCTAACCCCACCGATAATAACCTAAGTAACATTATACTATATTTTTAGGAATTAGTCTCATAGTTTACTATTTTTTCACAAAAAAGGGTACTATTAGAGTTATAGTACCTGTAATTAAAGCCAGATGAAATTATTCAACCCCATAAACCCCTTAAGTGACGCTTATAATACCATACTTATGCCAAAAAATCAATATTTTATTATGATTTTATCCTTGCTTTTAAGTGTTTTTTATTTAATTTGATTATTTTTTAATAATTAAACGTAAAAAAAAAGGTTAGTCACCTTTTTATAAAGATGACTAACCTTTTATTTTGTTGCTTTAAAATAAACAAACTGCGTTGTTTTATTCCAATCATATTGACTCCACATATCAGTAGCATCACTTCCTGGATCAAGCATTACTATTTTATTATCAGTTACATAATCTAGTGCTACCCAATGTTGAGCAGTTTCAGTAGCTCCTGCTACTTCAATAGCAATATAATATCCACTTTCGTAATATTTTTTTATTGTATCAAACTTTTCTGATTTACTCTTATCTCTTAGTATTACCCTGTCCTGATATACAAATCCAGGTACCACTTTTGATATTGGACCATATTGAAGATTTGCTCCATCAAATCCATATACATTATTGAGTGCTGTTACAAAAGTTCCTGGATTGAATGGATAAATATCTTTTGTTGGAACATCACTCTTTTTTATAAGAATTGAAACTGACGTTACAAGGCAACCAACATCTCCTATTGTTTTAGAAGTATTTCCAATTCTAATATTAGACCATTCTCTCCCCTTTTGTTTCCATGTTGATATTTCTCCACTTGAACCATATACTCCATAAATAGCTGAAGCCCACATAGTAATATATTTGTCACTTGATAATTCTTGATATTGTTTTAATTGAGTTTCATTAAAATTATACTTGGCTATTAATTCACTTGGAGATTTAGAATTAATATAAATATGTAATACTCTTTTTTCTGTTTCAGTCTCTGTTTCAACATCATAGTGTTTTATGTCTGAAGCTGTTGGTCTTTGATAATGGCTATTACCATTCAATTCAATATGTACTCTAGAATCAATTGTTTTCACTTTATATTTTTCTACTTTTGTTTCATAAGTAACATAATTCATGTCCCAGAATACTTCTTCAAGTATTTTCTTTTTTTCTGGAGTAATCGTCATTACTTCTTCTTCGTTACCATTAGAAACTCTAGCAGCATATACTGAAAGAATATCTTTCCATGCTGCTTGATTAGACTCAATTACCACTTCATCATATATTTCTCTTCTTTCTATATCAAGTATTTTCGCATCCATTTTTGTATTTAACTCTGCAATACAATCACTCATTTTTACTTGATTGTTTGAATCTGAAGAAAAGAATATTCCAAATATTGAATATATTAATAATCCAATTAAACAAATAACTATTATTGGAATTGCTGCAACTGCCCCACCTGCTGTAAGAATTGCTACTAATGATTTACATGCTGCAATTATTGCCTTAATAGAAGCTTTTAATCCTTTAAATGCTGCCTTAGTACCTTTAACTGCGGTTTTACTTCCTTTAATTGCAATTTTTTTTCCTTGCTCTAACATTTTTTTACTTAGCTTAGTTGCCTCTTTACCAACCTTTTCAGAATTTTTTGAAATAGTTTTTGATGTTTTTATCCCTTTTCCAATATTATCTTTACTTGTTGCTTTACTTAATTTTTTCTTTTGATATTTCTTTATTGCTATATCTTTTGTTTTAGTAACTCCTTTTTTAGTGGCATATAATGATTCATCTTTTGCACGATTAGAAACATATTTTATTTTATCAGATCCATAATCAACTATATTTCCATCTCCGCTTACAGCATCTTTAGATTTTTCATTAGCATATACAATTGGATCTTTAATTCTTTCTGTCCATGCTACTGCTTTATCTAATTTTTTTACGGATTTTGGTTTAATATCCTTTGTCTTTATATCGCTCATCTTTAATCCTTTCTAATTCATAGTTTTCTACTATCTTTTTTAGTAAATAAATAAAAAAGGCTATTATCGAAAAACTAAATAATAGCCATATTAATAAATACATGTTCATTCCCCCAAACAAAAAAAGAAGACTATTTCTTCTTTTTAAAATACACAACTATTTTTTCTACTTTTTCAATTATATATCCATTTTCATTTGCTACTCGTGCAAGTGGTGCATCTTTCTTTTTTAAATAACTTGGATTATCTGAAATATATCCTCCCGTTGTTTTTGTTAGTTGTTCCCTAGTAAGTTGTAATGTTTCTTTTCCTTGTTCAAAATATTTAGTAAGTTTTGTATAGTCTGCTCTTGGCTTAGTAACTCTATCTTTTGCCATATTAATATACCTCCAAAACTATTCTATCATCTATTAGTTATTTTCTCCAGGTTTAGTAGTCATTAACTTATATAACTTAGTATCTGTTGGGAACTTGTTGATAAAAGGTACAAGAGAACTACCCACTTTTAATAATCCTTGTCCTGCTCCTACGTTTGTAATATAACTCATTTGTGAATCAGAAATTGATAGTAGCTTTGCCAACTCTGTTCTATCAGTTGCAGCTTGATTAAGCATTACTATGAATTCCGAATTAGCTAGCATTGTTCTTGCAGTATGAGATTGTAATAGATCATCAACATTTTGTGTTATTCCTGTACAATATGCTCCATACTTACGAACCCTCTTCCAAAGAGTAAATAAGAAATTTGCTGAATATTCTTGTTGAAATAATAAATATATTTCGTCAATGAATATGTATGTATTTCTTCCTTTAGCTCTATTTGCAGTAATTCTATTTAATATTGAGTCAAGAACTACTAACATTCCTATTGGTAATAATTGTTTACCTAAATCTAAAATGTCATAACAAATAATTCTACTATTTGTATTTACATTTGTATTCTTCGCAAATGTATTAAGAGAACCATTCGTAAATAATTCTATTGCAAGTGCAATTTGTCTTGCTTCAGGTTCTTCTTGTTTTAATAGTTCTTCTCTAAAATCTTGTAATGTAGGTGGTATTCCCATGTAATTTCCCTGTTGATATGCTCTATATACTTTTGCAGTACATCTATCTATAATTGATTTTTCTTTTGGTCCTAGATTTCCACTACCCATTAAATGTTCACAAAGCGATAATATAAATTCAGATTTTAGTATAACTGGATTTGCTCCATCTCCATAAGCTTCATTCATATCCATAGCATTAATATGATTATTACTTGTTGCTGAAATATGAATATCTTCTCCTCCAAGTGTTTCAACTAATTTCGGATATTCTCTTTCTGGATCAATTATTATGATATCTGCATTTGGATCACGTAGAGCAATTGAAACTATTTCATTCTTTGCAGTAAATGATTTACCACTTCCAGATACACCCAAAATAAAAGAATTACCATTAAGCAATTCTCTTCTATCAGCGATTATCATATTTTTTGAAATAACATTATCTCCATAATAAATCCCGTTTTCATGATTAATTTCTTGTACTCTAAAAGGCATAAAAACTGCTAATGATTCTGTAGTTAATGTTCTAAGTGCATTTATTTTTCTAATTCCAAATGGTAAAGAAGTATTTAATCCATCTTTTTGTTGCCATTTCAAAATTGCCAACTGACATAAGTGCTTTCTTCCTGTTGATAATAAAGACTCTGTATCTAATTCTAATTGTTCCTTGGTGTCAGCTATTAGTACCATTGTAAGGACACATATAAACATTCTTTGATCTCTTGTAGTTAAGTCGTCTAAGAATTCTTTTGATTCTTGTCTTTGTTGTTCCATATCATACGGTATTACAGCACTGAAATTATTATTACTATTTTGCTTCCTTTGCCAATTTGTAATATTTGTTTCAACACCTAATCTTCTATTCTCTACTTCTCTAATTGCTTCATCCATAGGAATAGGAATTATATCTATTGATAACATAAGATTTCTATTTAAATCTGTTAATTCAGCAACCATGTCATCTTTTATATATGATGCATAATCTTTTAGAAAAAATGCTCTTCCATATTTATTTCCCATTGTAAAATAATCTTTTTCAAAACTAAATGAATCAGGGCAAATATAATCTTTAAATGAATGACCTTTTCTCATATTATCTAACATATCCCAAGTGAATATATTTTCTTCCCCAATTCTATAAAAATCATGTGCAAGTCTTAGTCTATTAGAAGCATCTAATTCAATACACTTAGAACCTAATTGATTAAAGTGGTTTGATAAATCAGCGCTTATTCTTGAAAAATAAATTTTGGCTTCATCATAACTTTTTTTACTAACTGAAATTGTTAAAAATTTTTCTTGTATTATTGAATTAGCTCCCAAAGCTTTA
The DNA here is from genome assembly GCA_017941235.1 of Bacilli bacterium. Classification (GTDB taxonomy): domain Bacteria; phylum Bacillota_I; class Bacilli_A; order RF39; family UBA660; genus CAG-417. The sequence continues at coordinate 74,849 of JAGAWU010000057.1, read as the reverse complement.
TCCATTAGCATTTTATTATACTCATCTCTGTATTCATCTAACAAATCATTTGCTTTAGGTATCATTATATTTTTTTCAAAGTCAACTCTATTTAATCTTCTATTTAATACAGTTATTTTTGAAGTTGCCCCAGGATCTAAACTATTTAATAATTCTGAATAGTCTAAAAACATAGCTTCTTTATCAGGACGTGAAGCTACTGCATAGTTAATATCAGTAAACCTATAGCATTTACTAAATTTATTTTTTGATACTTCGAATATTCCATCCTTATGAATTGTTTTTAAAGGAATACAGTCTTGTACTCCTTTAGGTGGAATAAACTTTTCTCTATCCTGTTTGAACAGATTCCTTATTGTTTTCATTCTTTTTATCATCCCCTATTTTATCTTTTAATAACTCATAATAATAATTTGATGGTTTAAAAGTTAGTTCCTTTGGTGTAAGGAATTCATTTCTAATATACGCTAATACAAATTCTTCAGCGTTCATACCATTATATTTTATGAATCCGATTGCTGCAAATGGAGCAGCGCCTAAAATACATACCCATGAAAGTGTTTCTATTCCAAAATATGGTTTAAGTAAAAAATATAACAATACCGCCACTAAACATGCCAATATTGAAAATACAAATTGCCTTAATGATAATCCAAAGTAAACACTTTCGGTATAATCTCTTATTTCTTTATTTATTTTTACTTCCACTAGTATCCTCCTAAATGAAAAGAACCTACGCATTGTTAGGTTCTTTAATCAAACTTATTATATTTGCAATTATTCTTTGTCCGTGGTTGCTTTCTAAATGACCGCTAATAGCTATTGCTTGAGATTTATTTAACGAATTAGAAATATTACCATCATCATAAACATATACACAAGCAAAATTTGGTTCTAAGTTATAGCCATCATCATTTGGAATTGCTAGTTTTAATTTTATTGCTTTTTTATTATTACAACTAATATTTTTTTGATAGCCTATAACTCTTCCAACTAATATTACTTCATTATGTAATCCTACTTGATTTACCATATTATCCCCCTTTCTTGATTAGGAATAATATACTAAGTAAAAGATTATTGCAAATCACCATTTTTACTTTTTATTCTTATTTTTTAATTGATTTTTTATTTTTCTATAATAGATTTTATATTTTTATTTGAATAATCACTATCAAAAAAACATTTTTGAAGTATTTTATACTTTTTTATTATTTTGTTGCTCTTCTATTCTTGAACATTTACTAGATATTTTTAAACAACTATATATAAATACTGAAATTATAATAAATGCAAATATTATTAAGATCTTCATACTCTCTCCTTTTTTATTACCTTTCGTAATTACTGCTTTTAAAATTGCTCATTCTAATTGCATTAATCTTATTTTCTGTTTCAACAATACTATTTTTATCGAAACGCATTTTATACCTAAGAATCTGATTATCATCTAATGATTTAAAATCTCCATTTTCATAATCGTCTCCTAGAATTAAAAAAGGACCGGCAATTATGTCGTGTCCTATATCTCTATTTAGTTTCATACCATTTATTTTACCTTCTTCATTACAAATCAAAACTACACTATCATCATTTGGTAAATATACACATTCAATATATCCTCCTACTATTTCTTGTTTTGCTTCTAGTGTATTTTCTATTTCAATTTCTTCAGGTAATTCATATGGTTTTATTAATAACCCTTTTATTCTTTCCATTCTTTCCTCCAATAAAAAAGAGCAATTTCGCTCCCATTTAATTATTCACTTTCTATTTTAATTTTGCTCGAAATCTTTGCTAATTCAGAAGAATATTTTGTAGCATTTTTCTTTTTGTCTTCTTCTGTTAATTCGTATTCCAATTGTATATCAATTATCGCTTTTAATATATCATAATATTCTTTACTTTGTTCTTCATCCAATTCATGAATACTTGCACTTAAAACTCCATATACATTTTTTAACGAATTTTGAATTAATGGATCAAACCTATTCTTTATAACTTTTATTTTAGAATCCATTCGATTATCGGATGGTTTTTCTTCCGTTTCACTTAGATATTTATTTACTAATTTTTCAAATATTCTTCTTAAATATGCAAATGAGCCAACATAGTATTCTTCCGCATATGATAAATCGGCTTTTTTATAATCATCATATGCATTAATCCTTTCTAATTGCTTTTCATATTTTGAAAAGTCAAATCCATGTACATCAAACATAGATGGATATTGACCTATTTTTCTTAGTATAAAATTGAATCCTTTTTGTTCCAACACTAAATTCATATAATAAGGTCTAAAACAATTTGTACAAGTTAAATAATATGTTAGATACCAAGTTTTGTCTTCTAAGCATGCTATTGGTATGTTTTTTTCGCCATCGTAGTTAACTACTCTATCTATACTATCAAGGTGTAAATATTTATTTTCAAATAGTTTGATTGATATACCATCTGATAGATTATAACTTTTTTTGTTATTATTCATTGTATAAAAATTCACATCTCTTGCTATGAAATCGAAAGGAAACTCCATATTGCATTTTTTACATTTCGTTATAATTTTGTTTATACCAAATCCTAAACAATCAAGCATTCTTTTTAATTCTGAATCATTTATTTTACAAAAAGCGTTATCTTTATCAGAACTAAAAATTTTAAATGTTTCTTTTATGTATAAATCTGTATCATTAAATAATTCATTAATATCTTTCATATCAGCACCTCAAAAAGTATTATATCATAACCCCATCATTTCACGCACTACTCTATCTGACATTTTGATAGTTCCTACAAGAACTAACATATTAAATACTAATTCTCCTATGTAAGTCCAAACTTGAGTAACTGCTGCTGCACTTGCATCAACTACTGGTGGTGAACTTGCAAATACTGAGAATATGATACAAGATAATACAATAATTACCCCTTCAAGACACACTGCGGCATAACTTTTTAAGAAACTCTTTCCTATAGATTGAGTTGGTTCTCCAGCAAATGTTGAAAGTGGAACTGGTGCTAGTGCAGTATAAAGATATAGTTTAAAAAATCTACCATATACAGTCATAATCATTATGAAAGATAAAACAGTAACAACAAGTCCACCGATTAGAGTAACTGCCCATAATGGTATTGATTCAAAGAAGCCACAATCTTCTATTGCATTGATAATAGATGTTGGTAATACTGTTTTTGTTGAACCACTAATATTTGATAATGATATTATTTTTGATACCATTCCTTGTGATATTCTAAACAATGAAAGCATTATGTCCATCCCATAAGTTACTACTATTTTAGCAATAGCAAATCTTATAAATAGTTTTAATGCGTGTTCTGGTTTCTTTACTTCTGTTAATGAACCACAAGTCTTCATTACTCCAATTACAAAAAATAAAACTAGTAAAGCTAGTCCTATCGCTTGCATTCCACCATGTATTGTTTTGATTACATTCCAAATAGCTCCACCTTTAAATGTTTCGGGAGTTTGAGTTACAAGATTCCATATATCTGCTAGTTTAGAATTCCAGGTATCTAATGCATTTTCTAGATTCTGAACGATCCAATTGTCACTCATATAAAAACCTCCTTATTAAAAGGAAGATATTTCTATCCTCCAGTAATCATATTAAGTATTTCTTTTGCGAATGTAATAACAATTCCACCTGCTAGAGTTAAGAATCCATTTGCTCTTTGACTTGGATCGTGACTCTTAATAGATAATCCAATTTGAACTATAGAGAATCCTAGAATAATCATTCCAACCGCTCTAATTAATCCAAATATGAAATTAGATAAATTATTAACTACTGATAGTGGATCATCTGCTGCTAATACAACAGTAGATGTTCCGCCTATTGCTAATAGCATAAGAACATAAGCGAATATTTTAAATCTCTTATATCCTTTTTTTCCTAATCCATTTTTAAATTTTTGAAAATTATTAATTACTTTCTTCATTTTTTATCCCTTCTTTATTCTTAAAATATTTATCAATTTCTTCAGATGATATAATGTCATATCCATCTAATAGTTTTTCTTCTTTCTTAGTTAATTCTTTAGCTTGATTAATAACTATATTACTTAAATCAACATCAATAGTTGCAATTGATTCTGTAACTTCACCATGAATATAAGGCTTTGCTTTTCCATCTCCAGATAATTCTACATTTGGATGCTTTAAAACATCATATTTAAAGTCCATTACAGGTCTTTCTCCTCTAATGAATAGAATTGCATACTTATTGTCTAAAAGTCGCACCTCGTCCGGTGTAAGTAACTCTCTACCATTTAATTGGTAGTTAGTTGAATAATTCCCAGAATGTCCTGTGCTTTTTCCATATGTATTTAAATCTATTGTTTCTTTTCCTAATAATTCAGATACATATTTATGAGTTGATTGCTCATTACCTCCTAGATATAAAAACTCATCACAGTTTCCTACAATTGATTCCCATTGCTTTTCAAATAATGCTTTTAATTGTGCTAAATTTTGTAAGATTATTGATACAGATACTTCTCTAGATCTCATAACAGATAGAATTTTATCAAAGTCATCTGGTAAACTTACGTTAGCAAATTCATCCATTAAGAAATGTACATGAACTGGAAGTCTTCCTCCGTGCTTATGATCCGCACAATAGAATAATTGTTGAAACAATTGAGTGTATAACATACTTACTAAGAAATTAAATGATGTATCATTATCTGGAATAATTGCAAATAATGCAGTCTTTTTTTCTCCAATTGTTTCTAACTCTAATTCATCTGTTTGAGTTAAAGCTGATAAACTTGATAAATTAAACTTTTCAAGTCTTGAAGCTAGAGTTACTTGAATTGACTTTAAAGTCTTTGCTGAACCACTTCTATAATCTCTATAGTATTTAACTGCTATATGATTCTTATCTTCAACTTCTAATTGATTGAATAATAAGTCTAGTGGACTAACATAACTATCATCATCTTCTCTAACTTCTCCAGCTCTTAGCATTTCCATTACCATAGGAAAGTTTTGTTCTACTTCTGGAGCTTCATACCATAAATAGAAAACAAGTGCTAGTAATAGCATACTAGCTGCAGTATCCCAGAAAGGATCATTTGATTGACTTCCTTTAGGTGTTGTTGCTTTAAATAAGTTAGTTACTAATCTTTGCACATCATTATCTGTTTGAAGATAAACAAATGGATTATAACAATGACTTCTTTCCATATTAATCAAATCTAAAACTTTAACTGTATATCCTTTTTCTTCAAGTAAATATCCTTCATCTCTTGCTATCTCACCTTTAGGGTCTAGTATAATTAATGAAGTATTTGCTTGCATAACATTTGGCTTAGCATAAAATCTTGTTTTACCAGCTCCAGATCCACCAATAATTAAAGTGTTTAGATTTCTTCTGTGTTTTCTTCCATCATATCCAATACATACATTTTGAGTAAGTATCTTATTTGTTGAGTAAGGAACTTGCTCATATTTTTTATTAATGTCTTTAGCTTCTCCCCATTTTGCACTACCATGTTCTTCTCTTTTTCTATAATTCCTTTTAGTTGATAAATAAATACCAATTCCTAATATGTAGGCAACAATGAATATTAGAATAGTTTTAATTGAGTCAGAACAAAAAGCAATAGAAAAAGGATTCTCCATTGTTTTAGGAAAATCCTTAATTATTGTTGGTAGTCCTCCACTAATAGAAGGAGCTATTAATAATGCAATCCATATTACAGGAATAAGACCAATTATAAAAAGAATCTTTTGGCCTTTACTTTCCTTCATCTAGCTCCAAGCCTACCTTCTCGATCTACATATCTTTTATTTTCTGGAGCATCCAATACTTTAATAATAAATTCATCTACTAATTCAGTATCTTCTCCTTCTCGTAAAAGCTTGTTTCTAAATTCATTTAATGCATTAATTATTATTCCATATTCAACTTTATCTACTTCGATAACTTTTAATATGTCTTTTTTCATCTAGTTTTATCCTTTGGAGTTTTATTCTTAATTTCAGACTTAACCTCAGATTGATCTCTTAATTTAACTTCTGCTTTATATTTTTCTAACTTTTCTTTAACAGAAGGTCTTTCTTTAATCTTACTACCCTTGTCTGAATTCTTTTGCTCTTTCAAGAAAGGCTTTGACTGAGGGCTTTTTTCGGTCTTTGCCAAATGGGGGTTTACTGATTGTTCCTCTTTCTTGATTGGATTCTTATGAAGTTCTTCTTTAATCTTGTCTTCAATTGGTTTTTGTTTAACTCCTTTGGATTTCATTTCTTTAGTTTTTTGAATTTCACCACGAATAGCAACTTCATCAAATCTAGCTAAGTTGAATCTTTGTACAATTCTATTAATCTTTGAAGCATCTTCTGCTTTTACTAAGATATCAGTAACTCCATCTTTTGCTTTCTTATTTATTAAAGCAGTATATAAAACACCATATCTTTTTGCTTCTTCAGTAAACTTTTTAAAGTCTTCTTGCTTTACAGAAAATACTTTTAATTCCTTACCAGATTTAAGCATATTAACTAAGTTAGTTTTACCTGCAGTTTTTTTCTTATCTTTCATAACGGCTAAAAGTAAAGCTGCAACTTCTTTTGCACCGCTACCTGTGATTCTTGCTCCTACTTCAAATCCTTGTAATGACATTCTTACAATTTGTTCAGCAGCATCACTTGACTGGTTCATGTATCACCACTTCCTTTTTATTCTCTTTTGCTGAATCATCTGTTAATTCTGTTCTTTTTATAATTTCATTTATTAATTGAATATTTTCAATTAATTCTTTGTTGGAACTATCTATATTTAGTTTATTTTTATACACTCCATACAAAGAAATAAGATCATCTTTTGTTTGAATATTATTAGTGGTAAGTAGTATTGTTTGCTTACTAATATTTTCCATTTCATAAACTTCTTTTTGCATTTCAAATGAAATTTTATTTTCTTTTATATATGATGGATAATTATTTAACATTTTAAGATATTTAATATATCGCATAGCCAACCCCTTGCAATTTAATTTAAATAATTTATCTATTAGTTCATCTTTCTTAAAATAGTTTCTATAATATGTTTTATTTTCTGGAAGATATATTCCTAAAATTCTCTTCTTAATATTTTCTATAGAATAGTCCTCATTAAATCTTCTTTCTAATCTAACACTACGATTATATTCCAAACTTTTAACTCCTAACTTACCTGACCTCTCATATACCTCATAATTCATATTATTTAAAATATTCTTAAATTCTTCATATGAAGAAGCAAGTCCTATTGCCATATCGACATCTAGTTTAAGTTGTTTATCATATATATTTTCATTCTCATTTTTTAATTGGAAGTTTCTATAGTTATATCCAGCTTTAGTTATTTTTTCTTCCATAAAATTTAATCCATATTTTTTACAAAGTTCATCATTAAGTTTTCGAATATCAGCATAACTGGCACTAGTATCATGATATTTATATCCATCTATAAAAGAAACTGAATTAATTATAAAATGGTTATGAAGATGCTCTTTATCTAAATGAGTTGCAACTACTACTTGAAATCTATTTCCCCAAATTTTATTTGCAAATTCTAGTCCAACTTCATGTGCTTTTTCTGGAGTAATATCTAACTCTTCAAAAGACTGTACCGCATGAAAAGCTGTTATTCCTCCCAATTTGTTATATCTTTTCTTTGTATCTATAAATTCTCTTTTAGCTTTCTTCGGATCACAATTAATTCCTGTTACATATAATTTTTCTTCAGTCTTAAAATCATTTGCTATATATTTTAATTCATTATGAAGTTCATTATATGTATCTTCATTAGTTTTTTCGTCATTTGTAACGTAATTTATTGCATTTGATAATCCTGTTTTTATACTCCATATTTTACTTATAGCCATTATAAAAATTTTCTTCTTATCTCGTTAGCTAAACTATTTAATTGAGTAATGCAGTATCTAACACTATCATAATCGAGTTCACCTGAATCTTTTGCTTGATCTCTTATTTGACTCAATATAGTTCCTACATTGTTAACTTTTAGTAAAGAGTTCATTAATTCTTTTGATGGTTTTTCTCTTAACACTTTTATTCCACTTAATGCTAGTCTAATTATTTCTGATTGACTTATTCCAGATAGTTCTTGCATTTCAACTAATTTTAATTCTAGTTCTGGAGTAATTCTAACTGATTTAGTTACGCATACCTCTGCCACATTTTCCTCCTACAAAATAATAAGGGGATTGGGGATTTCCCCATTGAATAGAATTTGTAGTTGTATTACAAATTCAGTGCTTGCTAATAAAGAGAAAAGCTACTCTTCAGTAGCATTTTCCTCTTCATATAATTCTTCTGCATCAACAAATATATCTGATACTACATCTGTTTCTGCATAATCGATTGTTGCAAATTCATTATAATAATCTAATGCTTCTGCCATTGCACTTTCTTTGCAATCGGCCTCTATATCATACATTTTAGTTAATCTGCTACTTACAACTACAGAATATTTTTTCATGTCTACCTCCTATTTTTCTTTTCCGCTTTGTTCTTTTTCTTTTTTACTAGTCAAAAATGTTACACGCTCTGCAATAACATCAATTCTAAATTGTTTTTCTCCGTCTTCCTTTTCTAAAGTACTGCTTTGAACTCTTCCCTTCACTCCAACTATATCGCCCTTTTTACAATAATCCGTTGTACTTTTTGCAATTGCGTCCCATAGTGTACAATTGATAAAGTCTGACTCATATTCGCCATCAGCATTTTTAAAACTTCTTGGTATTGCTAATGTAACGTATGCTCTTTTTTTACCATCTTCTGATTCAATTATTTCTGGATCTTTTACTAATCTTCCTACTAATACTATTTGGTTTAACATTTAAAATCACTCTCCCTTTTTATTCTTTGTTTACCAATTTTAATTAGTTGATTTTCTTAATATTCTCTTTCATCTCCCCCATTCCACATAAAAAAGTGACTAACATTTTATCTCTTAAGGCATTTCTTATCCCTACAGCAATAGCTAAATCACTTCTATTCATGTCTGTCTTCAAAACCAACTCTTCTACTGCCAGATTCATTATTTTTTTATCTGTGTTATATCCATATCTAATGAGTGTTTGAAAGACTCTAAATCTCTCTCTAATTGTTTTTTCCCTTTCCATTCTTTCCTCCAATAAAAAAGAAAGCTGTCATGCTCTCCACTTCTCTTCCTCAAAATTCATGTTGTGTTTTCTTTTTATATTTTTTTGTTTATTCTTATTAATATATTCCATTTCTATATAGTATCTTGTATCTTCAAGATCTAATCCTGGTCTATAGTTTGGATGAACTACCTCATCCATAATCCAATATATTCTATCTACTATTTCAGTCAAGGTATCTCTAGTACACCAAGATGAATAATCATGAATTGATAATATAATACAATAAATAAACATGTCATTATTCCATACATTTCTTATAAATGTATTTTCATCTACTTGTCTATCCATTTTAAGTTTATATTTTTTCTTTGATTTACGGATTTTGTATTCTCTATAACTAACACTTCTACTTAAAGAATATAACCAATAAATCAATTCATTAACATCTAAATTAGTACTATCATACATCACTAAAATATCTGTTATTTCTTCAAAGAAGTATAATCTTTTTCTATCTTTCTTATCAACAAATCCATTTGAATAATCAAATTTTGACATATAATCACTTCCTGGGAATGATTATACAAACATTCTTTTTTATTGCAAATTCTGCAATTCTGCAATTAGCACAATTTGTTTATTAGTATTATGCCTACATGTAACTAAGGTTAATGTAGATGTGTTATTATCTCTTTTTATTTTGGCTTTACCAGTTTTATTTATATCATATATTTTTACAAACTTATAATTATAAGTCTTTCCTTGATAATAAATAATAGCTTCATCACCAACATTAATTTTATCTAAATTTCTAAAATAAGAAATATTTGCTGTACCAGAATGTGCAGCTAAAATTACATTACCATTTATAACATCTGGACTATCAGATTCCTTTAGAATCTCTACCCCATAATTAATGTTATTGTATTTACTATCTTTAGCAACTAATCCTTTTTCTAAATTAATTTTAGGTATTTTTAATACCGCAATATAATCATATTTTACTTTAGATTTTGATACTTCTTTCACTTCTTCAGAAGTGGTTTTATCAACCTTATCAACTTTTTGTTCTTCTTTAATGTAAAAATCTTTTAGTGCATTTTCCTCTTGTTCTTGTTGCATTGCTGGTTTAATAAACATTAAGCTAACATCAAACACCCCAAGAAGAATAATTAAAGAGCCGATTACAATCAACCAGCTCTTTCTTTTATGTTTTTTCTTTATTCTTTTTGTTTCTTTTGATTCCATATATTACTACTCCTGTTCCGATTAACATTAATGCAATACCACCTATTAATTCTTTATAATCTTTATTCTTTTCAGTATCAGGTACTTCAATTATTTGTTCATCTTTCATTGTAGCTTTAATTATTTCTCCATCTTCTTTTATTTCAAACCACATTTTTTCCTCATTTAATTCATATCCTTCTGGAGCTTCTTTTTCTAAAATATAGAATTTACCAATAGGTAATTTATCTATTACTATTTTTCCGTTCTCATCAGTTTTACCACTATAAATTAAAATATCGTTCTCTGAATAAATCTCAATTGTAGTATTTGGTAATGTTTTTGATTCTGAAAAATCTGTTTTAGTAAACTCTAAATTACCAGTTGGTACGTGATTTTCTAATATAGTTTCATATGTAATAACTGGAGTATATTGATCTTTATACTTAAGAATTATCTCATGTTTTGTTTGATCTAAAACATAGTTTTCTAATGTTTCAATTTCTTGAACATAGTATTCTCCTAATTCTAAATCTTTAAATGTTAAATGTCCTTCACTATCAGTAGTTCCACATTTAACTTCTTTACCATCTTTAGTAAATACACAGAATTTAATACCTTCTAATGGTTCTTGGAATAGTATCAATCCTTCTTCTGCAACTTGAACATTGTTACCAACTTTTTCAATCTTTATTTCACCTTTAACTCTTTGATTTTCAAAATCGGTATCAAATATTACTCCATATTCAGAATCAGTTCTTAAATTAGCATCTTCATCAATAGTAAATTCATGAGATTCTTTATTCCATAAATAACCATCTATTTTTTGATCTACTTCTTCTAATTTATAAGTTCCACTATTAAGTACAAATGGAGTTATAAATTCTCCGTTTTTATCTGTTTCAAATTCACAAATAGTAGCTTTTGGATATGATGTTGTTTGGCATACATATTCATTTGTTTTAGTATCTAATATTTTGAATTTAATTCCAGCTCTTTTAATTACTTCTTTAGTTTCCTTATCAATTTTAACTACTCTTAGTTTTGCTTTATATTCTCCATTTGAAATAACTTTATTAATTTTTACATCAGCTTCTTTAACTGTTAAAGTTAAATCTTCCATTTTCTTATGTGTTTTTGGAGATGTCATTTGTTTTAATGTATATGTTCCATAAGGTAATTTGAAATTAATAATTCCATCTTTATCAGTAGTTAAATTCATTACTAATTCATTGTTCTTATTATATACTGCGAAATCAACATTTTCTTCTGGAGTCATAACTCCTGTTTCATCACTAGCATATACTTTTACATAATTAAAATGATTCTCAATTACTTCTTCTTTAACAGTTACAGATGGCTCTAAACTGTCTTTAGTAGTTTCAAAATCATATTTTGTATTATCTAATTTATAACCCTCACTTGGAGATATTTCTTGTAAGTAGAACTTACCTAATTTAGGAAGATATCCAGATGTAACTTTTCCATCATCACCAGTAGTTATTTTATCTATTAATGTTCCAGATTCATCATAAATACCATAAGTAGCACCTTTTAAAGTAGCTTCTCCTTGTGCTTCTTTTGTAACTTTATCTTCTTTATTGATTGTTACTTTACCACCTAAAACTTTAACATTTAGATTAATGTTAATTGGATCTAAGTCTCCTCTTCTCATTAAGTTTTGAGATGAAGTAGCAAAGTATAAATAAATTGTTTTATGAGCCATATTAGCTTCACGAGATAATGTTATTTTCATATCTCCTACTTCAGTTGGATTAACATATAAAGTATTGTTATTAATACTAGCAGTTCCTCCAGTTACATTAGTTACTCTAAATTTATTTAATACTCCATTACTATCTGAAACATTAAATTCATTTCCAATTATAGCTTCACTTGGTACATTTAAATTTGGTCTAGCTGAATGAGATTCTGCAAGTGCTTTTACTTCATTCATTTCACTTACTAAAATACTATCGTTTCTTGTTCCGTTTAGTCCATTAGTAAAATACATATCATTTGCTCTTGCTGGATCAACTGTTCTCCAAATTAACATTTGAGTTGCTACATACCATTTTGCATCACTATGATTATATCCATTTTCATTATATCCATAACCATAATATGCTAATCTTGTAACCATCTGCCATTGTTCTTGAGATAATCCCGCAAGTATTTGCATATCTTCATTTGTAATAGTATATGTCGTTCCATCTACAATTCGTACGTATGGTTGAATACAATATATTGCTTCTCCTTCTGAATTGTTAAGCCATCTAGCTTGATGATAACTTATTGTGCTACCATCTTTTTTACTTATCCAATATCCAGGAATCCAAGCTCCCTCTCTTATTGTTCCTTGATAGCTTTCAGCATTAACTTTAGTAATGCCAAAAACTACACCAACTATTGTAATTAATAATAACAATAGTCCTGTTATTTTCCTTTTCATATTTCTACCTCCAATAAAAAAAGATGCCTTAAGCATCTATATATTTTTAAAATGTTCTATAGTCCCATCCAAGACTCCTTGTCCAACTAGTTACTTCTGAACATTCGAATCCATATTCTGCATGTTCATTACCATAATTCATACATTCCTCTTTTGTTTTAAAATCAACTTCTTCCCAGGAGTACATTGGTTGATTTTTAAATTGATCTTCAGTTAGTCCTAATTCTTCCCATGGTTGTTTTTGAACTACAACTGGTTTCTCTTCATGTTTAACATTTTCATTAGAATTTCCTGATTCACTATGTTGATTATTATTGTTCTTTGGTGGATCTTGTTTCGGCATTTCTATTTTTTGATTGTTAACATTTTCTTTTTTTGTTTCTGTCTTAGAGAAATTATTATTCACTTTAACTTCTTCCTTAACTTCTTCTTGTTCAGTTTTAATTATTTCTTTAGCTTCTTCTTTTTCTGTTTTTATTTCTTCTTTAGAATCTTCTTTAACTATTTGTTCTTCTTCAATCGTCTCTTGATTTTCTAACTTTTTATTAGATTGAATCGGATATATATGATGTTTAATCATTGCTATATCATCTTTAAAATAAAAACCAATGCTTAATACAGCTAGAATAAGTACAACTATTATTTTTTTCTTTTTCATAAAATTCACCCTTTCTAACCTGCATTATAAAGATTAATGAATATTAATCAAATGTGCAATTATCTTTCTCTTTCTCTATTCTTTAAATGTTTAGAATAAAACTCACATGCTTTTAACACAAAATCTTCTAATTTAGTTCTATCTACATTTTTAGGAACAACTGTGAATAATTTTTCTTCACTAATCTTAATTTTTTGTATTTGGTTCGCTTTTGGCTGGTCTAATAATTCTTCAATTTTTGTTTCATCTACAACTCCATTCTTACTTAATTCTTTTAATTTTTTTGCTTGTTCTAGTGATGGGGTTGTTAGATTGTATTCAATATATTCTGCCAATATTCTTTGCTCATGAGTTATTAAATAAGAAAGTTCTACAGCTGGTCTTATTGCAATTGATGGTGATTCGTTAAGCTCTGAATTATCTACCATTTGTAATAGTTCAGGAATCAAGTAAGTTAATCTTATATATCTTCTTACTGTCTTTTCACTTTCACCATGTTCGTCACCAAGTATTTCTGCACTAGACTTTCGGTCAATTGGTCCTGAAGTATCTAACTTCTGGTCCAGTGGACCAAAAGTTTTACCTTGATGTTTTATTGCCTCATATTTCATTTTATATGCAAAAGCTTTTTCACTTGGTAAAAGTTTTTCTCTATGTAGATTAGAATCAACCATATAAATAGTAGCTTCGTCTTGTGAAAGGTTTCTTACTATACTTGGAATCTTATCTAATCCTAATTTTTTACAAGCAAGTAATCTTCTATGACCTGATACCATTTCGTATCGTCCATCTTCTTTAGGTCTAATAATAACAGCTTCCATTAAACCATTATTTTTAATACTTTCTTCTAATGAATTTAATTCTTCATTATCTAAGACTTTAAACGGATGATTTTTAAAACTATCAATTAACGAGATATCTATTTCTTCAATTTTTTCTTTTTTATTTTCGTCTCTTTGTTCTTGGGTTGTATAGAAATCATCTAGATTGAAGTTCATGGGAATCTCTTGTTTTATTCTTTGTTCGCTCATCGTTTAAAACCTCCTTTGCTAATTCAATATAACTTTTTGCAACATTACTATCTTTGTCATAAGAAAGGATACTCTCTCCCATTCTAGATGATTCTGCTGCTTTTACTGCTCTAGGAATCTGTGTATCATATATTTTGAATACTTTTCCATATGTTTCTTTTAACTCTTCAGTTATTTCTTTTGATAATTTTCTTCTACCATCTACAATAGTTAAAACAATTCCAGAAACATCCAATTCCTTATTGATGTTTTTTCTAACTTTCATAATAGTATTCATTAAATGATTCATTCCTTTTGCAGCTAAGAATTCTGATTGAACAGGTATAATTACCTTATCAGCACTAGCTAAAGCGTTTATTGTAATCATTCCTAGTGAAGGCATACAGTCTATTAAAATAAAATCATATTTTTGTTTTAATTCTTCAATACAATTTTTCATTGTTGATTCTCTACTCATTGCATTAACCAAACTTACTTCTAATGAAGCAAGTTCCAAATTAGTTGGTATTAAATCAACCCCTTCATTATGGTGAAGAACTGCTTCTTCAGAATTAATATCCATATCGTTTATACATCTACTCATTATTGTAGACAAAGTTACTGGTAAATTATCAGCATTATGCCACCCCATGTAAGTAGTTAAATCTCCTTGTGGATCTGCATCTATTAATAATACTTTTCTCCCACTATGTGCCAATGCAACTCCAAGATTAAATGTAGTTGTTGTTTTCCCAACTCCACCTTTTTGATTTGCTATAGCTAGTACTTGGCATTTCATCTATATAAATCACCTTCTTCTTTTTTCTTAATCTTAAATTCTTCTAACATTTTTGTTAATTCTGCCTCTGACCAAATTTCATCTGTCTGGTTATCTAATCTTTCAAAATTTGATTCAATGGCATTTTTAAAATATGAATAACGATTTTTTATCTCATTTCCATCTTCGTCCGTATAATTATTTCCTTTTACTCTAGATACTATATAATGAATGCTAGTAAACAGTTCTAAATAACTTTTTCCTTCAGATAGATATTTATGAAATAAATTATCAAAATTAAAAGAACTAAATTCGTCATCACTATCAATGTAGTTTAGCTTAATCAGTTCTTTGGTTAAAATATTATGATTAATATTTTCATTTTGAGTTTTATCATATTTATCTTTTATATCTTTTTTATAATCTTTATTTTGTTGTTCGGTTTTTTCGGCTATCCGTTTAACGGCTACCCGTTTTTCCCCCACCGGTTGATTTTTGTTTAAAAAATAGTTATCTTTAGGACTTTCAAATATATGATAAATATATTTAAAATATCCTCTTTCTTTTCTAGATTCTTCTCTATAAACATAACCAAACTTAATTAATTCTTTAATTCCTGAATCAACAGAATCATATCCTTCTTTCACAAGTTTAGTTAGTCCTGCTACAGTGTAATCCCAATCATCAGGTAAGCTCAACATTAAGCTAAGTAATGATTTAGATTTTAATGATAAATTCATATCTCTAAGTATTTCATTAGGAATAATAGTATATCCATTATTCTTGTGTACTCGAACTTCACCTGCTGGTGTCATTTTTACTCCTTTCATACATATAGTTTTTCTTTTTCACATAATCTATATAAACTTTTTTTTGTTATTTGATCTAGAAAATAATATTCATCATAATTAATCTTTAATGTTTTCATTACTTCTTCTGTGGAACCATTAAAAAAATACTTGTTAGTAACAAATCTTTTAATCATGTCGTTATAACTAATACCACCTAGGAATTTTTCTATTATATTTTTCCATTTGTTCAATCTACTTATTGTTTTATCCGAATCAATTCTTTCAATAATATCTTCTAAAGTATTTGTATACAATGAATGTTTAGCTTTACTCCATTCGTTATAACTAGTATTTACTTTGTCTATTATTTCTAGTTTTCTATTTTCAATTAGTTTATCTATATTTGGATAATTATATAGCATAAATACTAATTCTTTATCTCCTTTTTTATTCTCCATTTTTTCCTTCCTATCTATGAGAGAATGAGAATTATATTTATAACTTCTAATCTATCAAATAAAAAAGCAGTCTAAATATTCATTGTAGACTACTTGTTTTTTTCACTATAATTACACATTTAACAATTTAAGGTCTATTAGTTATTATCCACTTGAAAGGAGTAAAAATAATAGATTCATTTTTTGTTTAAAATCTTAAGGATTTTATTATTTTTTTAATTATATATTTTTGTATAAGTTGTATGTTAGAGATTATCTACTACATAAGACTCTCGAATTTTGCCAAAATAAAAACAGTCTTCTTTTGACTGCATATTTCAAAATATGAAAATTTGCAATTTTTGTTTTCCCTTTATTTTCAGGGATTTTTTGACATTCGATTTCTCGTCTACGAACGCCTAGACACATTTACCTATAATTTGTGCTATTCTAATTGGTTCATTTTTCTTTCTCATATACTCACCCCTCTACAAAACAAAAGATACACATCTATTAAGGATAATCTTAATGTGTATCTTTTATTATGTTTTTTTTACCCCTTAATTCTTTATTTATATAAAAATCTTTTATCTTTATCTTCGTTTAAATGTTCAGTTAATTTATCAAGATAACCATTATCTATAAATTCATTATAATGTTCTCTCTGTAATAAATAATAGTTTTTATTATCTTTACTCATTAACATACAACCTATTCTTTCAGCAGAACAATTAGCTAAAGTATTATTCTCTCTAGTTTCAATTATAATAGGTTTAGAATTAATATTTTTTAAGGTTTGTAACACTTCTGTTGCTATACCTTTACCTCTATAATTTTCTTTTATTCCCATATCTAAGAAATAAAAATCATAATTTTGTTTTTCAAATACTAAATTTGCAAACCCAACTTCTTGGTTATCATTCATAATAATATATACTTTATGACTAGTAGCAAGTCTATCTCCTCTACCATTAAAGACTTCTCTAATTCCTGGCTCTTCATACATCATTATTCTAACCTTTAATAATTCATCATCACTAGGAGTTACATCAACTAATTTTAACACTATTCTGCACCTTTATGAAATAATACTGCAGTAAATGTTTTAAAGAATATTTTTATATCCATTCTTAAACCACAATGATTAGAATAATAGCTTTCTAATTCTAATCTTTTAGCAAAAGTAGTATTACTTCTACCATTTACTTGCCAATAACCAGTAAGTCCTGGTTTAGTCTTAATAATTGAGTTATAGAAAGGTCCCATATCTTCTTTTTCTCTAGGTAAATAAGGTCTATTACCTATTAAACTCATATCACCCTTAAATATATTAATTAATTGTGGAAGTTCATCTATAGAAGTTTTTCTTATAAATCTCCCTACTTTAGTAATTCTAGGATCATTTTTAAGTTTCTTAGTTCTTTTATATTCATCAGCTGCTATTGGATCCATCTTAAGTGTATTCTCAAGTATCCCTTCACTATCTACAAGCATACTTCTAAATTTATAAAACTTAAATTCTTTTCCATCTTTACCAATTCTCTTTTGAGAATAAAATATTGTATGGAAATCTCCAGATAATAAATAAGCAAGTTTTACAAAAATAACACTTGGTATTAAGAATAACATACCTACTAAAGATACACATATATCAAATGCTCTTTTAATACCAAAATACATTTTTTCTTTTACTGAACTTCTTTCCTCAACTAAGCTAGTATCTACAACTGCTTCATTCATAGTATCCCTCCATTATCTTCTAAATCTTTTTAATCTACTTCTCTTTGTCTTTTTTGTCCCATTCTCGTCATAGTAATAATAATCATTACAATAATATCCATAATAACTATTATCTTTAACAGAAGCTTTATTAATAATTACTCCAGTAATAGGTGCTTCTATTTGTTCAAATGTTTTCTTAGTTTTCTCTAAACTTTCTACTTTAGTTTTCTTATTAGAAACAACAACTATATTGCTATCACTATATTTAGTTAAAACTAATGTATCACTTAATCCTATAACTGGCGGACAGTCAAGTATAATTATATCAAACTTTTCTTTTAATTCAAAGAGTAATTTTTGATTATTTTCAGAATTTAATAATTCAACTGGATTTGGAGGTGTAGGACCAGCAGGTATTAAATTAACATTTTTAACACCAGTTTCTATTATATAGTCACCAAATTTAGTATCATTTTTATCATAGTTTAATATTAAATTTGAGTATCCTCTAGTTCCCATATTATTGACACCAAATATATCATGTTGTCTACCTTTTCTTAAATCACAATCAATAATTAGTACTTTTTTTTCTTCATGTGCATAAGCTACAGCAAGGTTAGCTGCTACGAAACTTTTACCATCTCCAGCTTCTGGTGATGTAACAAGTAATGTTTTCATATTTCCTGAAATAGCAGAAAAAGCTAAGTTAGTACGAATAGTTTTAATTGCCTCACTAAACATAGATTTAGGATTTGAGTTCATAATTAAATCAGTTGTTCTCATATTTATTACCCCCTATCCTTTTCTTCAGGAACAATTCCTATTACTGTTAAACCAAGTTTATTTTCAACTACTTCTGTTGATTTAATAGTAGTATCGAAATAATACATAACAAATACTATACCAAATGTAAGTACTATTCCTATTCCTAAATATATAATATTATCTTTTAAATAGTTAATGTTATAAGCATTATTATTTACTATAGCTTTATCTACAACACTAACATTCTCTAAATGATATAAATCTTTTATTTCTTTAATAAAAGTATCAGCTATTTGATCAGCTATTATAGAAGCTTTTTTCTTATTAGGATTTTTAACTGTAATTCTAATAAGTTCAGTATCTCCTACTGCTTCTACACTTATCATATTAGATAGTTCAGCTACACTACAATCAAGTTTTCCTTCTTTTATTACTTGAGTTAATACTCTACGACTCTTAATAATTTCAGTATAAGTAGTAACTAAGTTTTTATTAAGTTGTAACTCAGTTGTATTATTATTCTTACTATTAACTAATAATACTGTAGTGTTACTTTGATACATAGGTGTTTTTAAAAATATTGAATAAATATTACCAACAACTAGTATTACTCCTATTACTATTAATATTGGTACTATCTTTGATTTGAAATAACTAAATATTTCAACTAAATTGATTTCTTCCACAAATACACTCCCCTTCAATTAGCAAGCACTATTATAAATGAAAAAGTGCTAAAAGTCAATACAAAAACACTTTTTCATATAGTAAAATGAGCATATACATGTAATTATATATAAATTGATATAAAAAAAATAACTAATTCTACAAATTTAGCTATTATTTTAATAAAAACAAATACAAAAAAATATAGCTGTTTAGCTATATTAATCATCATATTTCATTAATTTATCACTATTGTTACTTAATCTAAATGCACAAAATAGAAATACCAAAGATGTTATTATAAAACTAATTAATAACACTAATAATACTCTCATGTACCTCCTTACAACCTACCCTAATTATATTATAATCAAAAATAGTCGTAATTTATACATTTTTTTAATTTTTCTTCAAAATATCTTTAGCATTCCCATTTATTATACTTTCTGTATATTCTTTATCTTTAGAAAGTCTAAGTATCTCCTTCTCTAATTTTTTTAAATTATATCCATCATTCTTATGTATATCACTACCTAAGAAACTAATTTGTTTTTTCTTTATTAATTTTTGTAAAGCTTTTTTAGCATCTTTACCATAATAACCAAATAAACTTCTATAATTTCCTTGAAGAAGTACACCCATCTCTAATAATTCTTCAAGTTTTTCTTGATTTTTATGCATATATCTATATCTTTCTGGATGAGCAAGTATTACTGTATAACCTTCTCTAATTAATTCAAAAAATATTGACTTAGTATTATTATACATTCTTCCCATAGGTAGTTCTACTAATATATACTCTGAATTATTAAGTGGTGCTATTTCTTTTTTCTTAATATAATCTGAAATATTTTCATTTATAAATATTTCATTACCAATATATAAATTAATATCTATATTTTCTTTTTTTAGCGTATATTGTAATTTTTTAAGTATTTTCCCTTTTTCTATATTATTACAAGTATATTTACTATCTTCTATATAATGTGGAGTTAAAATTATATCTGTAACCCCATTCTTATATGCATCTCTAAGTATTTCCATAGATGTTTCTATATCTTTACTACCATCATCTATACCAAACATTATATGTGAATGAATATCTATCATACTATCCCCCCTATCTTTTATTCTTTCTAACTTTAATATACTCATCTTTAAATGAATCTTTTTCTTCTTTACTACAAAGTACACTATACTCCAAAAAATAATCTAATATTTTGATTCTTATATGTGAATCTGTATATAAAGATTGATATAAATCTATATCCTTCTTCAAAACAAACTTATCGAGTTCCTCATCCTCAAATATTTTATGATATTTCATAATCTTATATGTTTCCACTAATTCATCTGTTAATTTCTTATAATTATCTAAATCTGAATTATATAAATCAGTTAATACTTTTGAAAATTCAACAGTAGCTTCACCACTAGCATCTAAACTATTTTCTTCTTCATTATATTCATTAAATAATTCAATAAAGTTATCAAGTGATATTGGAAAACTATAATAAAACAAATCTAATATATGAAGTGGTGTAACTTTCTTTAAATAATCATTTTTAATCCAAGAACAAGTAAGAACTTCTCTTTGATAACTCTTCTTTAAATTAGTAAAAACAAGTGTAGAATTAATCATATCAAGTATATCTCCATCATTATCTATATAATCAATTACATCGTCTATACTTTTTATATTATTATCATAAAACTCTAATGTTTCTTTATCACTTTCAGTAGCTTGATTATTTATTAAATATCTTAATTTTAATCTATAATCATCTAAAAATAATACAGAAAGAAAAAGTTTATAATATGCCTCATTATTAGAAATTAATTCTATTTTTCCAAATATATCATCATAATCAATTTCATCTTCATTCTTATTTAAATATGGAAAAAAAGCCATATATATTCTATTTCTAAAGTCATCTAAAAAATTATTAATTTTCATCATTACATCATCTCTTCTAATTTTTTTACTTTATGTTTTTGATAAGTATCATTAACTTTTTTCTTATATTCATCATCATAAACAAATGAATCATTATAAAATTCCAATAATATATATTCTAAATAATCAATAGAATTAATTATTTTTTCTTTTATTATTTTAACATCTTCTTTTTCTATTAATTTAAGTAATTGATCATTATCTTCATCTGATTCGTTTAACTCTCTCTTATAATTAAAATTTTTATAATACTTATAAATTAATGGTTTAATTAATTTATCAAAATTATTTTTATCAAAATGATATAAATTTTTGAGTGCTGAAATTATTATACCAATTGCACTCATTCCGTCTTCTGCAAAGTAAGACATTAAATCTTCTTCAGTTAAAGTAATTACGTAATAAAGTTTATCTAATATATGTAAAGGAAATACTTTAGTTAAATATTTATCTAACTCTTTAGTTTCTAAAAATCTTTCTCTTTTTTCAAAGTAATCACATTGATGAAACTCTAAAAATCCTTCTACCATATCTGAGTAAAACTGCTCATTATCACCTAAATATTCTTCAAGTGATTCTACATCATTAACTTTCTCTCTAGCTCTTTGATATTCTTCATCAAGTATATCTCGCATTGGATCATTCTTATCTTGTATAGATAAAACATAATCATGATATAAAATACTTATAATAAGTTGATAATGCTTATAATTATTTTGTTTTAAACTATCAAAACAACAAAATAAATCTTCTTCATACTTCTCATATTCTTCTTCTTTACCATTATCAGAAGTATCTACATACTCATCTAAACCATATTTTTCTTGTATTTTAAGAAGAACTCTTTCTAATTCATCTCTTAAGTCATCAAAAAAATGTGTAACTGTAACTCTTCTAATTTCCATATCGAACCCACCATTTATTAATTTATTTATTAGTTATATTATTTACTACATAGCTTGCTATTAATAGTCCTGCTGAAGATGGTACAAATGAATTAGAAGGTATTATTTTATCTATCTTCTTATTAGGTACTTCTCTACTAAAGCAAACATTTAGTTTTTTATTTATATTATTATCTTTTAAATATTTTCTTATTCTCTTAGCTATAGGATCATAACTAGTCTTTTTAATATCTACTATTTCTAGTTTAGATGGATCTATTCTATTACCTGTTCCCATAGAAGAAATTATATTAATATTATTATCTAAACAGTATTTAATAACTAATTCTTTAGTTTTAACACAATCTATTGCATCTACTACAAAATCTATTTTATCTTTAAAAATGGAAAGGTAATTACTTTCATCTATAAATTTATTAATAAGTACCACTTCACACTCTTCATTTATTAATTTAATTCTATCTTTAAAGCACTCTGTTTTATATTTTCCTACCGTATTATTAAGTGCTATTATTTGTCTATTTATATTTGTTATATCAACTTTATCAGAATCAATAAGTATGAGTCTTCCTACACCACATCTTGCTAGGGCTTCAACAACATATCCTCCAACTCCACCAAGTCCAAGTACCAATATAGTACTTTTCTTTAATTTATCAACATTCTCTTCTCCATAAAGAAGTTCTAATCTTTGAAATCTATTATCCATTAACTAGCCTCAACATTATTTTCTTGATAAACTTTTACTTTCTCATGACTACTTTGAATTAATTTAAGTGGCTTATTATTAATTACTTTATTTACATAAGAAAGTTTAGAATACTCTCTTTGATTATCTTTAGAAAGTTCTAAATAATTCTTTAAATTATTATAATCACGACTATTAGTTGGTTCTAAAAATTTAATTGTTTTATTAAACTCTTCTTCTAATATTAATGAATTCTTAATTATAGTAAAACTAAACTCATCCATAGATTGAAGTAATCTAAATAAACATCTTAAATCATGTTCTTCTATATATTTAGATATATTAAGTTTATCCATATTTTTACTTAAAAATTCTAATTCTCTAACTCTATCTAAAGTTATTTCATCAAATAATTCTATTTTGCTTAAATCTAAGTATCTTCCCTTTTGAGTTGAGCTTTCGTTTTTTAAAGCAAGTATCAATGTCCCAATTAAATTATCTACACCATCAGATACTTTATCATTAACTCCCTCAAGTTCATATATATCATATACCCCATCTTCTTCTTTTGTTGATATTAAAATACTACTACGTCCAGTTTTTGAATTGGTTCTTATGAAATTCATAATACTTTTAGGAGTTGCTATATCTTTACTAAAATGTGATTCACTATATCTATATCCATTAACCATAACATCACAAGGTTTAACATTAAAATCATTTACTTTTCTAGCAACTTTTCTAGCTTTTTTTAATTCTACTTCTACGTTTAAAATTCTTTCTCTATTACAAATTGGAAGTATTATCATAAAAACCATCTCCTCAGGTAGCCTATTATAACACACTTTAAAAAAAAATGCAAAAAAAAAGTCCAATAGGAGCGGTCTTTGCATACGATAAAACCTGTCTTTGTACAGGTGGGCATCTTTATTTTATCTTTAGGATTCCTAATAAAAGGCATTCAACACGGATAAACTGATTTCAAGATTCCCTTATCGTTAATTTAGTCGGTTTTATATTTGCTAGAATCGCATCCTCTAGACACTTATAATATAACACAGCACATATATATAATCAAGTAGTTTAACAAAACTTTACTTAAATTGACATTTTTAATATGACTGCATATGTTACTATAGGTGATATTATGTATTATGAAAAAAATAATATTAAAATATACTATGAAATATATGGAAAAGAAAATAAAAAAGAAATAATAATACTCCCAGGATGGGGAAACACAAGATTAACATTTACAAAAATGATAGAAAAATTACAAAAAGATTATAAAATATATATATTAGATTACCCCGGTTTTGGTTCTTCACCATTTCCAAACAAAGATTTAAATATATACGATTATGCTAATATAATAAAGGAATTTATAAAAGATAACCTTAAAGTAAAACCTAGTTTAATCTGTCACTCATTTGGTGGAAGGATTGCCATAATTCTAAAGGGATTATACAAAGTACCTATAGATAAACTAATTTTAATTGACATAGCAGGTATAAGAAGAAAGTCCATAAAAAGAACACTAAGAGTATTAATATATAAACTAAGAAAAAAACTAGTATACCTAAAGAAAAACAAAGTAAAATATCTAATTAATCTGAGAAAAAAATATTCTTCAAATGATTATAATAATTTGCAAAAAAACATGTATATAACATTTAAAAATATAGTAAATGAAAATTTAAAGAAGTACATAAAAAATATAAATAGTAAAACTTTAATACTCTGGGGAGAAAAAGATATGGATACACCACTAAAAGATGGATACTATTTAAAAAGAAAGATAAAAGATTCAAAATTAATAACTTATAAAGAAGGAAATCACTTTGTATATATAACTGAAAAAGATGTAACAAATAAAATACTAAATTTCATAAAAAAAGTATAGTCATGTGACTATATTTTTTCTATTTCTTCTAAAGTTAACCCTGTTGACTTAGCTATTATTTCTATTGAAACTCCATTATTCTTTAAATTCTTAGCAGTTTCTAATTTAGCGAAACGTTCTCCATCTTCTCGGCCAACAGCTATTCCTTCTTCTCGACCAGCGGTGAGTCCTTCTTCTCGACCAGCAGCTATTCCTTCTTCTCGACCAGCAGCGAGTCCTTCTTCTCGGCCAGCAGCAAATCCATCATCATATCCAGCCTGTCTTCCTTCATCAAATCCACCTTCATATGTTGCTAATTCTTTATCATAACTTTCTCCAAAGACAGTATCTTCCATTACTTCTTTACTTTCTTCTAGATAATCATTCATAATATTTATCTTACCTCCTATCTCCTTAGAATTATTAATATTCATTTCATATAATGATAAAATAAATTTCTCTTTTTCTTCTAAGTTCTCTATACCTAAATCATACCATTTTTTTCTTAAAAGGGGTAGATAAACTTGTACTATTGTTATCTTATCTGTATACTTTACTTTTCCATCATTTACTGTAAATATTTTTACAGCTTCTTCATCATTCTTATAATAAAAATTATTAAAGTTTATTTGTACTACTTTATTATATTTATAGCCAGTACTTCCCTTACTCCTTTTTACCCCACTATTATATATTTTAAAAATATATTCTAGATTTCTTTCAAAAGTATAATCTTTAAAATTATTATTTATCTCTATATTTATATGCATTCCATCTATCTCAGCTACATAATCTCCTCTTTCTCCTTTAGAGTAATACTTATCATTATCAAAATCATTCTGTACTAACTTTAAATTATTAAGTAATTTCTCATAACTAACATCTATAAAATATGATATTAGTTTAGCTGAATATTTAATTCTTTTAGAGTTTTGAAACATAGTCTTAAACATTACATCAGATATTATTGATACTTTCTCACCTTCCTCTAATTCTCTTAATTTTATAATTAAGTTTTTATCTGTTTTAACCACTGTATAATCTTCTATACAATCTAAATTATCTCCATAAACTTTCATATAATCTCCCCCTTCTGATATTTAGATTTCTTTTGGTT
Source organism: Bacilli bacterium (assembly GCA_017941235.1). Lineage (GTDB taxonomy): Bacteria > Bacillota_I > Bacilli_A > RF39 > UBA660 > CAG-417. The sequence goes on along the minus strand of JAGAWU010000057.1, from coordinate 48,659 downwards.
TCAATTATATTATTCAAAAGTTTTTAGAGTTTTTACCTATAAAAAGAAAAAACTTGCAAATTTGCAAGTTTATATATCAATTTGATATTTTTCTTAATATTGTATTCCCCAAATAACATGATGTTTAGCATTCCTACCACAACAAACACATTTATCATCTATTTTAGGAAGACTATCATCTATACATCTAGATTTACAACCTTTAATCTCTTTTATTTTTTCTTCGCATTCTTTATCTCCACACCACATAGCATGAATAAATCCTGGTTGAGTTTCTAAAATATTCTTCATGTCATCTAAATTATGAGCTTCAAAAGTTAATTTATCACGTCTTTCTTTAGCTCTTTCATACATATCTTTTTGAATTGTATCTAATAATTCTTTTACATAAGAAACTATATCTATATCACTTGATTTTTCTATTTTTTCTCTTGTATCACGACGAGCAAATACTATTTTATTTTCTTTTAAATCTCTTTCTCCAAGTTCTATTCTAACAGGTATACCTTTTACTTCAGCTTCTGCAAATTTAAATCCAGGAGACTTTTCACTATCATCTACATAAGCATCTATATTATTCTCTAAAAGATTATCTCTTAAATTATAAGCCATATCTTTAATTTCTTCACTTTTACCAATTGGAACAATTACTACTTGTTTAGGTGCAATCTTTGGTGGAAGTACTAATCCATAATCATCACCATGTACCATAATTAAAGCACCAATCATACGAGTAGTAGTACCCCAAGATGTTTGATAAACATATTCCTCTTTATTTTCTTTATTTGTAAATTTAACATCATAAGCACTAGAAAACTTCTGTCCAAAATAATGTGAAGTACATGCTTGTAGTGCAACTCCATTATACATCAAAGCTTCATTAGTTAATGTATATTCTGCTCCTGAAAACTTTTCTTTTTCAGTTTTCATTCCTCTAATAGATGGAATAGCAAGTACATCATTAAAGAAATTGAAATATACATCCATCATCTGCTTAGTTTCTTTTTCTGCTTCTTCACTAGTTGCATGTATAGTATGTCCTTCTTGCCATAAAAATTCACGACTTCTTAAAAAAGGTCTTGTTTCTTTTTCCCATCTTAAAACATTACACCATTGATTATAAAGCATTGGAAGATCTCTATAACTTTTTACATGTGATTGATAATAATCACAAAATAAAGTTTCACTTGTAGGTCTAATACAAAGTCTATCTTCAAGTTTCTTACTTCCACCTTCTGTAACCCAAGCAACTTCAGGAGCAAATCCTTCTACTAATTCTTTTTCTTTGTTAAGCATTGCTTCAGGTATTAATAAAGGCATTTGACAATTAACATGTCCTAGTTTTTTAAATTCTTTATCTAATATACTTTGCATCTTTTCCCATATAGCATAACCATTAGGTTCAATAGCAATACAACCTTTAACAGATGTATAACTAGCAAGTCTAGCAGCCATTACAACATCTGTATACCATTTAGCAAAATCAACTTCTCTTGAAGTTATACTTTTATTATCCTTCTCCATAATTAACTCCTAATAATCTAAATTACATATATTTACTCATTGACTTCATCATTTGATTAATTTGTTTTTGATTAGGTTTTCTCCCCATTTGCATCATTAAATCTTTAATCATAGCTTCATTAATAGGAGGATTTTCCTTTAAATACTTTTTCATAACATGACGAGCTATAAAGAAACCTGCTGCTGCTCCAATAATTAAACTTACTACTATTAATATAATATCATGAACGATATTCATAACTTCATCTCCTTTTCTTATAATATTTTACTAAATTTTTAAATATTCGTAAAGCTTTATTTTACTAAACATTAAACATATCTTTAAGAAAAAAATAATCATTAGTTTCAAAGTCACACACAAATAAATGATTATAAAAAGATAAACAATTAAAAAAATAATTATAATCTTTACTACTCTTTATTTTTATATAAGTATTCTTTATTTCCATTGTAGTAATTTCACCATAATAAAAGTTATTAAACATATGAACATTTCCTCTTTTACTATATGGTAAATCTTTATGAAGTTTTATGAATATATTTTTATCAAGATCATTTTTTTCTATATTATTAACTAAACTATAAAGTATATTTTTAGCAAACCCCAAGTTATCTCTTTTTAAAAAATAAACTTGTTTTAATATATTAAAAATAGATTTTGGATATTCTTTATATAAAGAATAATAATTATCATTTATGTCAAAAATTAAAAAAGTTCTCATAATATCACCAATATTAGTGTATATTATAAGAACTAATTATTTTGTCGAATTATTTAATTAGATTTTCTACTTTTTCTTCTAATGTATCTACATCGAATCCATATTTTTTAAGTACATCTTCCATTTTTCCACTTGTTCCATATTCTTCAAGTGAAATAATGTATTTATCATTAAATATTATTCTATTCCAATCTACTTTTCTAGATTTTTCTATTACTATTTTTTTCTTTTCTACTGGAATAATTGAATCTATATATTCATTTTCTTGTTTCAAAAATATACCTAGTGATGGCATTGAAACTACTCTTAAGTCAAATCCTTTCACATATAGTCTTTCTGCTATTTCTATACATGTCTCCACTTCTTCTCCTGAAGATATAAGTATTCCATCAAATCCTCTTTGCTCTTCTCTAACTATATATCCACCTTTAGATACTTTATTAATACTAGTTTTTTCTTGTGTTTTAGTTTTATTTCTAGAAATTACTAAAGCAGTTGGTGTAACATTGTTCATTATATTTTTAAAAGAACCTATTACTTCATTACCATCACATGGCCTATATGTATTTAAATTAATAATATTACGAAGTGTATTTAATTGTTCTACAGGCTGATGTGTTGGTCCATCTTCTCCTATACTTATTGAATCATGTGTAAATATATATAAAACTGGTAAATTTTGAAGTGTTGCCATACGTATAGCTGGTTTTAAATAATCACTAAATGAAAGGAATGTAGAACCATAAGCAATATATCCAGAAAGTGCAATACCATTCATGATAGATCCCATTGCATGTTCTCTAACTCCAAAGAATATATTTCTGCCAGCATAATCATCAGCTGAGAAACATCCTCCATCTACAAATGTTTTACAAGATGAGAATAAATCAGCACTTCCACCAAATAAGATTCTAGAATCATGTGAATAAGCATTTAATACTTTACCAGCTATAACTCTAAGTGAATCTTCTTCATTAATCCCTAAATCTAAAGTATTTAAATTAATCTTCTTTTGATCATTTTGAAGTTCTAAAATAAAGTTTTTATCATAATCAGATAACTTCTCTATTTTTTTATCAAAGTCTGAAACTATATTACAACATCTTGCATTAATAATATATCTAAAATCTTCTACTGCTTCAGTAGATACAGTAAATGGTATATCACGTATTCCAAGTTTTTCTTTAATATTTGAGATATCTTCTTTTTCAAGTGGTGTTCCATGGCAAAGATTAGTTCCTTGTAATTTTGAATATTGTCCTATTATAGATTTTACTTCTATTAGTGTTGGTTTATCACTACTCTTAGCTTGTTCAATTGCAGAATTAAGCATAGATAAATCTTCTGAATTAATAACTTCTATTGTATTCCAGCCCATTCCTTCATATATAAGTCTAATATTATTATTTGTTGAAAGACTAACTTTACCATCTAAACTTATATCATTAGAATCATATAAAACTATTAAGTTATCAAGTTTTAAATTTCCAGCAATAGATGCAGCTTCATAACTAACACCTTCCATTAGATCTCCATCACTGCACAACACATAAACGTTATAATCTAATAAATCTTCTTTAGTATCAATTAAACTATTAGTATGTTTACGTGCCATAGCCATTCCTACAGCTGAAGCAATTCCTTCACCAAGTGGACCAGTTGAAATATCTACCCCTGGTGTTACTTTATACTCTGGATGTCCAGGTGTTTTAGAATCTATTTGTCTAAAGTTTTTTAAATCATCAAGTGTTAAATCAAATCCAGCCATATATAAAGTTGAATAAAGTAAACTTGAAGCATGCCCAGCACTAAGTACAAATCTATCTCTATTATAAAAATTAGGATTCTTAGGATCAAATCTTAAATGATTAGCATAAATACTATATATTATAGGGGCAGCTCCAAGCGCTATACCTGGATGTCCACTCTTAGCAGCATCAATCATATCAATAGCAAGCATTCTTATACTGTCAACTATTTTAGTTTCATTAATCGGTTCTAATTCTTCACTTTCCATATTCATATTCTCACTCCTCTTGTTTATATTATACATATTAAAGAAAAATATTTCAATAAAAGAAAAGAGTTGTAGACAACTCTAATCATTAATAATAGTTTAATTAATTATTATTTATTAATAGTACTTATTTTAAATTCATCATCTAAATAATCAATATTAACTATAGAAGAAGGCTTAATTTCACCACTTATAATCTTCTTAGATAAAAGTACTTCTAGTGTTCTACTTACTATTCTTTTTAAAGGTCTAGCCCCATAATTTACATCATAACCATTATCAACTAAGTAATCTTTACATCTTTCAGTAAGTTTAATAGTTATATCCAAGTCCTTTAATCTATTTTCTATCTCACTAATTATTTTATCTAAAATAATTCTAATTGAATCTTTTTGTAATTCATTAAATACTATTATTTCATCTATTCTATTTATAAATTCTGGTCTAAATGCATTTTGTACTTCCTTTAAAACCAATTCTTTTTTACCATCAAGTACATATTCACTACCTAAATTTGATGTCATAATTATTATAGTATTCTTAAAATCTACAAGTCTTCCATTAGAATCTGTAAGTCTACCATCATCAAGTATTTGAAGTAGTAAATTCAAAACTTCAGGATGAGCTTTTTCTATTTCATCAAAAAGTACTATACTATATGGATTACGTCTAACTTTTTCAGTCAATTCTCCACCTTCATCATAACCTACATATCCTGGAGGAGAACCTATAAGTCTAGAAACACTGAACTTTTCCATGTATTCACTCATATCAATTCTAATCATATGTTTTTCATCATCAAATAGTTCATATGCTAAACTACGAGCTACTTCTGTTTTACCTACTCCAGTTGGTCCTAAAAACATAAATGAACCAATTGGTCTATTAGGATCTTTTATACCACTACGGCTTTTAAGTATAGCATCACTAACTAAAGATAATGCTTCGTCTTGGCCAATAACTCTTTTCTTAAGATTATCTTCAAGTGAAAGTAATTTTTCCTTTTCACTACTTACAAGTTTTGAAATAGGAACACCTGTCCATCTAGATATAACAACTGCTATATCATCAGGAGTAACAACATCACTTAATATACGATTATTATTTTTTTCACGCAAACTAGCAAGTTCTTTCTCAAGTGTAGGTATAACTCCGTGTTTAAGTCTAGCAGCTGTTTCTAAATCATATTCATTTTCTGCTTTAGAAAGATTAAATTTTGCTTTTTCAAGTTCACTCTTTTTATCTTTAATAGAATCTATTACATTTTTTTCTTCTTTCCATTTGTTAGAAAGTTCTTTTTCCTCTGATTTTAAATTAGATATGGTTTCATCAAGTGATAAAACACGAGCTTTGCTTATTTCGTCTTTTTCTTTTTTTATTGCTTCTTTTTCTACTTCGAGTCTCATTATTTCTCTCTGTAAATTATCAAGTTCTTCAGGAACACTATCAAGTTGAACTCTAATAGTAGCACAAGCTTCATCTATTAAATCAATTGCTTTATCTGGTAAAAATCTATCTGTAATATATCTATTAGATAAATTGGTAGCAGAAATAATTGCTTTATCTTGTATAGTTACACCATGATGTATTTCAAATCTTTCTTTTAAACCACGTAGTATAGTTATTGTATCTATTACACTTGGTTCATTAACTTTAACTTTTTGAAAACGTCTTTCAAGTGCTCCATCTTTCTCTATGTATTTACGATACTCATTAAGTGTAGTAGCACCAATTACATGTATTTCACCTCTAGCAAGCATAGGTTTTAATATATTTGAAGTATCCATTCCACCTTCAGAGTTACCTGCTCCTACAATAGTATGAATTTCATCAATGAACATGATGATTTCTCCTTCAGATTTTTTAACTTCATTAAGTACTTTTTTAAGTCTTTCTTCAAACTCTCCTCTATACTTAGCACCTGCTATTAAAGCAGCCATATCAAGTTCCCAAATAGTTTTGTTTTTTAAGCTATTTGGTACATCATTTTTAACTATTCTTTCAGCAAGTCCTTCAACAATAGCTGTTTTACCAACCCCAGGTTCACCAATTAAAACTGGATTGTTCTTAGTTTTTCTAGAAAGAACCCTAGTAATATTACGTATTTCATCATCTCGTCCTATAACAGGATCCATCTTTCCTTCACGAGCTTTAAGAGTAATATTACGACCATATTTTTCTAGAACATTTTCTTCTTCATTATTATTAAACATAATATCACCTCACAATCATAATTATACTATTATTTTAGCACTTGTCAAGTGAGAGTGCTAAAAAGTGACAAAAAAAGAAATGACTAAAAATGAAAATAGCCATTACTCTTTGATTGCGGTATAGAATTAAATACATAAATCATATCTTCTCTACTAGCAGCATCTTTAATACTATTTATAAATTTAATATCTCTTTGTGCCTCTGTTACCTTAGATGCATTAGATTGCTCATCTAAACTAATTAAAGAATAAATATCACTTAAAGGTAAATGCTTAGAATATTTTACTATTTCTGAAACAGCTTTTGTTTCTGTCTTAGAATCAGCTTTTCTAATTAGTTTTACAAGTGCTTTCTTTTCATCTATAGTTAAATTTTCATTTTCAAAAATAAATCTAAATACATCAGTTAAACATTTCTTTTTAGAAATATCATCACATTTAACAATTTCATCAATATATTTAGCACATTCTAAAAAGCTTGTCCCAGTATACCTAGATGTTAAAAATATTTTAGTAGCACATTCTTTGTCAAAATCATTTTTAAGTAATTTTACATAATTAAATTGGTTTTTCTGAACATCAAAATCTGTAGAAACATTTAATGCAATATCATAAAGTGATTTTAATCCTTTATATGAATGTTTTTCATTAGTATACTTATCAAGTTCATCTACAAAGTACATACTCTGTTCAAAATCTCTTTTAGAAACAATACTTTGATGAACTAATAATTGTTCAACATCTAAACTATTATCATAAAATCTAAATGGTAATATTTTATATGCAATAGCAAGTATTTCTTCAAATGTTCTATATTTTGTAAGTTCTAAATCTTCAAAATAAGTATTAAGTTTAGAAGAAGACAATGAATCAAGTACTGCATTTAGTTTTATTAATAATTCTATCTGACTAAAGCGAAGATTTTGTTTTTTATCTTCATATAATTGAATTATATGAAGTATACTCCATAATCTTTCAAATGATTCTATATTATCAAAGCTTTTCTTAATCTCAAATATTTTTGAATTATCTCTATCACTACAACAAGAAATTTTTTTAATTATATCAGCCTTAATATATGCATTTCTTTGTTCTACTAATTTATCCTGGTTGACAGTTTTAACTCTAGGTATTGCTTCTTTTAAAGCATTATTTTCGATTATTTTATTAATCTGATTATGAAACGCTTCATCTTTTTCAATTTCACTATTTTTACACAATTTATCAACTAATTTTACTTTTTCAGGTAATAAATTTATATCTGATTTTAATAATTTTATTAATTCACTACTACTAAGTGTTGTAACTATATCATTTTTCTTTAAAAGTTCTATTCTAGGATCATATTTTAACAAATCATCTATACTATATATTTCATCAAATACACTTTTTAAATCTTCATTATTATAATTACTATTAAGTAAAATATTTTTAGAAACATCTACTATTTCATCATAACAACAATTTGTAAATTTATTTATATAATATAATATTTCATCACTAGTTAAATCTCTATGTAAAGAAATAAATTCTATTATGAAATCTATAGTATAAATATCTTCATCAGCTATCCTTTTAATTAAGTTTAAATCAGTAGTAAGTTCAAATAACTCATCTAATTGTCTTTTATCCATATTATCCCTCTTCTATACTCCTTAATTGTATTATTTTTTTAATTTTTTTTCAATATCAATTCATAATTCTTTTAAACATTTTCTCAAGTTCATATTTAGTGTAAGTTATTATTGTTGGTCTTCCATGTGGACAGTTAAATGGATTCTCACATTTTCTAAGTTCATTAAGTAAAAACTCTGCTTCTTCAAGTGTTATGTAATCATTTGCTTTAATTGACATACGACAAGCCATAGTAGCAACAAAATGATCTACAAACTTCTCTTTTGAGAAATCTTCATGATGCGCTATTACTTCAAATATTTTTTCTATATCGCCTTTTTCTAAATCTCCACGTATCCAAGTCGGATGTGTTCTAACTACAAATGTATTTTCATCAAATTCTTCTGTTAATAATCCAAGTTCATCAAGTAAATCTAAGTGTTCTCTTACTATTAAGAATTCATTTTTAGGAAGTTCTACTCTTACAGGTATAAGCATATCTACTCTTTCTATTTCAGAGTTAAGCACTTTTTTCATACACTTTTCATAGTTAACTCTTTCAGCAGCAGCATGTTGATCTATTATATACATACCATCAGAGTTTTCGGCTATTATATAAGTTTTATAAACTATACCTCTAGGTATCATTTCTTTTATTTTATATTCTTCTGGAACTATTTCTTCCATTTCAATTTGCTTAACTACTTTTTCTTCATTTATAGCTTTTTTTTCTACAGTACTCTCTTCTTCTACATCAAAAGTAATAGTAGTTTCTTGATAAGATATTTCATTAGGATCGTCTTCTACTTCATCAAAACTAATATCTGTCCTAGTTTTAATAGAAATATCAGGTATCATAGTAAGCTCTTTTAATTTTGAATTAATCATCTCAGTAAGTAGTTCTTTTAATGTATCCATTTTAGAAAATTTAACATCCATTTTAGTAGGATGTACATTAACATCAACTAAAATTGGGTCTGTTTCTATATTTAAAACTATTATTGGAAATTTATCCTTAGGCATATATAAATGATATATATCAGTTATTATTCTAACTAAGTCATTATTTCTAATAACACGTCCATTAATTAGTGTTGTAATACTATTTCTAGAAGCCCTTTGATTTTCAGGATATGAAATATAACCACTTATATGATAATCATCATTAGAATCTGATACCTCAACCATTCTTTTTGCAACACTACCACCATATATTTCATAAATAACTTTTAATAAATTACCATCACCTGCTGTATCTAGTAAAACTTTATCATTATTTATTAAAGTAAATTTTATATTTGGATAAGAAAGAGCCATTTTATTTATGTATTCTACAATATTAGCAAGTTCACTATAAAGATTTTTAATATATTTAAGTCTTACAGGCGTATTATAAAATACATCTTCTACAGTAATTGTAGTTCCTTTTTGTAAATCAGATGATGAAACCTCTATAACTTTTCCACCCTCTATTTTAACAAGTGTTCCAACATCACCATTAGAAGTTTTTAAAGTAACTTTAGAAATAGATGCTATTGAAGGAAGAGCTTCTCCTCTAAAACCAAGTGAATTAATATTAAAAAGATCATGTAAATCTTTGCATTTACTAGTAGCATGTCTAGAAAAACTAAGTTCAGCATCATCTCTATCCATACCTATTCCGTTATCAGAAATTTTAACCATTTTAGTTCCAGAATCTATAAGTTCTATTTTAATTTCATCACTTGAAGCATCAATACTATTTTCTACTAATTCTTTAACGATATTCATCATTTTTTCAATAACTTCTCCAGCTGCTATTTTATTAGCAAGAACTTCATCCATAACTTTAATTTTACTCATAAAACTCACCTAAATAAATTCTATCAAAAAAAGCAGAAAACGTAAATGTTTTCTACTTTATATCTTTCCACCATTTAGTTTGATAATCTTTGTATTGATCAATATTAAATGTTTCTCCTAGTAAAGGTGCAACATATTCTACATTCTTCTCTTCACATCTTCTAGTAAATCTTTCTACTGGATCATCCCAAGAATGATTAGATAGAACATAAGCACCATAATGATTTACCATAGAAACTTTAGAATGAAGATCAAGAGATGCTTCTACACTTTCTTCAGGAAACATGTGAACACCATGCCACTTTTCATTATATTGAGAACCATCTAAAATAGCAAAATCAATCTGACCATATTTCTCATAAACTTCTTTAAAATGATTACCATATCCAGTATCACCACTATCAAATATACTATGATATTCATCTTTTAAAATCCAAGAAGACCAAAGTGTATCATTATGATCAAATATATATCTTCCAGAAAAATGTCTACCTGGTCCACTAATTATGGAAAGCCCATCGATATTTATTTCCTCATACCAAGCCATATTTTGAATTTTATCTTTACTAATTCCAAACTTTTCTAAATCTTTATCTATTCCTAAAGGAACTATAAATTTAGTTGTTTTGTCTTCTAAAGATAAAAGTGTTTTATATGATACATGATCATAATGATCATGTGTAAGAAGTATAACATCAATTTTAGGTAAATCATTAATATTAACTGGAACTTTACTAAATCTTTTAGGTCCAACAAATGATACTGGTGAAGACCTCTTATCAAATATTGGATCTACTAATATATTAAGTCCATGCATTTGAATTAGAATACTAGAATGCCCAAACCAAGTAATTAAAACTTCATCTTTTTTAGCCTTTTTATATTTATATTTTTTATAAGGAATCTCATCTAAAGGAGTAGTATCTTTACCACTAGTTCTATCTTTAAATGTATCAATATAATTATCATTAGTATTAGAATCTTTTATATTTACAAATTTACCATCTTTAAATATTTTACTTCTCTTAAAATAATCATTCTTATCATTTTTATTAGGAGAAGAACCAAATGGTTTATAAAGTTTAATAAATAAAAAAGCCAAAACTATAATAATTAAAACTATAATAAAAATCTTTAACATGATCTTAAATAACCTCTTCATATATACTATACCTTTAACTACCATCTCTTTCCAGAATAATACTTATAATTACCAATATATTCAGTATCATTCATATCATCTTTTCTTGAACGATTAGCATCTTTTTGTATTTGTTTTAATTTTTCTTCTATTTCTTTAGTTTTAGTATTATCATCATTTGTATTATCATCCTGATTTTGATCATCATCAGAACTATTACTAGAATTATTTAATTGTTCTTGTAATTTTTTTATTTCTTCTTCTAATTTTTCAGCATCTTTACTATAACCATTATCATCATCTATATTAGCACATCCATCCTTATAAAGAACTTTTTTAGCTTCTTCTAATTCACTATTTATATACTTTTTATCATTTGTATTGATATTATATATAATAGCTAAAGACATATTTATTCTAACATCACAAACCCTTTTTCTGGGAGGCTTTCTTTCAAGTGCTTCTTCATAACTTGTAATAGCGCTATCATAATCACCCTTCTTATATGATATATTACCATCATTATAATAAGCTATATATGATTCATTAATATTTAACACATATAAAAGCTTAACAAGTTTAGAATTATATCTATTATGGTTAAAATTAAATTTTACAATTTCATTTATAGTAAATGTAAAAATTAATTTTAAAAGTATTATAGAAAATATTACGATTAAAACTTTAAATACTTTTTTCATATAAATTTTCTCCTAATTTTATAAAAATCTAAAACCATTAAAATAAGAAGAGGAATTATAAAAATAAAATATATATCTTTATAAGAACTTTTATCATTAGCAGTTACCCTTAGATTATTTTTTCTTTTAATTTCTTTTAACTTATAATTAATATTATTATGATTATTCATATTTATATAATCTACTCTCAAATCACTAGAAATCTTCTTTAGATTCTTCTCATCTATTTTAGAAACTGCCATACCATAACTACCAGAATAATCCATTAAGTATCTTTCTTCATCACTATATTTATTCTTATACTTCATATTGCCGCCTTTTTCAGTACCATAACCAAGTACAGCTCCACCACTTACATATTTTGATAATTCTTTAAAACTCTTTAATTTAGATTCATCTGTTATTTCTCCATCACTAATAAAGAATATTATTTTACTTCGTTTATCATCTTCAGAATCAGATTTTAAAACATCTAAGATTGCATCATAAGGTGTATTAAGTGATGATCCCCTAGCATAAAGTTCACTAATAGGTGTTATTAAATCAATTGAGGATAAGGCAATATCTGAATCATATGTAAAAGGTACTAATACTTTAGCATTATTATCAAAACTAATTATAGAAAACCTAGATCCTTCAAGTTCATTTATAATATTTTCACAATCTTTTTTTGCACCAGAAAGTCTTGTTTCTTTATTGCCATAATCTAAAGCATTCATACTTATAGTACTATCTACAACTAATAAAACATCCAAATCACTCGATAAACTCTCAGAACCACTCCCCGGTATCATTATTCTTAAATTAATAATAAATACTAATATAACCATAAGTATTCTAAGTATACTCTTCTTATTATACTTAAAAATAATCACTATTAAAAGTACACATACAATAGAGATAACCCAAATAGGGATAATTGGAAATATTACCATTATATCACCTTCTTACTAAAGAAAATAAATAAAGTAAAGAACCCTAAGAATAGTATAAATGGTACTTCTGGAGCATCATATCTTCTAGTTTGTGTTTTACTTTTTAATAACGAAGTGGATGTTTTCTCAATATCATTAACTATGTTATTAACTGTAGAATTAGAATGTTCATAATATTTACCACCAGTTAACAAAACAGATTTTCTAAAATCTTCCCTAAATTCATTTTTCATAATCTTAGTACCTATACCAAATACTTTAATATTTTCATTTTTACTTATTTTAGCCGCCTCATTCAATGTAACAAGTGGATCTCCTTCTAATTCATTATCAGTTGAAAATATAATTAATTTAGTTCTATTTTTTTCTTTACTAGAAAAACTATATACACAAGATAGAAGTCCATCTCCAATCAAAGAACTACCTCTTTCTTTATTTCCTTCAAGTGTTCCACTTCGTATATAATCTTTTATATAAAAATAATTATCTACATTTTTATAATTCGAAATATCATATGTAGAATTTAACTCAATAGATCTATGTATTAAATCAAGTGACTTAATAATATAATCATAATCATCAGTAAGAGGTACAACAAGAATAGATGAAGTATTAAAAATTGAAATACCAAATCTTTCACCATGAAGTTTACTTACAGTATCCTTTAAACTATTTACAAGCTCTAAATTAAGTTCATCAACAGAAGCAGATACATCCATACATAAAATAATATCTCTATTATATTTATTTAACTCTTTCTTATCTAATTTACTAGGCCTAGAAATAAGAAGAGAAAGAAACATAATAACAGCAATAAATGATATATATGTAAAACTCTTAATTATTTTATATTCTCTTATTTTCTTTTTAAAATAATCAGTATTCTTAATTAAATCAGTATTAGCAATCTTACTACCATCTTTATAAACACCTTTTTTCTTTTTTACTAAGAATAAAATTAAAAATACTACTAGAGGAATAATTATTAAAAATATTGGATATCTTATTACCATTTTTTAATCACCTCTCTAGTTTTAACAATAGAATCAGTTATATTACCTAAAGACTCCTTACAAAATTCCGGATCATAATACTCTTTAACAAGTTCATATAAAGAAGGCATATTAACTTTCTCTATTTCTGAAAGTGTATAATTTTGAACTTTAATATTAGTAGTTTCATATATATAGTTTCTAACTATTTTACTTAATAATTGATAAGCTTTTCTATTTTTGATTTCCCCATTATTAACACCTAGCAACAGCTTATCTATTTCTTCTAAATATCTTTTTTTAATGACAGTAATATCCTTACGAGGTGGTACTACAACATTAGTAATCACTTGTTTTTTTCTTTCTTTAGGTTTATAAACTTTAAGGATAATTATAGTTATTATTAATAATAACACTACAAGTATTAAAGGTAATAAAGAATACGAAAACATATCTCTTAATTCAGTTTCTACTCGCATAACTCTGCTCCTTTAGTAGTTCAATTATTTTATAATTAATTTGTTTTATTGAACTAATAGATATAATTGGTATATTATTCTTTTTAAATCTTTTAATATTTTTATCTAAAACACTTTTCTTAATATTTTGCTCTATAATATTTAAATCAGCATCTTTTAGTAAAAATTCAGGAAGATACTCTTCTTTTAAAACATCATATATACTATCCCCAAACATATAATTATCATTAATATTAACTACTAACACATCACTATTTTGTTCTAGTTTTTTTAATGTATTAGTTTTAATCTTCTGTATTCCATTAATATCAGTTATAACAAATATAATCATTCTTTTATGAATATTTTTATATGTAAATTCAAGTAAATCATTAATATCTACATCATCATTAGTTGCACATCTTTCATATTCGCATAAGTATTCTTCAAGATTATACATATTATATTTAAATGGTTTAAAATCAATCTTGTTATTTTTAGAAAACAACATACCAACATAATCATTATTTTTAACTGCTAAATATCCAATAGTACCCGCTAAAAAAAGAGCAAGATTTTTTTTACTTTCATGAAAATCAGTATCAGCACTCATTTTAACACCAGTATCCATTATAAACATAATATTATGTTTCTTTTCAGCAACAAACTGTTTAACAAGCAAAGTACCTGTTCTAGTAGAAGATTTCCAATCTATATCCTTAACATCATCAGTAAGAACATACGCTCTAAGATTTTCAAAATTCATACTTTTTCCTCTATAAATAGATTTATAAGTACCATCTAATATATTAGATGACTTTTTCTGAGAATCTATTGAAATATTAGCTTTAATTTTATTAATATAATTTAGTTTCATGGTGTTGGAACAGCTCCAAATATAGCATCAATTATTTGTTCTACTGTTACATTATCAGCTATGGCAGAAAAATTAAGTGATATTCTATGCCTTAATACACTATACTTTAATTCCTTTATATCCTCAGGTATAACATGTCCCCTACCATTTATTAACGCAAGAGCTTTAGCACATTGCATAAAAGCAATAGAACCCCTAGTACTAGAACCTAAATTAATATACTCAGAAAGTTCTTTACCTATATAACCTAATGGTGCACGAGTAGCAAGTATAATCTGAGATATATATTTTTTAATTGATTCATCTAAATAAACTTTTTCAGTTAAATCTTGTAAGTATTTTAAATCTTCTAAACTTGATACTGCTTCACTTTCTTCAAACACTTTATTCTCAAGTCTATTAAGTATTTCTACTTCTTGACTAGCAGTAGGATAATTAACAATCTCTTTAAGTAAGAATCTATCAAGCTGTGCTTCAGCAAGTATATAAGTACCCTCTTGTTCAATAGGATTTTGTGTAGCAATTACAGTAAATATCTCAGGTAATTTATATATATGTCCATCTATCGTAATTTGTTTTTCTTGCATTGCTTCTAGTGTAGCACTTTGAGTTTTAGCACTTGATCTATTTATTTCATCAAGTAAAACAAAGTTTGCATAAATTGGTCCTATCTTAGTTTCAAATTTATTATTTGAATAATTAAATATTTGAGTACCAATTATATCACTAGGTAATAAATCTGGCGTACATTGTATTCTAGAAAAATTACCATCTACAGCATTAGTTAAAACCTTAGCAGCAGTCGTTTTAGCAAGTCCTGGTACAGACTCAAGTAAAACATGTCCATTAGCCATCAAAGCCATTAAAAGCGCTTTCTTTAAATTATCTTGGCCAACTATTCTTTTTGAATAGTAATCAAAAATACTATTAATTATCTTATTACTTTTTTCAAGTTCCTCATTAGTAATAGCATCATTATTCATATAATCACTCCTTATTATAAATACACATATATTTTACATTATTTTACAAAAAAATACAATAAAACTATCACTTTTATAAAAATAAGTTTAGGATGCGATTTTGTGCATAAGAAAAAGAAGTATTTCTACCTCTTAATAGTTCGGAATATCTTAATAGTCCGACCAACTATCTATTATAAATGTTTGAATTATAATCTTTTTTTATTCTTTGCTTCCAAATATTGTTCCAACAATACCACATAGAATTCCACCAATTGGAAAAACAATCCAACTAATATTCCACATGTTTGTTGTGAAACTCCATATTAAGAAAATAATAGTTGCGACAAGCATTATAGTTCCACATATCTTTCCAATTAATTGTTGATTCTTTTTAGCTTCTTTGGTTTGGCCTAGATTATATTTCTCAATATCAACTTTTTCTTCATTTTGACCAGCATATATTAAAAATGGAATAGCTATTGTTATGCATCCTAATAAACAAGCAACTGATAATTGTGTTCTTTCTCCAAAAATATTAAGAGCCATTGTTGAAAACATTATTATTGTACCTACTAATATAATAAAAATTCCAATAGCTTTAATAATTGTTGTTTTTCTTTTTATATTTTCTAATTCTTTATCAGTATACATATTTGTAATTTTAGTATTATTTTTTTTAAAGTTTTCCGCTTCATTTCCTGTGATTATAAATGTTGGTACTGCGACTGCTACAGCAATTAAAATAGATATTATACCAAACATTGAATATCTTTCTTCTAATTCACCAGCTGGAGCTAAACCCATTAAAATCATCATTATAGTTACACCTAACAAAATAATAGCTACACCTAACATAGAACCATATATTTGTTTATTCATTATTCTTTCATATTCTTCTTTTTCAGATTTAACATCTAATGATATTTTACCTTTAACTAATTCATCCATACTACATTTAAATACATCACAAATAGCTATTATTTTTTCAGTTTCAGGAAATCCAGTACCACTTTCCCATTTACTAACTGCTTGTCTTGAAACTTGTAATTTATCTGCAAGATCTTCTTGTGATAAATTATCTCTTTTTCTTAATATTTGAAGATTCTCTCCAAAAAACATATTATACACCTCCCAATGTATAACTCTATTATGTGGTAGCACTCAAAGTTTTTCTACCAACTACATTTTGCAACTGTAATTTTCTTTGCAACTTTAAGTTTCCTTATTAGCAAATCACTATTAATATATCTATATTATATCACAAGTAAAAGGAACTTTCGTTCCTAATATCTTAATATTACAATCTAAATTTATCCATTTTATTATTAAATTTCTTATAGAATAATTTATAGCATAATAATCCAAATACAACGCCTAATGTATTTAAAATCAAATCATCTACATCAGTTCCTCTTGTTAAAAATAATTGACATATCTCTATAAATAAAGATGAACAAAATCCTATAACAATTACTTTTTTATCAGATACCTTCCATAATAATGGAATAATAAATCCAAATGGCATAAATAAAATTATATTACCTAAAAAGTTAATTAGAAAATAATTTATATAACCATTAACAAATACTTCATTATATGTTTCAAATAGTACTTTAAATGGAATCAAGTTAGTTTCATGAATACCACTTTTTACAATTTTAAATCCTCCAACCCCAGTTTCAAATTTTGGAATTATTGTTTGTGATGCCAGTCCTACAATAAATATTACAAATAAGAATAAGACAACTTCATGGTGCCAATTTAGTTTCTTGTGTTTACTTTTTAAATAAACGAATCTAATTAATAGATAAATAGGAATTGTAATTACCATGTAAGGAATCATATTTACGATGTATCCTAATATAGCTCTCATATTAAATTATCACCACCAATTCTTCTAAATAAATTATACTACTATTTGGCTAAATCTCATATAGTTATGAATTAAATATTTAAAAATCTAAATGATCGTAAGATTACTATTTTCTGAACGAAAAAAGACTAGTTTACTCTAGTCTTTTAGTAATTATATATTAATTCTTCTTTGTGAAAATATATAACTATATTTATATAATTATTATAACCACTCACCAAATTTTTTAATATATATACTTTTTACTATTTGTGCAATTACTCCATATATTACTACAAAACCAATTAAATATAAATAATATATAGCTGGTAATATTACGAAGTTAAATCCTGTTGTAAAGCTTAATACTATAGGTACAGTTATAGTTGCAACTATTGTTAAGAATGTTAATAATAATAAAGAATTACTTGGTCTAGATTTTGTAATATGATTTGTTCTTATATAAAATATCATAAATGTTTCTGTAACAATACACTCAACAAACCATGCTGTTTGGAAATAAGCTTGTAAATTCATTGAATTATATTTTAATACAAACCAGAATACTAGGAATGCTACTATATCTGTAATTGATGAGATAACTCCAAATATAACCATAAATCTTCCTATTGATTTTATGTCCCACTTTTTTACTCTCCTTAAGAAACCTTCATCAACATTATCATATGGTATACCAATTTGGGATAATTCTACAATAAAATCTTGTATTAACATTTGAATTGGTAATAATGGTAAGAATGGTAAAAATATAGATGCAATTAAGATACTAAATACATCCCCAAAGTCTTGACTTAAAGCTAGTTTCATATATTTTAATATATTTCCATAAACAGTTCTACCTTCTATAACACCATTATGTATTACTTCTAAGTTTTGTTCTAAAAGAATTATATCACTTGATTCTTTGGCAATATCTGTTCCTCCATCTACACTTATTCCGACATCAGAACTTCTTAGTGCTGGAGCATCATTTACTCCATCACCCATATATCCTACTGAATGTCCATTTTTTCTTAGAATTGATACTACTCTTTCTTTTTGCATTGGATTCATTCTTGCAAATATATCTATTTCTTCTACTTTTTTACTTAGTTCATAATCATTTAATTCATCTATTTCTTTTCCAGTTAAAATTTTAGTTTCTATTCCAACAGCATTACATATATTTTTAGTTGCAAAAGCATTATCTCCAGTTAGTATTTTTATATCTACACCATATTCTTTTAATTTTTTAATAGTTTGTTCTGCTGATGGTTTTGGTGGATCCAAGAATGCAATTAAGCCAATTAATGTAAAATCCACTTCATCTTCTGCATCATACTCATCTACACCAATATATTCTGGTTTAACTGCTAGAGCAATTACTTGCATTCCATCTTTTGCCATTTCTTCGGCTTTTTTATTTACTTTTTCTGTTATTTCTTTTGTAATTGGAACCTCTTCTCCATTTACTCGTGCCATATCACATACTTTTATTACTTCTTCTAATGCTCCTTTGGCAATTACTCTAATTTTATCATGATGAGTCACAACTATTGATGATCTTTTTCTCATATAATCAAATGGAATTTCATCTATTTTTTTATAGTTAGATATATCTACATTATGACTTTTGGCATATTGAATTATAGCTTTATCTACTATGTTTTTATACCCCGTACCAAGAGAACTATTAACATATGCACATTTTAGTACATAATCATCATCTTCTCCATCAACATTAATATACTTTTGTAGTTCAATGTTGTTTTTTGTAAGAGTTCCTGTTTTATCAGTACATAACACATCCATAGAACCTAAATTTTGAATTGATTTAATACTTTTAACTAGAGTATTCTTTTTAGCTAATGCTTTACTTCCCTTAGTTAAGTTAACATTAACTATCATTGGTAACATACTAGGTGTAATACCTACAGCGACTGATAAAGCAAACAATATTGCTTGATTGATATTTCCTCTTATCATTCCATAAATTACAAATACTAATATACAAATTATCAACATACATTTAATAAGAAGCCCTGTAATATGATTCATACCTTTATCAAAGGTTGTTTCTTCTTTAACTACTTCTTTTTGTTTGTTCATATTACCTATAAATGTATCAAGTCCAGTTTTAATAACTACACCTTTTCCTTGACCACTTATAACATTACACCCCATTAAACATATATTATTTATATCTATAGGATCATTAGTTTTACTTTCTATATTGATATTCTTTTCTACTGCTGCACTTTCACCAGTAAATGCTGATTGATTAATAAATAAGTCTTTACTTTCAAACAAATATAAATCTGCTGGTATAACACTTCCTGCACTTAATGTAATAATATCTCCATAGACTACTTTTTCTTGTCTTATTTCTTTTTGTTTGCCTTCTCTTATAACATCAGTAAATATCCTTATTTGTTCTTTTAATTTTTCATTAAATTTATATGTGGACCAATCTTGACTAAACCTTATAATAACACTTATTAATGTAATACCAAGTATTATAAAAGCACCTATTTTATCATCTGTAATAAAATCAATTGTGGCAAGTAAAAATAATATTAAGACAAACTTATCTTTTAATGCTTCAAACATAAAATATAATGGAGTTTTCTTTTTTCTATTAGTTGCGATGTTTTCTCCATATTCTTCTAATCTATGACGAAAAGCATTTATATTTAGTCCACCTTCATTTGTTTTAAATAGTTCCATTATTTCTTCTTTACTTTTAGAAGATAATTCTTTGTACTCTAAATCATTATTCATTATTCTCACATCCTACAATTATTTTACCATAAAATTAAATGATTAAATTATTGAATGTGACTTAATTTAAAAAGACTAGATTTCTCTAGTCTTTTTTAGTTTAATTACTTATTGTTTTTTGCTTTGATTGCAGCTTGAGCAGCAGCAAGTCTAGCAATTGGTACTCTATATGGAGAACAAGATACATAATCAAGTCCTATATTATGACAAAACTCAATAGAGTTTTTATCTCCACCATGTTCACCACAAATACCAAGTGAAATATCACTTCTAACACTTCTAGCTAATATACTAGAAAGTGACATAAGCTTACCAACTCCATCCCTATCTATAGATTGGAATGGATCATTATCAAATACTTTTTTATCGTAATAATCCTTTAAGAATTTAGAAGCATCATCTCTCGAGAAACCATATGTTAATTGAGTCAAATCATTAGTACCATAACTAAAGAACTCAGCAACACTTGCAATTTTATCAGACTCAACACAAGCACGAGGTATTTCAATCATAGTACCAACCTTGTAATCAATAGTCATATTATTTTCTTCAAATACTTTTTTAGCCTCTAAATCAACTATTGTCTTAACAAATACAAATTCTTTAGCATCTCCAACTAAAGGAATCATAATCTCAGGAACAGGATTAAGTCCTTTTTTCTTAACATTAATAGCAGCTTCTAATACAGCTCTTGTTTGCATTCTAGCTATTTCTGGATATGTTATAGCAAGTCTACATCCACGATGTCCCATCATAGGATTAAACTCTTTTAAACTATCTACTTTCTCTTTTATAAAATTGAAATCTTCTCCAAGTGATTCAGCAAGCATACGAATTTCACTATCTTTCTTTGGTAAAAACTCATGAAGTGGTGGATCAAGAAAACGAATTATAACAGGAAGATTATTCATCTCTGTAAATAATCCTTCAAAATCTTCTCTTTGATAAGGAAGTATTTTAGAAAGAGCTTCTTCCCTTTTTTCCAATGTTGGAGCTATAATCATTCTTCTAAAATTAAATATTCTCGCCTCATCAAAAAACATATGCTCAGTCCTACAAAGACCTATACCTTGAGCACCAAATTTACGAGCAACTTTAGCATCTCTAGGTGTATCAGCATTAACTCTAACCTCTAATCTTCTAACATCATCAGCCCATCTCATAAATTCTTCAAAGTCTCCACTTATTTCAGCTTCTAACATATTTATTTTATCAAAGTATACATTACCTGTTGAACCATCTAAACTAATATATTCTCCTTCTCTTAATATTTTACCGTCTAAAGTTTTAATAGTTTTATTAGATATATCTACAACTATTGATGAACATCCAGAAACACAAGTAGTACCCATACCACGAGCAACAACAGCAGCATGAGAAGTCATACCACCTCTAACAGTTAAAATACCACGAGCTACATTCATACCTTCTATATCCTCAGGAGAAGTTTCTTCTCGAACAAGAATAATATCTTTTTCACCATTATCATGTGCTTTTAAAACATCTTCTTTAGAAAAATATAGTTTACCACATGCAGCACCAGGTGATGCAGCAAGTCCATGTGCTACTACTTCTTTTGCTTTTAAATCTTTTTCATCAAATATAGGATGTAAAAGTTGATCTAAATCTTTAGGTTCAATTCTAAGAAGAGCTTCATTTCTAGTAATTAATCCCTCTCTAACTTGATCAACTGCAATTTTAATAGCAGCTTTAGTAGTCCTCTTTCCATTTCTAGTTTGAAGCATATATAGTTTTCTATTTTCAATAGTAAACTCCATATCTTGCATGTCCTTATAATGTTTTTCTAGAATTTCACATACTCTTTTAAATTCTTCATAACATTCAGGCATTATTTCTTTTAATTTATCTATACTTTCAGGAGTTCTAATACCAGCAACCACATCTTCACCCTGTGCATTAATTAAAAACTCCCCAAAAAGTTCATTTTCACCAGTAGAAGGATTACGAGTAAAACATACTCCAGTACCAGAATTATCTCCTGTATTACCATATACCATTGATTGTACATTAACAGCTGTACCCCATTCTTCAGGTATATCATTAAGTTTTCTATAAGTTTTAGCTCTATCAGTATTCCAGCTTCTAAACACAGCTTTAACAGCTTCTATTAATTGTTCACGTGGATCTTCTGGAAATTCTTTTCCAACAAGTTTTAAGTATTCTCTCTTATATCTTCTAATTACTTCTTCTAAATCTTGAGAATTAAGATCAGTATCAAGTTCTTTACCTACTTCCTTCTTATATTCATCAAATAACCCTTCAAAAGATCCTTTAGGAAGATTCATAACAACATCACTATACATTTGAATAAGTCTTCTATAACTATCTAGTGCAAATCTTCTATTATTTGTCTTAATAGCTAAAGACTCACAAACTTCACTATTCATACCTAAATTTAAAATAGTATCCATCATACCAGGCATACTAGCTCTAGCACCACTTCTTACAGATACCAAAAGTGGGTTTTCTTTATCTCCAAATTTCTTTTCAGTTATTCTTTCTAACTCTTCAAGCTTTTCAAATATTTGAATAGTAATTTCATCACTAATTTTTAAATTATTTTCATAATAATCATTACAAGCTTCAGTAGACACAGTAAAACCTTGTGGTACTGGAAGACCTAAATTAGTCATCTCAGCAAGATTAGCTCCCTTACCACCAAGTATTTCACGCATATCTTTATTTCCCTCTTTAAAAGAATAAACGTATTTCATATTTCACCCTTCCTATTCTATTAAAGTATATCAAATAAAACTAAAACTTTCTATAATTACTTAATAAATTATAGAAAGTTTACGCTTTTTATATCCGTTTTTTCTTTTACATCTCTAAAAAAAAATAAAAGTATATTTAACCATCAATATAAAATACATTATTTTTAGAAAATGGATTTTTATAATACGAGTTCTTAATATTATATATAAATTTATTCTATATTTTCCTTCATATCCTAAAATATCGCAATCCCAATATAACTCCATATTTTTATATTTAAATGAACATACCTTCAATTTTTTTCTTATTTATTTAGAATACTTTTGAATCCATTTAGCAAAATTATCTTTATGATAAGGGAAACCATTTTCATCTAGTTTTGCATATAATTTATGAGATTTACCATCTGTTGTATTTATCTCAATTCTTTTTGTTTTCGAGTTAAATAGTGCAAAATTTTTAACTACTATATTTCCTATATTTTCATTTGGTATAAATATATAATTTTGTTTATCTAATGTCATTTTAGATGGACTAGATAATGTAATTAATCCACTTAAAGCACTACCCTTTAAATAAAACATTCCAATACCTTTTTCACTAGCATTAATTAATAATCCATCATATGGATATTCAATACCAGCAACAGCGCCACTTACTTTTTGTTTATCTTGGCAAGTAACAAAAAATAAGTTTTCATTTCCTAATCCTCCTACACTTTCAAATAATTGTTTAACCTTTTCAATTGTATTAAATTCTTCCATTTTCTCTCCTCCCAAATTATAAATCCAAGTAAAATTTTATCATGAAACATCACTCAATTCAAGTATACTATTTTTACCTTTTTAATTTTAATTTTTATATTATAAACAAAAAAAGAGTATAAACAAACAAGTTTAACACTCTTTTTAAATTAATTATTTATTTCACTTTTTATAAGTTTCATTTCTTTTTTTAGTTTAACTTTTCTAAAAGAAAAACCTTTAGGAAGAAGTTCCATTATTATTTCTCTAGATTTTAATTCTCTCTTATAATAATGCATAAAGTTATCATCTTTTTTAGTAAGTAAAACTGGTCCAAAGAATAATTCTTTTTTACTATATTTTTTCCTTCCCTTTTTAAATTTTATAATTTGATATATAAACTTAGAATCTTTAATTAACACTTCATCTTCAATATAATAACCTACTTTAGTTAAATACTCTTTAACATCAACTTGATAATTATTAGGTGAAAGAATAAATGTATCTATTGTCTTTAAATACTCTAAATGATTTTTTATTATACCAATCATATTTCTTCCACCCATACCAGATATAATAACTGTGTCTATATCATCTGTATAGGTATCTAAACCATCGCCTAGTCTTAATTCTATTTCTTTAGATAATTTATGTTGATTTATATTATTTTTAGCTTGTGTAAGTGGACCTTCCTTATTATCACTTGCAACTATTTTTTTAAATTTACGTTTTTTATCTTGAGCAAGATAAATATCAAGAAATGCATGATCACAACCAATATCTAAAAAGGAAGAATTGTCATCAACTAATCTTCCTACTTCTTTTAATCTTTTATTTATAATCATATTAATCTATCATGAAATCCTTAAGTTTTCTTGAACGAGATGGATGACGAAGTTTACGAAGAGCTTTTGCTTCTATTTGACGAATTCTTTCTCTAGTAACTCCAAATATTTGTCCAACTTCTTCTAGTGTTCTGCATTGTCCATCATCAAGACCAAATCTCAAACGTAATACTTTTTCTTCTCTATCAGTAAGTGTAAGTAAAACACCATCAAGTTCTTCTTTAAGCATTTCTTGTGTAGTATATTCTTCAGGTCCAAGTGCTCTTTCATCTGGTAAGAAATCACCTAAGTGTGAATCTTCTTCTTCACCTATTGGTGTTTCAAGTGATACTGGATCTTGACTTATTTTATATACTTCTCTAACTTTTTCTACTGGTATATTTAACTTTTCAGCAAGTTCATCATCTGTTGGTTCACGATTTAATTCTTGTGTTAATTGTCTCTGAATACGAGAAAGTTTATTAATTGTTTCAACCATATGTACAGGAACTCTAATAGTTCTAGCTTGATCAGCTATAGCACGTGTAATTGCTTGTCTTATCCACCAAGTAGCATAAGTAGAAAATTTATAACCTTTAGATGGATCAAATTTATCTACTGCTTTCATTAAACCTATATTTCCTTCTTGAATTAAATCAAGAAAAGCCATACCACGTCCAACATATCTTTTAGCTATACTAACAACTAAACGAAGATTTGATTCAGCAAGCATCTTCTTAGCTTCTTCATCACCTTCAATAGCTCTATTAGCATATTCAAATTCTTCATCTGTAGTAAGTAAGTTGATACGTCCTATTTCTTTTAAATACATTCTAACAGGATCATTTATTCTTACATCTTTAGATAAAGTTAACTCTTCTACCTCAAGATCTACTACTCCACCTTGTACTTCTTCTTGTCCTTGATCACCTTCAGCAACTACTTCAATTCCCATTTCTACTAAAGTATTATATAAGTCATCAAGTACATCACTATCTATATCTAAGCCCTTTAATTCATCAGCAAGTTGTTCATATGTAATAAACCCTTGTTTCTTTCCTAAAGCAACTAATTCTTCTTTTCTCTTTTCCATTGTCTTTATTTCGTCAACCATTTTACACTTCTCCTATTCTGAGTTTTCTTATCTCATCAGCAAGCCTTGCTTGTTCTAAAGGATCAATTTCGTTAATCATTTTTTCTTTTAGTCTCTTAATTTGATTTTTTCTACTATAATCTCTAATTACTCCAAAATATAGAAACAAAGTATCTCTATCAACTTTTTCATTATATTGACCATTCAAAATATCATTAACACTTGGAACTAAATCCTTTTTTTCTTGCACATAAGTATAAAAATCAGCAACATTAATACTTCCGAACGTTTTATAGTAATATATTATTTCTTGTACTAAAATTCTAAATTTCTCATCTGGTAATAGAAGTCTTTCTTTTTCTACTTCTGTTATAACCCACTCATTAGTAAGCATAAAATATATTACTTGTTCTATTGCTTGATTATACTTATTCTTTCGAGTTGTCTTAATAGGTTCAATTTTAACTTTTTGTTCTTTTTTAACATTACTCTTATCTTTTAATTCTTGAAACCTTTTTCCGAGGGTATTATACTCCAAATCAAACTCTTTTGCAAGTTTTTTTAATATTATTTCAATTCTAATTTCATCATTTAAAGAAACTAGTTCTTCAATTACTTTATTTATATAGTTAGCTTTCTCTATATCACTATTAAAATTAACATCTTCTTTCATCATATTAATTTTAAAATCACTATAGTTAACTGCATTCTCTATATAACTTAAAAACTTATCTTTCCCTTCTTTAAGTATAAAAGAATCAGGATCATCATTATTAGGAAGGCTTACAACTTTTACTTCTATGTTTTCTTTTAAAAATTCTTCTCCTATCTTATAACTAGCACTCTGTCCTGGCTTATCCCCATCTAAACAAAGTACAATATTATTAGAAAGTCTCTTAATTAATTTCATTTGTTCTTTAGTTAAAGCAGTTCCCATAAGCGCTATTACATTTGAAAGGCCTATAGTGCTTGCTCTAATAACATCCATAAACCCTTCCATAATTATTAAGTACTTACTATTTCTAACTTCTTCTTTAGCTATATGATAATTATAAAGTTGTTCTCCTTTTATAAATATAGGAGTCTCCTTAGTATTAATATATTTACTCTCATCACGATTATCATATATTCTACCAGAAAACGCTACAACTCTTCCATTTATATCAAAAAGTGGAAACATTATTCTATCTTTATATATATCAAAATTATTATTAGAAAGACCTATCTTATTAAGATCTTCTATATCATATTTTTTCTTAGTTAAAAGCTCTGTTAAATCATTATTATTAGGTAAAGAAAGACCAATAGAAAACTTTTTAATTGTATCTTTATCTATACCCCTATTTTCCAAATAATTTCTTGCATTACTACCAAAACTTGAAAGTAAATTATTTTGATAATATTTAACAGATAAATCATATATTTCATAAAATCTACTATATTTAGTATTACTTTGTTTTATCGAAACACCTTTAGTATCAACCCCAACTCTATCACCTAAATATTTAAGTGCTTCATTAAAACTCATCTTGTCATAATCCATTAAAAAGGTAAATACATTACCAGTATGATGACAAGTAAAACATGTAAATATTTGTTTTTCACGTGATACAGACATAGAGGGATTAGTATCATCATGAAATGGACATACCCCAAAAAAATTCTTTCCTCTTTTAACTAGAGGAATTCTCTCACCAATAATATCTACTATATCAGTTTTACTACGTATTAAATTACTTAGTGTTCCTCCATTCATGAAAGTCCCTCCAAACACTAATATTATTACATAAATATATTATTTTTTCAATTAATTTAATTCTTTAGTTATACCAAATAATTTTTTAATCTCAGAAGAAATAGTCTTTAAATCATCTACTCCAAGAAGAGAATTATAAATAACACTATTAAATACTTTATCTAAATCCGAATAATTTGTACCTTTTAAAGCTTCTAAATTTCTTAATACTTTATTTCTAGAAATAATAATTCCATCAAAACTATATATATTAGAATTACTATCTTTATAATTACTATCTAATTTTAAAACTAAATCACTAAATGATAATTCCTTAGATATATTAGTTCTAAAAGAATTATCAAGAATATCTTTTATTTCTTTATTCTGAAAATAACTAACTTTACTTGAACAAGCATCATCTAAATATCTATCACTAACAAAGAAACTACCTTCACTAAGTAAATCTGAATTAATACTTCCTCCATATACCGAATCGCTTTCAACTAAATTATTAATATGAATTCTCTTAGCTATATTTTCACCATCATCTAAATAATCTAAATTAGATAATATAAAATCTCCATATCCCTCTTCTATAAATAAATCTATAACATCAAGATTATTAGTATCAACAAATCTAATTAAATTATTACCATCTATTTTAATATCATAAGAAGTATAAATATTTAATATACTCTTTAAATATTCATGATTTATAAAAAATAAAGAGAAATGTCCTTGAGCAACATCAGTAATATTAATATTAAAATCTTCAAAAAGTTTAATATTATTATAAAAATTATTAAATTCTTCATCTGAAGTTAAAAGTTTTATATTATTATTTAAAATTAAACTATATATTACTCCTCTAGATATAAAAGGTTTTAATCTATCAAAATCAATTAACTTATTATAATTAATAATATACTCTAAATTAGTATTAGAAAGTACAATATGACTACCTTTTAGTTTATCTAAATTCTCTTTTAATATATCTATATTAATACTATTTATATTATTTTTAAATTCAGAAGACAATTCATCAAAATTATAATGATAACTATATAAAATATAAATTAATTTTTCTTTTAATGTAAATTCTTTTTCAGTTTCACTAACTAAATCTGAATTAGATTTTGCTATCGAAGAAAGTATTTTAATTGACTCATCTGAATCATCCAAAATATTTGATAAAACACTTGGACTAATCATCTCTTTTCCTAATTTATCACTAATTCTTTTAAGTTTTTCTAACTTTGTTAATAAAACAGAATTCTCTTTTCTAATCTTTCTTAATTCTTTTCTATATTCCTCTATTTTTTGTTTTATAACAGCATTATAAGTATCCAAAAGTAAAAGTGCATAATCAACTCTAATATCTTCATCTTCAATATACTTATCATAGAATGGATTATCACTAACAGCTATAGTGTGTCTTAAAATATCAATTCTAATACAAGTGTTTTCTGATTTATAATCATGATGTATAACATCATTATAATTATATAAAATAGTATAAATAAGAGAAAAATCTGGTGTACAAGATAGTTCTTCTAACACTTCATAAAAATCAGCCCCATAGACTTCAGAAAAACGTTTCTTATATTTTTCCATTTCACTAAATACTTCTTCAGAATTTTTGAATTTCATTTCATATATTAAAACCGACAATGTAAATAATAAATTAAACTTTTTAATTCTTAAGTCCCTAACTTTTCCATCATAAAGGAAAAAATCAACAGTCTCCATTATTTTTTCTTGTTCATCTTTTGTATCATAAAATCTAAGAAAAGTTACAAAATACTTTATAAGTTCATCTCTACCTATAAAAGAAAGTTTTTCAGAAGCAATACTCCCCTTATTATCACAAACAAGTACTAATATTTCATCTAGCTTTTTATTCATATCAATTAAATAATCAAAACTATCTAATAGTTTTTGATTATATTCTACTTTATTTTCTATATTTTTAATAATTTCATTCATTATCTTCACCTACTTTTACAAGGCTTTTTTCTTTATGAATTAACCCATAAATAGCTGTATCAATATCTATTTGTTTTGATATAAATTTTTCATCTTTAAATACCTTTTTTAATTGAGACTTCATTCCTCTATATTTTTTTATTCTATTAGAAAGTTCCATTCTATACTTCTTATCATTATCAACTTTCTTAGTAAACGCAAATATTACCACTGCAATTTTAGGAGTAATAAAATTAAAAACTACTCTTTGTTGCCCATTTCTAAGTTCATAAAAATCAGAAAAATGATTACCAAATCTCTTTAAACCTTTAAATTCTTGATTTTTAATTGAATCAATCATAGAAACAAGTACTTCTTGTTTTTTATTTTTTTCTATATCTTTATATAAAGGTGAAAAATTATTATCATCACCAAAGCATAAATTATTAGGTAAATATACAACAGAAAAATCACTCTGAGTTTCTATCTCTACATTTTCTTCATAAAATGCATAATCACTTATTATCTCAAATATATTCTCTAGTTTTTCAATTTCTTCATCAAAAAAATCACTTTCTTCTTCTACTTGAAGTAATTTATATTCTTCAATTTCACGAACTATAGTAAGTAATATTTTTTGAATTTTCTTTAAGGATTCTTCATCCTCTTTTTTAGGTATAAGTCCTAAAGAAAGCATTTGTTCTATTGAACTACATTCTAAAATTGGATTAATATTAACATCTTCAAACTTTCTTTGCTTTACCCTTTTAGGACGCGCTATATCCTTTAAAACTTCTTTTTCCTCATATTTAGAAGAAATAGAAAGTTCTAAATTCCCTTCAAGTCTTTTAATAATATCACTATTTTTTCTCTGTGTATTAATTTCTATAAGTCTAATTAATACTTCTTTTTTCTCATCTTTACTCAAACTAACATATTCAGGACTATAAACAACTTTATAAAAATCACTAATAAATTTATATTCATCAAGGAAACTATCTATATTCATTTTAACCCCTCTCTCTGTTTGCATATTATAACATTAACACTATTTTAAGTCAATAAAAAAGCAGTTATACAACTGCTTCTAAAACAAATCTAAATTTTATATTAAATTATCTCTTAAGAATGTACCAACTCTTTGGTTAAGATACATATCTACTACTCCTCTATTTACTATTTTAACAAATCCAAGTCCTTTAATAACTATATCTTGATTAAAAGGAAGTTGATAAGTTCTCTTAGATAAATTCTTCAAACTATCATTTCTTAAAGAACTAATTCTTTTAACTTTAATACTATTAGACATATATAAAGTAAAACTATTCTTTTCGCCTTCTATATAATCAAGTCTAACAAGATCACCAATTAAAAGAGATTGACCAGCTTTTATTTGATAAGTTCTAGGCTTAATTTCTTTTTTAGGAAGAATACTCTTTAATTCTTTTTCAGAAACATAATTAGTAATAGCTTCCTCATCAATCAATCCAGGAGTATCAATTATAGTAAGATGATCATTTATTTCTATAGTTATAGAATCAAGAGTAGTTGATGGAATTGGAGATATTGTAAGTTCCTGCTTACTCTCTGAATAGTTTTTAATAAGTCTATTAATTAAACTACTCTTACCTGCATTAGTTTGGCCACAAACATATACATTTTTAGTAACTTGGAAAAATTTAATTCTTCTAAGAAGTAAATCTAAATTAATATTCTTTTCACTACTAACTACTACTATATCAACAAAGAAGTCATATTTTTCTTTAAAATAATTAATTATTTTTTCATCTTTTACACTTCTAGGAATTACATCTCTTTTATTCAAAACAAGAAGTATTTTATTCGGAAGAAATTCTCTTATATTAAATAAATCTTGTTCTATATTAAGTAAATCTGTAACATAAATAACTAAATCTTTAGTCTTACCTACATTTTCAAGAATTTCTTTATATTCTTCATTAGTTCTAGTAGTAGATTGATATTCACCATAATTTTTTAATCTAAAACATCTCTGACACAAGTCATTCTCTAAATTTACTGTATAACCCTCCAAGAGCACATTTTCATCTTGTAATGTTACTCCACATCCAAGACACTTTTTCTCATTCATAATATTTACCTCTTTCAAATAAATTCTTTTTCCTATATTTTCTTAATTTCATATTTTCTTTAATTCTATTAAACTTAGTAATCCATAAATCTTTCTCAGCAAGTGGATCTACTAAAATCGTTTTTATACCAAATCTAGTACCAGAATATATATCAGTAACTAGTTGATCACCAATAATTACCATCTCTTCTTTAGCAAAATTATTATTAGTAGATATCTTTCTAAGCCCTCTAGTAAATGGTTTACAAGCAAAATTAATTGATTTGACACCAAGTTCCAACGCAAACGATTTAACCCTCTTACCACTATGATTATTGCTTAATATAAATATACTAAAATCTTTATTAAGTTTTTTAAACAAATCTTTTACTTCCTTACTTGGAACTCTTTCATCTATTAGAGCTATAGTATTATCTAAATCAAATACTAAACACTTAATACCTTCCATTAATAATTTATGATAAGGTATATCAAAAATTGTTTTTTTATACATTTTTGGTACATATTTCATATAACCACCAATATAATTATAACCTAATATCAAGAAAAATGAAATAATACTAAACTTTTTAAACATATGTTTACATAAAATTTATAATAATTTTATAAATTTGGAAACTATTATAACACAAAAGAGTAGATTTGTATCTACTCTTTAATTATTAACTCTCTGAGTAACCATTTCTGTATCTTCTGTGATTTTTTCAAAACGATAACCATTTTGTTTACCATATCTGATAATATCACGAAGTGCATCCCTAGTATATGGTTTTATATCATGCATTAAAACCATATTAACTCTATCATGTCTCAAATTATTAACTACATTATTATATATATCAGAAGAACTTGGAGTACCACCAGCAGCATCACCACTAGATAAATTCCAATCATAGTATTTAAATCCGCGATTTAAAACTTCTTTTGTTATTCTAGACATAATACCTTGAGAATATCTACGACTTATTGTATTACTACTTCCACCTGGGAATCTAATTATTTTACTCTCAATACCAGTTATTCTCTTAACTCTATTTTGAACACTATATAAATCATTAAAATAAGCTTCATCTGATGCATATAAAATTGCATAATCGTGAGTGGCCGTATGAAGAGCTACAGTATGGCCCTCATCATATTCTCTCTTAATTAAAGAATCATCACCCTTATTTGTAACAAAGAAAGTAGCCTTAACTCCTTCTTCTTTTAAAATATCAAGAATTACATTAGTAGTACCCATTTGAGGTCCATCATCAAATGTTAAATAAATAACTCCATTAGAAACAATTACTTTTCTTTTAACTTCAGATTTATTACTTTTACTATCTTGAACAAAATAAGTAATCTCATAAGAACCCTGTTTAGAAGTATCAACACCACCAGAAGTCTTTACTTTATTAGTAACATCACCATCACAATTATCAGTAGCGATATATCCAGGATCACTATAACTTCCACCAAGAGATACATATAATTCCTCACTACCAGAAAGTTTAATTTCAGGTTTAGTTTTGTCATCATAAATAAGTTTTCTAGTAACACTATTAATATTATTTGAAGAATCAGATACAGTATAAATAACAGAATCATCCTTTTTCTCTATCCTAATTTTCTTAGTTATATCCTTATCATAATTATCAAAAGCTTTAGCACCTTCATCCTTATACTTAGTATTAGGACAAACATAAGTATTTTCTAGACCATTCAACTCAATAACAGGTTTAGAAATATCACGAACCTTAACTATTCTCTCCTGAGAAAACTTGATACCAAAAAGTGATACTATATACTCTATCTTGTAATCACCAAGTTTATTATTATTAACTTTACCTTTCAGTTTAACTTTGTCAGTTAAATCCTTACCAAGTATCGTGGCTTTGCAACCCTTTTCTAC
The DNA here is from genome assembly GCA_017941235.1 of Bacilli bacterium. GTDB lineage: Bacteria > Bacillota_I > Bacilli_A > RF39 > UBA660 > CAG-417. Next base: position 14,922 of record JAGAWU010000057.1, on the reverse strand, counting down.
ATATTTTTGTTTATAATTAATTATTAAACTACTCTCACCTTTTAATACTATTCTAGGAAGAAAAATTGAATAAATAATTACAAGAAACGCCAAAACTGTACATAAAATTGTACATAAATTTCTAACTACTCTCACGATTTACCACCTACCTATATTTTACATTTTTATTCTTAACTTGTAAACAAATAAGTATACAAAATTAATAAATATAATGTAAATAAAAAAGTTTTGAAATCAATCAAAACTTTTTGTTTTATTTTATTTTTCAGATTTTTTATCTTTCTTTTCTTTCTTTTCTTTTGGCTTTGGAAGGCAATCTTTTCTAGAGAAGTTTTGACGTCCTTTTTTATCTGGTCCTAGTGCTTTAACCATTATTTCATCTCCTAGGTTAACAACATCACCAGCTTTATCTACTCTTTCATGAGATAGTTGTGAAACATGAACAAGTCCTTCACATCCAGGCCAAATTTCAACAAAGCATCCAAAGTCTTCAATTTTAACGACCTTAGCCATATAATCTTTTCCAACTTCTACTTCACGAGTAATGTCTTCGATCATCTTACGAGTTTTAGCAATTATATCTTTATCAGTATGATAAATAATTACTCTACCATCATCTTCAAGATCAACTTTAACAGCATTAACATCGTTTACTTCTGTAACATTAGAAGCTTCGCAAATAATCTTAGTGATCATTTCTCCACCACGTCCGATTACATCTTTAATCTTAGCTGGATTAATAGTAAATGTTTCCATCTTAGGAGCATATTTTGAAACTTCTTTTCTAGGTTCTTCAATTTGTTTACCAATTACATCAAGTATTTCAAGTCTAGCTTTTTTAGCTTGTTTTAATGCTTCTTTAAGTATTTTTTCTGTTACACCTTTAATCTTAATATCCATTTGAAGTGCACATATACCATCACGAGTACCAGCAACTTTAAAATCCATATCTCCAAGGTGATCTTCCATTCCTTGAATATCAGTTAATATTGTATAATCTTTACCTGCAGTAATTAAACCCATAGCTATACCTGCAACTGGTGCTTTAATAGGAACTCCTGCTGCCATAAGTGACATACAACCAGCACAAATACTAGCTTGTGATGATGAACCATTAGATTCTAATATTTCAGAAACAACACGAATTGTATAAGGAAATTCTTCTTCACTAGGTATTACTTGAGCAAGAGCTTTTTCACCAAGTGCCCCATGTCCTATTTCACGTCTTCCTGGAGCTCCATATCTACCTGTTTCTCCTACAGAAAATTGTGGGAAGTTATAATGAAGCATAAATCTTTTTTGATTTTCAATACCAAGTCCATCAAGTATTTGATGTTCTCCAAGTGCTCCAAGTGTTGTAATAGAAAGTGCCTGTGTTTCACCCCTAGTAAATAATGCAGAACCATGTGTTCTAGGAAGTAAATCTATTCCTGTAGAAAGTGGTCTAATTTCATCCATTTTTCTACCATCAGCACGAATATGTTCTTTAACAACTATATTTCTAAATAATCTATACTCTAAATCACCTAAAATTAATTTAACTTTAGTCTTTAAGAATTCAAGTTCTTCAGAATCTAAATCTTTATTTTCTTCTTCATATTTTAAAACAATTTCTTCTTTAATAGAATCTACTTCTTCATGCATCTTAAGTTTTTCTTTAATTCTTAATGCTTTATCTAATCTTTTTTCAGCAAGTCCTTCTACTTCTTTTCGCAAGTCTTCACTTATCTCAAGATGCTCATATTCCATCTTTTCTTCGCCAATAGCATCTATAATTTCATTTTGGAACTCAACAAGTTCACGAACTGCTTCATGACCTTTCATCAAACCATCAAGCATTATTTTTTCAGAAGCTTCTTTAGCACTTGACTCAACCATATTAATTGCATCTTCAGTACCAGCAACTGTTAAATCTATTAATGAATTTTCAAGTTGTTCGTGTGTTGGATTAATAACATACTCTTTATCTATATAACCAACTTTTACACCAGCAACTGGTCCATTAAATGGAATTTTACTAATACAAGTAGCAATACTTGATCCAAAAAGTGCAGCAAGTTCAGGTGAACAATCTGGTTCAACACTTAATACTGTATTAATTATTTGTACTTCATTTTTAAAATCTTCAGGGAAAAGTGGTCTCATAGGTCTATCTATCATTCTTGCAGCAAGTGTTGCATTATCCGTAGGTCTACCTTCTCTCTTTATAAAACCACCTGGAATTTTTCCAACTGAATATAATTTTTCTTGATAATTTACTGTAAGAGGAAAGAAATCAGATAATAAATTAACATTTTTATTTAATACAACTGCTGTAAGAACAACTGTATCACCATATCTAACAAGTACACTACCAGTAGCTTGTTTAGCCAGCTCACCATGTTCAATAATTAAGTCTTTCCCATAAAATTTTTTCTTAAATACTCTCTTCATTACTTCTCCTTCTAATACTTAAAAAAAGAGACACAAAAAATAGTGTCTACTTTCTTAATCCTAATTTGTTAATCAATACACGATATCTACTTATATCAGTCTTAGCTAAGTATTGAAGCATACTTCTTCTTTGACCAATTTTCTTAAGTAATCCACGACGTGAATGATAATCATGTGTATGAACTTTTAAATGTTCAGTTAAATCATTAATTTCTTTTGTAAGAATAGCGATTTGTACTTCACATGATCCAGTATCTTTCTCATCTCTTCTGTATTCTTCGATAATTGATTTCTTTATTTCTTTTGATAAAGCCATCATTACACCTTCCTTTCTTATAAGATTCACTAAAACTGGGTAAGAGGTCGGAAATTCCTCAAACTAAGAATTAGTAACAACAATAATATACTAAAAATAATACAAAAAATCAAGCAAAAATAACAAATAATTAGTTATTTATAATCTTATTTCTTAATTTTACTCTTTCTAAGTTGCTTTTCAAGCCTTAGTTTTTTAGCATCTTCTTTTCTTATTACATCATAATCAATTTGACTAGCTAGTAAATCTACTAATTTTTGTGCTAATTCTTTTTCTTCTTCTGTATATCTTCTTGAGCTACTTAGCATTTCAGAAACTGTTCTTCTTTTAATTCTAGAATAATCACCTTTACAAATAAAGTAATTTAATAAACACTCTAAATTTTTATTTCCACCAGATTTTAAATATTCATTTATAAAATCTTCTAAGTAAGGATCTGAAAGATCCATTCCATACTTCATAGGTACATCAATATCTCTTCCAAATTCTTTAGCAAATATTAATCCTCTTTTAGGTCCTACTCTTTCTCCACCACGTTCTATTATTCTATACATAATAGCATCAAATAATTTTTCTCTCATTTCTTTTTCTAATTCATATTGTTGTACTGCTTTAACAAATGAATTATTAGATGAAATTCTAATACCATTTTCATGTAATAAGTTAATTACATCTACAATGTGCATACCAATTAATTTTCTATCAGATATGTTATTACAGATTAAACGCATATTTTTAGAATCAATAACTTTTCCATTCTTACTTAAAGAAAGTTCTGATTTATAACTAGTTTCTCTAGTATCAATACGTTCTCCATCAAGATACGTTGGAAAAGGCATTTCATCAATTGTTGCATTATTCCAACAAATAGTTTTTGGATATCTTGGTTTTTCAAAAAATTTCTTTTCATCTTCATCTAAACCTCTTACAAAAGCATGTGTATTATAAAACTTAGACCATTCAAAATCTTTCATATCAAGTCCAGAAAAGAATAAATCAACATATTCATTATCTTCTAATAAAATACGATTAGTATCAGACAAATTACTTTTTCTCTTAACACCAAGTTCTAAAACATCATGATTTGGATATCTTAATTCATACCATACAGCAACTTTTTCAATAAAATCTCTAAGCTTAAATGGTGAATAATATCTAACAAAATCATCTTTTTCTTTTAAATACTCATCTTTATACCATCTAGTTATATTATTAACTTTATCATTAAGTGATATTGATTTATCTTCTTTAATTCTTTTAGCATTTGAAATAGCCTTATATAAATCCTCATAATTCTCTTCAGATTCTAATTTTTCCAATTCAAAATCTTCTTCTTCAAATCCTAATACTTTTTTCATTTTATCTGCTATAAAACCCATAATTTGCTCCTTTAATATAAATTAGTAGATTAAGTATACCATACTTTAATTAATTGTAAACAAAAAATTATATATATTTAATATTATCATTAATTTCTAAAAGTGGCATTTTCTTAACTAATACTTTTTCTAATGATTTAGCATCAATTTTAAAAGGATCTTCTTTTTTTTGAAAGAAACTATTACTCTCAAGTCCAAATGTTTTAAAAAATGAATCATGAAATAATTTTGTTAATTCAATTGATTTCATTTCTTTATCAGTAAGTATTTTTCTAGATTCTAATTTTTTAAATAATTCTTGATATGCTTTTATCTCAGCATTTTTCATTTTATCCCAATAATCAAAAGGTCCTTCACAAATATTAAATTTATTAAATAAAGGATTTTCTTGATTATATAATTCATCAAGTTTATTTTTAACTCTTTCTAATTCTTCATTTCTTAATTCAGCATCTTCTATATTTTGAAATAAAGAAATTATACCTATTTCTTTATTCTTATTACTATTACGATAATCAAATTTAAATACATTAACATCATCTAATCTAAAACTATAAATACCATACTCATCTATTGTATAAACATCATATTTATCTTTATATTTATTTAATAAACCTTTAGTTATATTATATATATTATATATTGAAGCTTCTCTATATATTTCAAGTTCAGAAAGAATCTTCCTTTCATCATCAGTAATATAGTTTTTTGTAACTGGAACTTCTAAATCAATTAAACACTTTAAATAATCAATCATATAAGTATTAATAACTAATTTATATTTTTCCAAAAGTTGTGTTAACTCCTCTTTTTTACTAATTTTTGGATATGTATCACCTATTTCTATCATTTTAAACTACCTCCTATAATAAGATTATAAATACAAGTTTTAATCAAAGTCAAAACATATTTACAAAAAATACAACTTAAGTTAAACTATTTAAAAAACAGGTGATTATTATGAATAAGGATAAAAATTTAGATATCTTTATTAGAAATATAATTAATAAATATAAGCTTGATTCTTCTAATGAAGATGAAATAAGAGATGTTATTATAACTTGTATTGTAATTAATTATTATGCTGATATTCAGTTTATTTTATTTAAAAGATATTTAGAAAATAAATTAAAGAAAAGTATTAGTGATGAAGATTTATATGAACTAATTAAATTAATTAAACCAACGCTTAAGGATAATTATAGTTTTTTTAATACTAAAATATTAACTGTTGATGATAGAAGAATGATATATAACGATGTTAATATATTAACTGAAATATTTGATAAAAATTTAATTAATGATCATATGATTCCTGGTATAACTTTAGCCATTGAGAAATTAAGAAATCATGATTTTTATATTATTTCTAATAGAAAAGATTGTATTGAGAATATTAAAAGTAAAATAGAACTGTTAGATATTGGTATTGACAATTATATTGAAAAAAATTTAAAAAAATTATTAAAATCATAGACAAGAAATATTTTTTTTATATAATATTTAAAAACGGAGGAATTAGAAAATGCCAGAAATAAATTATGCAAAAGAAGAAAGAGCAAAGTTATTTGCAAAGAAATATTTTTATGAATTTATAACAAGGGATGGAAAGGTAAACTCTAATAAAAATACTGAAAATTTATATAGAGTATACTTATCATATTCTGATTTATATTTTAATGATAATAATGAGGAAAATAGTAAAAAGAGATTTGAAATTGAAACTGCTTATAATTATTTATTTTATGTTTTAGAAGAACAAAAAGTATTTAAACCAGTTGGAGAACTAGTAACAAGTTTATTAGATTCATATGATGGTTTAATAAGAAGAATTAGTGAATATAGATTTAAACAAAGAAAAGAAAATGGTTTTGGAGAAAAACAAAATAATAACAATGATAATATATTAACTGAATTATCAAGTTTTAAAGAAATATTAAATATAACAATTAGTAATATAAGTGCAGCTATGAATGAATATGATAATAAGGAAAAAATAGATATTTACTATATAGAAACTAAAAGAAGACTTGAAGATTTAATTAAAAGAATTCAAACTTCATCATTTGAACTAGATAAATCAAAGAACTCTTATCATCAAATAATAGATGACATAACAACTAGTAAAATCACTAACAGATATATAAATTATACTGAGTTAAGCGAAGCAAAAAAAACATGGAAGAAAAAACGTAATGAGGCTTGCTATGAATTAATTTATTTATACAAAGAATTAGATAAATTAAATGAAAAAACACTAATGCTTGCATGGATAACTAAACAAACTGATGAATTATATGATTATATAGAACCTACTAATGATACATTAAATGATAGATTAAGAAAACTTAGAAAAAGTGCAAATTATTATTGTTTTCTATCTGAATCAGAAAAAGAAACGATGGATAAAAAGAATAAAGAGTATAAATTAAAAAATAAAGCTATAAACAAATAATAGCTTTATTTTTTATGTAACAAAAAAAAACAATCTTATTCATACGGAAAATTATATTTAAAGTTCAAATAGTTCAACTAGATTCATTAATGGTGCGATAGTTAAGATAGTCCGAAACCATCACAACAAATAAATAAACAATTTAATTCTACAATCATTACACCATGACTTTTACTAATTTTATAAAAAATTTTTATAAAAATGAAAAAGACCTAAGGCTTCTAAAGTTTCCTAGGCACATCCCGATAAATAATATACACTATTTATTAATAAAATGCAATACTTTTGAAGAAATTATTTATCCTTTTCTATAAAACCATTAGCAACTGTTTTTATAAATGTATCTTCGATATTATGATACTGAACAATACTAGTTTCAATATTTTTTAGTCTTTTTTCAATATTTTTAGATGTTTTTTCTATTTTCTCATTAACTTGTTTTAACTCATCAATTTCAGAAATATAAACTAAAAATCTAGAATATTGTTCAAAATCTATTTCAGTATTTTCTTTATATTTTTTTATACCATTTAATTTTTTATATTCATATTCAACTTTTAATTTTTTTAAATCAAATTTATTTAATATATCTGGAACTATAACACCTAAACAAATAATCCATTCTTTTCCGGGGAAAATAGTTAAGTTATTTACAGTATTATCATTTAAGTATCTTCTATCTCTTTCGTCTAATTGATTTATAAAATCTTCGTTATAATGTATATGTGTTAAAACTAATGGCACTTTCCCAACATTTCTTAATACCACACATGTAAGATTAGATCTCACTAATTCAAATGTAACTTGTAAATATGGCCTATTTTCATTATGTTTATCTTTTAGTAAAATAAAAATTGTTATCCAAGATCCAATAAGTGCTATTAAACTTATTATATCTCCCCACGAAAATGAGTTTAATCTATCTATACTTTTAATTAATTCATCTATTTTATTTTCCATTTAAAAATCACTCCTAGCTACTAAAAAAAGCATAGTATAACCTATTTTATAAGTCTCTACTAGCCCTTATTTATTCTACTTTTTTCCAATTTTCTTTCTAATCTTAATCTTTTAATTTCATCTTGTTTTACTACTTTTTGGTCAACCTGACTAGCTATTGCATTAACTAATCTTTGATGTAATTCATCTTCTTCAGGTGTATAGAATGTTGCAGCATCATTATTTTGTGTTAATATCAAATTTTTCACTGATATAGTATCAAGTTTTTCTTTTTTACTAGCTCTCCAAAAATAACCTACATAACATTCTAAATCTTTAGAACCTCCAGCTTTAATATATTCATTCATAAATAATCTTAATCCTGGATCAGAATGATCTACTGCATACATCATTGGAATATCAATATTTCTTCCAAACTCTTTAGCAAATAAGAATGCTCTACGAGGACCAATTCTATTTCCGCCTCGTTCTATAATTCTATACATTGCACAATCTAATATTCCTTCTTTTTGTTGAATCCATTTATTAGCTTCATTGATAGTTTTTTCTAATTCATTATTTTCTGGTAGTTCAATTCCTTTTTCTTGAAACAATTTAACAACATCTCTAACATTTAATCCAGTTAATTCTTCATCTTTTACAACTGACTTTGTATAGCCTGTAACATCTTCAGCCATTTCAACAAATCCATTTCTTGTTAAATGTAAATGTGCAACTCTAGAATTTAGATTTAAATAAACTATGTTTCTATATCTTGGTTTAGTAAAATAACATCTTTCTTCCCATGGTAATGATTTCATAAATACATTAGTGTTATAAAAATCATTCCAGTCTAATTCCTTTGCATCTGAATTTTCATCAAGTAATTCATTTACATAAGGATTATTTCTAAACATTACATCATTAACATTAATTTGTTCTTGTCCACTTCCTGGCATTAATCTATTAATTTCATAACTTGGGTATCTTAATTCATACCATACTGCTATTTTTTCAATTAAATCTCTCATTTCTCTTGGAGCATGATATTCTCCAATGTCAGTATAATTTCCTTTCACCATATTTTCAAAATACCAATCAATAAACTCATCAACTTTAGCATCTAAATCAATTAGTGTGCTTTCTACTTCAGTAATTCCAGTAAGCTTTGTTCTAAATTTTAATAATTCATCTTTAATACTCAATTTTAACCCTCCTAACAAGCAATATACAAATTAATTATACCATATTATTTGTTTAGTTTAACTATTTTTATATAACTCCCTGATTAGGGAATACATAGTATTTAGATAGTTTTTAAATAATCTTCTAGTTCTGATAATTTGATTTTGTTTGATAAGTTCTCAATAAATATTTCATTAGAATAATTAAAAGCTAGAAAGGTTATATCATTAATTATAATTCTATGTGATTCTAGATAAGTAAGATTAGTTTTATCAATAGTTCTCAAATTACCATTAATAATAATTGGTTTAACTCTACAAAACTCACAAATAAATTCTAACCTTTTTCGCAAGTGTTCTTCCATTCTAACTTCTTGCTTGATAACATTTACCATTTTAATCAATCCTTTCTTTGAAAGACTTTTTTCTAAACAAGAAAAAAATCAATCGTAATTTAGAATTGATTGTCTATTTATTATCGATACTTATAAATAAGTTCAAGCGGATTTCCCTATGGTGCCGAAAGACAGAATTGAACTGTCCTCTGATCCTTACCAAGGATCTGTTTTACCACTAAACTATATCGGCATTTGGTACTTGAAATAGGAATCGAACCTATATCTCTTTCGTCGGAGGAAAGCATTTTATCCATTAAACTATTCAAGCAAATAAGGAGCTATTCACATTTAGCTCCATATTTTTTAAAGAAAGAAACAAGAGTATCTTTTTTTACTTTTCCGTCTTCTTCATAAACATTAGCATTTTCACCTTCTAATTCAAGTATCTTAGAAGTATCGACTTTTTCATAATTAATAACTGTAGTACTAGTAACAGTATCTGAAGTTCTATCAACAGTATTATCATAATAATCAATATCCTTATAATTTTGGAACACTTTTTTATATGCACTCTCATATTGATCTAAAACAGAAGAATCACTAGATTTTACTCTTTCTATAGAAACAGATTTAGTTACATAATCACCTTTATAATAAATAGTATAATTAAGTGAAGCAGTAGCATTATTCATACCAGCAGCAGTTCTTGTACATTTTATTACTTCTTCACCTTTTTCTTGTTTTACTTTTTTAGCTCCATTTTTTTCTGCTTCACAACCAGTCAAAAGAAAAATAAACAAAATAACAAAACATAAACTAATTATTTTTTTCATCTTTACCACCCTCTAATTTATCTAAACGACTAATAATTCTATATTGTTGTTTAATAATCACTTCCATTTTATCATGTAATTCTTCTAAAATAAGCTCACTTTTTAAATCAGTACGATAATCATTTTGATTTCGTAAACTATCTTTTTCGGCCTGTCTATTCTGACTCATCATAATTATAGGAGCTTGAAGCGCCGCTAAACAAGATAAAAGCAAATTAAGAAGAATAAATGGATAAGGATCAATCTGTTTACCTTTAGCAAGTAAAACAGTATTTAAAACTATCCAAAATATTAAAAAACTAGAAAACCCAATAATAAAGCCCCAAGAACCAGCTACTTCACTAACTTTATCAGCAATCCTATCTCCCCTAGTCATCTTAGCTTCTTCTTGCTTATCTACATCTATACTAATTGGTTGATCAATAAGTAAATCTAAAAGTTCTTCTTCATCTTTTTGATCAAGTTCACTATTTTTTAATAACATTTTAACTATTTCACGCTTTGTTCTCTTATTTTCCATCTATATCACCTTTAAATATTGTAACACATTAATTAGCATTATTAGCATCAAATTTTGGATTTAAAGTAAGTTCTATACTCATACCATTAGTTATTACAGTACCAGCTTCTACACTCTGTCCAGTAACATAACCATTACCAGTAAGTTTAACTTTCATACCCAAAAGTTCAAGTATTCCCTTAGCTTCTTTACTAGAATATCCATTTAAATCCATTAACTTAAGATTAGAATCATTTGTAATTAAGAATACTCTATCCTTATTAGTAATACTACTATTTTTATAAGGATATTGTTTAATAACTTTATTACCTTCACCAATTACAACTTGATTATACATTTTATTATTATTAAGAATATTTTTAACATCTTCAACTTTCTTATTATCAAAATTAGGTATTTTATAAGTAAATATTTCTTCACCTTGAGTTTCGGTTACTTCAGTACCATAATACTTAGATAAATTACTTACAACTTCTTTAACAGCGGTAGAAATACCTTTTTGACTTCCACCAGAAGGTCTTTTAACTGAAGCATAAATTATAAACCTTGGATTAGATTTAGGATAAACACCCGAAAAAGATGAAATTATATCTTCTTTTCCATTTAAGTATCCTCCACCATTATCACGAGCAATTTGAGCTGTACCCGTTTTACCAATAAGTTCACCACTATCTATTCTATACCCAGAGCCAGTATTACCTATACCATTTACTGTATCATCCATCAAACTAATCATTTTTTGTACAGTTTGAGTAGATGCAACACGATCTTTTTCAGTCCTTTTACCTGTATATATAACTTCCTTTGTATCAGGATCTATAATCTTTTCAACTATATAAGGTTTAAGTAACATTCCATCATTAGTAAGTGGTGTCATAGCTTGAACATTTTGTAAAGGTGTTGTAGTAATACCTTGTCCAAAACCAGCATTATATATTTCTGTTTCATATTTAAATCCAAGTTTTCCAGTACTTTCATTAGGAAGTGTAATACCTGTCTTTTTACCAAACCCAAGTTTTCTGTAATATTGTCTAAGCATAGCAGCATTCATAAAGTTATGAAGTAAATTAATAACACCTACATTACTAGATAAAGCATACCCCTTATCATATGTAATATACCCCCAACCATTTCTATTCCAATCACCAATTTCAGTACCATCACCAGTTACATAAGTACCAGATTTATAAGTCTTATTGCCATCATAAACACCATTTTCCATAGCAGCCATATAAGTAAAAGTCTTCATAGTACTACCAGGTTCATAAGGAAGTGCAATAGTTAAATCTAAATAATTAGTTATATTTTCACGAGTATTTAAATCAAAATTAGGATTAGAAGAAAGACCAAGTATTTTCCCTGTCTTAGCATCCATTATAACCATTGTAAACCATTCATAACCAAAATTATTCTTACAATTAGTAAGTGCTTGTTCCACAAAGAATTGAACATTACTATCTATAGTAAGATAAATATCTTTACCCTGCACAGCTTCTCTTCTAACTTCGTTTGTTCCACTTATCTTATATCCCTTTAAATCTTTCTGATAAGTAACAAAACCATCCTCGCCTTTTAATATGTTATCATAATAAAGTTCAAGACCCATCTTACCATTAATAACTGAATTACCATTATCATCTATCTTAGTAGTAGCATATCCCAAAGTATAAGAAAGAAAATTACCTTTAGGATAGTATCTTTTATAACTTTCTATAAAATCAAGACCTGGTAAATTTAAATTTTCTATTTCTTGTTTCTGTATTTCAGAAAGTCCCCTACCATGACTTCCAAACTCTGTTTGATAAAGATTCTCTTTACTTAAATATTTTAATATATCTTCTTTCTCCATTCCAAGTATAGGAGCAAGTTTCTCAGCTGTTAATTCTTTATCTACAACATGTTGTGGCTTTTTATTATTTGTAGTTCTAGACTTAGATAAATATGCAATTAATTTATAAGAAGTAACATTCTGAGCTAAAATATCTTCATTAGTACTATAAATTGTACCACGTTTAGCTTCTAATTTATCTGTACGTGTAGTTCTACTATTAGCAAGTTTTTGTAAATTAACATCATCTATTTCTTTAGATGTAGAAAGTTGAATTAATCTAAATATCATTAAGCCAAACAAAAAAAGAGAAAAAATAATTAATATCTTTCCATATTTAACATTATTTCTCCTCTTTTTCTTTTTCAATTAACTCACGTCCTTTGTCTATCTTACGACCTTAATGTTATTATTATTATAACTTAATCCTTCATTTTGTGCAACTTCTTGTATTGTTGTAAGACTAGCAAGTTCATCTATTGCCATTGCAAGTGAAGCATTTTCTTTTTCTTGTACAGCAATTTCTCCTTTTAATTCTTCTACTTCAAAATTTAGTTTAGAAAGTGTAGCTTTAGAAAAAACAATAGAAATAGGTGCAATTAAAACTAAAGCTACAGCAAGTGTATAAACAAATCTTTCAAACTTAGTTATTTTTACAACTTTCTTCATTTTTTTCTTTTTCATATTCATCTCTCCTATTTTACTCTTTCTATTATTCTAAGTTTTGCACTTCTAGCTCTATTATTGTTTTCTAATTCTTCTTCTGTAGGAACAATTGCTTTATTAGCAACTAGTTTAAAATCTGGTAAATACTTAGAATCTATATTTGGAAGTCCTTTTACTTCTTCTTTAACATCACAAATCTCTTTAAAATATTTCTTAACAATCTTATCTTCCAATGAATGAAATGTTATAACTTCTATTCTTCCACCAATTTTAAGCATTTGTGTTGCTTGTTCTAGTGCAGGTCTAATTACATCTAATTCATGGTTCACTTCTATTCTTATAGCTTGAAATATTTGTTTAGCAGGATGTTTCTTTCTTTTTTCTTTTTCAGGGACACTACTTTTTATTATTTCAACAAGTTCAAGTGTTGTATCTATTTCTTTTTCTTCACGACACTTAACTATTTTTTTTGCTATTTGATATGAAAATTTACTTTCACCATAATCTCTAAATATACGATTTAATTCGTTTAGAGAGTAATTATTTACAACATAATGCGCATCTAACTTACTTGATCTATCCATTCTCATATCAAGTCTTGCATCTTCATGATAGCTAAACCCTCTTTCTTTTTCATCAAGTTGAGGACTGCTAACACCTAAATCAAAAATAACTCCATCAACTAATTCAACATCACGTTTTTTTAATTCTTCTTCTAAATGTACAAAGTTACTTTTAATGATAGTGAAGTTAGTACCAATATCTTTTAAGACATTAGTACTATACTCAATTGCTTCACTATCTTGATCGAAGGCGAATAAAAACCCCTTTTTAATCTTCTTCAAAATAGTGCTACTATCTCCTGCATAGCCTAAAGTACAATCTACTATAATACTATCTTCTTTTAAATTTAAACCGTCAATTAATTCATTTTTTAAAACACTTATATGCATAAAAATCACCTGTTATATATTAATATTAGTATCAAAAAGTCCTTCAGCTATGTCAGACATGTTGTCTTTGGTAGAATTGAAAAACTCATCCCATCCTTCTTTAGACCATATTTCAAGTCTATCTCCAGTTCCAATAATCACACATTCTTTTTTTAGACCGGCAAATGAAATAAGTGGGGAACTTATATTAATGCGACCTTGTTTATCAAATTCTACCTCAGTAGCTCCGGAAAGGAAGAAGCGCATGAATCCACGTGCATCTTTTTTAGTAAATGGTATTTTTTGTAGTTCTGATACTATTTTTTGAAAATCATCTACTGAGTACGCGAAAAGACAATTTTCAAGTCCACGAGTAATTACAAACTTATCTTTTAAATCTTCTCTAAACTTAGAAGGAATTGTAAGTCTACCTTTTTCATCAATATTATGATGATATTCACCCATTAACATACAAATTCACCACTTTTCCCCACCAGTTGCCACTGCTTACTATAAAATTACCACAAAGAAGCTATTTTGTAAATAGAAACAAAAAAAAATTGTCACACTTGACAATTTTTCGTAAAATTATATTTTTTCAATTTCTTCTTTCGTAAGACCAGTATTTTTAGCAATTATTTCTATATCAATTCCACTAGATTTAAATTTTTTTGCTATTTCTAACTTAGCTAGACGTTCTCCTTCTTCTCTTCCTTCTCTTTTATACTGACTTCTAAGTGAGTTTTCTATCTTTCTATTATCTTCTTCTGCACTTATATATTCATAAAACTCTGGATCTTCATTTATTTTTTCTACTTCTTCCATATATTTATTTATCACCTTATCTTTCTTTGATAGTTCAGTTAAATCTTTCTTATTTAAATCAAGCATTATCAAATATTTATATTTATCTATCAACTTTTCATCTTTAGAATACCATAAGTTAAGGTAATAATCCATATTAAATTCATATATGTTAAAATTATTTACGAAGTTTTTACCAGTCTCATCTCTAAGTTTATATATTCTTAATGCTTCTTCATCATGAAACTTATTTTTCTCTTTATACTCATTAATCATTTTGTATGTTAAATTAATT
>JAGAWU010000056.1 GCA_017941235.1 Bacilli bacterium | reverse complement strand
TTAATTTTTTAAATAATTTAATTTTAATAATTATTTTATTTTATATTTTTTATTTCATAATTAAATTAAAACTTAAAAATATAAATAAATTATTATAAATAATAATGTATCAATAAATATATATCAATATCATAATAGTAATATACCGTTTTATATAATAATAAGATATCAAAATAATAAATTTGTTTAACCCATATCAGAGTATTTATGTAAAACATAATATTTATTTTTAAGAGCCATCAATTGTTCATGTGTACCTTGTTCAACTAATCTTCCATTTTCTAAAACAAATATTTGATCACATCCTTCTATGGTGCTTAATCTATGAGCAATAGCAATTGAAGTTCGATTAACAGATAATTTATCTAAAGAAGCTTGTACTAATTTTTCACTATCTTTATCTAATGCTGAAGTAGCCTCATCTAAAAGTAAAATAGTTGGGTCTTTTAGAAAAGCTCTTGCAATAGCTAATCTTTGTTTTTCTCCTCCAGATACAGGATCTTCTTTTGCTCCTACTTTTTGTTCTCCATCTTCAGTTTGACCTTCGCCAGCTTTTTTATCTGTTTTTTTATCTGTTTTTTTATATCCTCCTATATCTTTTTTTCCAACATCAAGAACTTGATTCATTTTTTCTTTAGTAAAGAATTTCATTATATTTGCTTGTCTCGCAGCTTCTATACATTCTTCATCAGTTGCATCTAATTTTCCATATCTAACATTTTCTAAAACACTTCTTTTAAATAATACTGGTTCTTGACTAACTAGTCCAATTTTTTTTCTTAATTCATAAAGATTATAATCTTTTATATTAACATCATCAATTAATATTTCTCCTTTGCCATCTTCAATATCATAGAATCTGGTTAATAATTGAATAATAGTACTTTTACCACTTCCAGAATAACCAACTAAAGCAACTTGTTGTCCAGGATATACAGTTAAAGATACATCTTTTAAAATAACTTGTTCTGGTCTAGTAGGATATGCAAAATAAACATGTCTTAATTCTATTTTTCCTTTTATGTTTTGAGCACTAATTTTTGACTCATTATCTCTTTTAAATGGATTTATTAAAGTTGGAGTATCTAAAGTACTATATATTGACTTAAATGCAACATTTGCTTTTTTAAGATCACCTAATTGAGCTAATCCATTACCTATACCACCTGCACTTGTCATAACAATATTCATTGCAAGTGCCATATCTTCTGAATCAATTTCACCTTTTAATATATAATGTTTTGCTGCAGCCATAACAGCTGAATTACCTGCAAAGATACAAAATTGTCCAAGACCAACAAATATACCTGCAATAATTGAATCTCTTAAGAATTGCCTTCTATGATATTCTAAAACACCCATATACATATCAACTGCAGCTCTTTGGAAATTAAATGAATATATAGTTTTTGTATTTGTAACACATTCTGATAAAATACCTCCAGCTTCAACATTTACTTTAACTCCAATTTTACCAGATCCTCTATTAAGACTTCTTCTAATAATAATAGCAATAGCTATAAATGGTACAAAACAGAACATGATTAATGTTAATCTATATTCATAAATACATCCAAGAATTATTCCAAGAACAAAAGTACATCCACATTGGACAGTAGAACCTAAAATTGACATAACTAAATTATTTAATTGCATAGTATCTATAGATAAACGAGTTAATAAGGCTCCAGGTGAATTTTTAGTTATATCATAGAAAGACATATGAAATTGTAAATATTTTTTTAATACTTTTTTTCTATAGATACGTGCAAGAGCAACACCAACTCTAGTAAACATCCATATCATTAAAAAGTTAAATATTCCTTGTAGAGCAGCCAAACCTAAAAAGATCATTGCAAATTTTAAACCTTTATCATAGCGTATAGTTTCATACATTGAATTTAAACCATTCATCGCATGAGCCATTACTAGTCCATTAATTGGTTGACAAAAACCTACTCCTGCTGCACCTATTACAGCCAAAATTAAAACACAACAATGATCACGAGTAACCTCTTTTAGAACTCTACATGGATTAACTTTAATTGTATCTTCTTCAGTATATATTTCTTCATCTTTTCTTTGAAATTGGACTTCTTCATCTGTATTTCTTCTTTTTAAAGAAGATTTTTTTTTTTGCATTTCTAATTCTTCTTTTGTTTCAATTTCATCTTGAGCTAGTTGAGATCTAACTAAACCAGCATAATATCCATTAAGTTCCAATAATTGTTTGTGAGTTCCTTGTTCAACAACATGTCCTTCTTTAATTGCATAAATTAAATCAGCATTTTTGATAGTACTTAATCTATGTGCAATGATAACAGTTGTTACATTTTTTTGAGAAATATTATCTAAAGCTCTTTGGACTTCTTTTTCTGATTTATTATCTAATGCAGAAGTAGCCTCATCTAAAATTAATATTTTTGGTTTAGCTAAAATAGCTCTTGCTATTGCAATACGTTGTTTTTGACCTCCAGATAATTTACTTCCTTTGATACCAACTACATAATCTAATTGATCAGGTAATTGAGATACAAATTCAGTAGCATAGGCTTCATCACAAGCATTTTGTATTAAATCATCAACATTACCTAATTCTCTAATCTGTTCTTCTCTTCCAAAAATTAAATTATCTCTAATTGATTTATTAAATAAAACTGGTTCTTGTTGAACATAACCAATTAAACTTCTAAGATATTTTACATCATATCTTTTTATATCCATTCCATCAATCAAAACTTCACCTCCTGTTGTTTCATATAATCTTTCAATGAGATTAACAGTAGTACTTTTACCACATCCAGATTCACCGACAAGTGCAACTTTTTTACCTGGTTCAAATACTAAATTAAGATGTTCTAAAATAACTCTTTCATTAGGATCAGATGGATAAATAAATTTGACATCTTTAAATTCAATTCTTCCCATAACGGTTTCTCTTGGAGGCATTTCTACAGATTGAGATAAATCCATTTGTGGTTCTCTTTCATAAAGAGTGAAATAATCAGAAGTAGCAGTACATGATTCTTGAACAATTTTTAAATTTGGAGCAGTTAAACCAATACCCATGATTCCCATAAGAGTACAAAAAGATGCAGTCATGACATCAGCTCCTGTAAAATCTCTTCCTTTATTTGTATTTATATCTTTTCCTACTAATGTTCTTCCATAACATATTGCAATAACAAAAGAACAATTTAAAAAGAATATAAGGAAACCAATAGATAAAGCAAGTCTATATACTGTTCCAAGATCTAATTGGTAAACTAATTCAACTTTTTCATTAAATCTTCTTGTTTCAAATTCAAAGTTAGCAAATGAAGCAACTGTTTTAATATTATATAGCATTTCTTCAGCTAAACCTCCTGCTTTTTCCCAAGTTTTCCTTCCCATAATAATACCAGTTCTAAGAGCATTAACTAAAAATAAAACATCTATAATAATAAAAGGAGCAATACAAAGCATAACTAAAGTTAGTTTCCAAGAGGTAATAAAAGCAAAAACAAAAGAAATAATACATTGACTACACATAGTTATAATTTGTCCAAACTTTTCTCCAATTCCCATTTCTACTTGCTCTAATTGAGCTTGAACTTTTGTAGCAAATTCAAAAGCATTATTTGCATCGAACCATCCTTGTTCTTGTGATAAAATTACTGTAAAATATCTTCTTTTTAAACTATGACACATTCTACTTCCCATTAAAGTCCAAAAGCAAATACTTAAAAAATTACAAATAAAAATTATAACACCGACTATCATAAATCTTTTTATTTGTGTATCAAAAGCATGCTCAACTCTTTCAAGTAATTTCTGATAATCGTTAGAATATTCAGAAGTATTACCAACATCTGAAAAAAGATCAGTAGATAAATAAGACATTATAGGTAATGCACAACCTGCACCTATACTACCTATTATAGCTAAAATCATATAAAAATAATCAATTGGTTCTGCAAGATGGCAGTATATATGAAACAAAGATATATCTTTTTCTTCAAACATTAAATTTTTCTTTAATTCATCTTCTGCATTTTTTGCATCCCTCATTTCTTCTGCTTCTTTCCTTAATTCTTCTAAATCATAAAAAGACGATGATTTTCGGGATAGAGGCTGTCCTTCTCCTAATTCAGCTACGTTATGCATTTTAATTAAATTAAAAAAAATTTTCAAGATAAATAACAATTATTAATTAAATATAAAAATAATAACTAAATTAATATTAAAAAAAATTAAATAATAATTAAAATTTTTAAGTATTTTAAAAATTATTACTACTATTTAATGGGGATTGGGGATTGG
>JAGAWU010000055.1 GCA_017941235.1 Bacilli bacterium | reverse complement strand
TAGCTATAGATGACTATATTAATTATTACAATTATGATAGAATAAAAGAAAAATTAAAAGGATTGTCACCTGTAAATTACAGATTACAATCCTCTAACTAGAAACTATTTATAAACTGTCCAACTTTTGGGGTTCAGTTCATTTAAATTTCTCTTTTCTTTAATATATAACCGTGTCCACCATTTTTAAAATCATAATCTTCCATTTCAATACTATGTTCTGGAATTGCAAAATACTCTTTTAATCTTTTAACCATATAAATATATGTTTTAGTTGCTTCTTTGTAATTACCACTATTTATATAGTTAGAAGTTCTTACTAAATAGGTATTATAAATGCTTTCCCATATTTTTCTATCTTTATCTTCTTCATATTCTTTCTTTATTAAACCTGCTATTTCTGGTCCAACATAATCATATTCTAATAATAAATTTCTATTTTCTTCAGATGCTTGCAAATGATATTTTCTAAAACCTCTAAGTGTTTCTAGTACTTCACATTTATCATCTAGGCCTAATATATCACATACAATAGTTGTTATATAACATCCAGCTGATGATTGTCTTGGTTTTTGATAAGTACATGTATCCCCTGGCCAGCAATAAATCTTATGCCAACTGCAATATCCTTTTTCATTTTCTCCAACATAGTCATAGTATAAACAACCACCACATTGATTTTCATAGTCGTACATTTTTATTTTCCCCCTTTGAAGATAGTATGTATTTTACCACTATTATATTTATTATTCAATATATTTTTTAACAAAAAAACGAACTTTTTGCAAGTTTTCTATATTTAAAATTCGAGTAGTTCGAACAGATTCTTTAATGGTGACCTAAAGGAAAAAGTACGACAACTTTTTATTTTGTATATTTAGTTATTAAATCATTCTTTACAGCTATAAATGTTTTAGTGATATCATTTGGTAAATCTTTTATATCAAAAAATTTCAATTCTATACTTTCCGAATCATTTTTTAATATGTTTGAATAAATTTTAGTTTCAAAAACAATATTAACAATATAAACTTCATCACTATTAGGATAAATATGGTGTTGATCTTCACCGGAATATATTGCAAATATTTTTAAATCTTTTTCTTTTATTTCAAGATTAGTTTCTTCTTTAATTTCTCTTATAATTGTTTCATATTAAACTATTTAGTATAATTTTCGTAGGAAAGCTCAGTTGTTGAGTGTCTACCATATCTCATGGTTTGATAAAAATGAAGAAGAGAATTTTTATTATAAAAGTTCTTAGATATCTTTCTATCATTTTGTTACTCCTAATCATAATGATTATTGTAATAAAAAAATGACACTCATTCTCTGGAATAAGTGTCTAATCAATATTAATTGGGTAGACATTCAATTTGACGAAACTGAATATTTCCCTTTTTTTATTGTATGCAAGTTTCCTTTACATATTCGTAATAACATAAAAACGACTTTTTTACAAGTCGCCCTTTTATTAAACTCGAAAAGTTCGAGTTTAGTATCAATCTGGTGCCCCCGGTCGGACTCGAACCGACATGATACAAGTACCACTGGATTTTGAGTCCAGCGCGTCTACCAATTCCGCCACGAAGGCATTACACGAATATTATAACATACTTTTTTAAATTGTATATAATAATATTCTTTTATTTTATACTTCTTCTTTATATTTAGAAGTATATAAATCTATCCCTTCATCTTCTTTTTCTTCTTTTTCCTTATAGAAATCACTAATATCTGGTAATTCTTCTATTTTACTTAAACCAAAATAATCTAAGAATTCACTTGTAGTTGAATAAAGTATTGGTCTTCCCGGTAAATGACTTCTTCCACTTTCTTTAATTAAACCTTTGGCAACTAATTTTCTAATCATTTGTGAAGTAGATACTCCTCTAAGATCATCTACTTCTGCTCTTGTTATTGGTTCATTATAAGCTATTATTGCTAATGTCTCTAGGGCTGCTTGACTTAGTGTATTAGTTTCTGGATTTTCTATTAGTTTTTTATAAAATTCTTTATGTTCTCTTTTTGTTGTTAGTTTAATTTTATTTCCTAAAAAATCAATTCTTATTCCTCTATTTTGTTCATTATAACTATCTCTTAAAGACATTATTAATTCTTTTGCTTCTTCTTCTTCTATTTCAAGAACATCCATTATTTGTTCTAAGTTTAGTCCATCTTCTCCAACTACAAATAATAGTCCTTCAAGTACTGCTTGTTTATTCATGTCCTACCTCACATATTATATCGTCAAATGCTTTTTCTTGACTTATTACTAATTGTTTTTCTTTTGCCATTTCTAGTATTGCTAAAAAAGTTGCTACTACATATTCTTTACTATAGTCTTCAAAAAGTTCAAAAAATGATACTTTCTTTTTTGTATGAAGTATATCTTTTATTCTTTTTTTTCTTTCTGAAACAGTTATTTCTTTTTCTGTTACTTTAGTACGAATTGGTCTTTCTTCTTTTTTTCTTTCTAGAAATTTCTTAAATGCATCTACTAAATCATCTATACTTAGTTCACCTGTAATTTTAGTCTCAGTATCAATATATTCTTTTATATCTTCAGGTGCTTTAGTATATATTTCTCCTCTAATCTCTTCTTTTTCTTTTAACGTTTTAGTTACTTCTTTGTATGCCTCGTATTCGAGAATTCTATTTATTAATTCTTCTCTAGGATTTTCTTCTTCCTCTTCCCCATCTTCTTTTGGTTTCTTTGGAAGAAGCATTTTAGATTTTATGTACATAAGTTCAGATGCCATAACTAAGTATTCACTTGTTACTTCTAGATTCATTTCTTCCATCTTATCTAGATATTCTAAATACTGTCTAGTTATTTCTTCTATTTCAATATTAAAAATATCCATTTTACTTTCTTTTACCAAATGCAGAATTAAATCAAGTGGCCCACTAAATTCTTCTAGTTTAAAATCTAAATCCATATTAATCATCCTAACTATAGTAATTATAACATAAAAAATAGTTTTTATGTATTTTTACAACTAAAAACGAGCAATTAATGCTCGAATTTTATATTATTTTGTATTTTTTACTCCAGTATAATAAGTAGAACCATCCTTATCTATTTTAAATGTATATGTATACTTAGATACTTTATCTGGATTATCTTTTATAAATGAAGTAAATTTAGATTCCCAAGTATTTCCTAATGTATTGGTCATTTCATCTTCTGTTAAATCTTTAATTTTAGTTTTCTTGTTAAAATCTTTATACATAGCTGTTGTTTCTGCATCAATAAATACTACTCCTGAAACTATTTCTATTCTATCTTCATATTTAGTTGCAGAAAGAATAGCATCGATTTCTGAGAATGTAGTTGTTCCTCCACAGCCACCTGTAATTGATTCATATACTTTCTTTGATTCATTGTACTTAAAATTAGAACAATATAATTTAAATTCATCAGTTTTATTGTATGTATCTTTTCCAAATAACTTTTCATATCCTTCTTTTACTTTTTCTTCTGATATAGTTTCAATAGTATATTGTCCTTCATTTTTTACTATAATATCATTTTTAAATGCGTTGTATGCTAATGAAAATTTGTAATTTTTATCCATATCTTCAACAGTCAACTCATTTTTATTATAAATATTTTTATCTATTCCTACTCCTAAATGATTATTTGCATTATAATATAATTCTTCTACTTCACTACTTTCAATATCTAATTCTTCTGCTTCGGATTTTTTTGTTTCTTTTTTGTCATTATTATTTATTTTTTTCTCAGTTGTTTCTTTTTCTTTCTTTCCTAATGATATGTATCCTTTATCATATGCAATATATACACCCATTGCTATTATTACTAAAACTAATAAACCAACAACTATAGTTAATCCAGTTCTTTTTTTCTTTTCTTCTTTTAATTCTTCTTTCATTTTATCCTCCTATTATTATTGTATCTCTATTTAATTTTATGTTCAATAATTATTTTTATTTTGATATAATGTTATTAGGTGGTTTTATGAAAAAGTTTACAATGAGAGATGAAGAATTTACTTGTAAGAACTGTGGGAAGCTAGTATCTCCTTTAGAATATACAGCTAGAGATCATTGCCCATTCTGTTTATATTCTTTACATGTGGATATTAATCCTGGTGATAGAGAAAATACTTGTAAAGGTTTATTAAAACCTGTTGGTATTGAAAAGTTTAAGGATACTTATAAAATTTTATATAGATGCGAAAAATGTCATCAAGATCATAAAAATATAATGGCGACTGATGATGATATGGATTTAATAATAAAAATTTCTGTAAATAATGATTAAAAAAAAGACTTTAGATTTTTTTCTAAAGTCTTATTCATTTACTAATTCACTTGAAGTAAATACATAATTTCCATCTTCGTTAGTAAATATCATTTTATATAATGAACCTTTTTGATAATTTTCGCTTGTTTCTAAAGGAATATTTTCATAATCTCTAGTTAAATCTACTTCAATTGTTTTTTTAGAATCTTTGTAATACTTAGGGTATGAATAACCTCCTGCATTTTTAAATTCTTCGTCACCTCTAAATAATACTCTAATATTTAGTTCGATTTTTGAATCAGTTTTAGTTGCTTTTACTATTTTTACATAGTCTCTAGGTCCACATGTACCACCACATGCTGACATTCCAACTGTATATATTTCTTTTGATTCATCATATGTAAATGAAGGACAATTTCTTATATTACCATGAGTATATTTATAATTCTTACCAAATAATTTTGTAATTGTGTCATCTAATTGTTTCTTTGTAATTGTTGAGCCTTCTTTAAATGAAACTCCGGATGTACGTAAGTTATATAATGCAATATCAGATGCTAAATCGTTATCTATATCATTTACTGTTATTTTTTTATCTGTAAAAAGTTCACTTACTCCACAATATCTCGTATTTGCATTTGTTATTGAATCAAATAAATCTGTTACTTCTTTATTTGTTACTTCTAAATTTTCTTCTTTCTTTGTTGTTTCTTTCTTTTCATTATTTTTTGTTTCTTTTTCTTCTGTAGTATCATCTTTTGTGTTATTTAAAAATTTATCATATGCAATATATCCACATAATCCTAATATAACTATTAATAGAATTACAATTATAACTCCTGTTCCTTTTCTTTTTTGCTTTTCTGGTTGTTGTTGAATGTTATTTACTTCATTATTATTTTCCATTTTCTTACTCCTCCTATTATATATAGGGTAGCATCTATTATGTCTTTTTTCAATATTTTTTCAGTTTTTTGGTTTAAAAACTAGTGTTAAAAAGAAGGAAAAAATTATTGCTGCTGAAATACCTGATGCTGTTAAATCAAACATTCCCATTACAAGTCCAAATATTCCATGTGATTCTGCTGCATGAAGTCCACCATGTATAAGTTGGTGGCCAAAACTTGTGATTGGAACCATTGCTCCTCCACCTACTTTTTCAACTATTTTATCATATATATTAGATATATCTAAGAATGATCCAATTACCACAAATAAACTTGTAATATGTCCTGGTGTTAATTTTGTATTATCTAGTATTAGTTGCGCTATTAAACAAACAAAACCGCAGAATAAAAATGATAAAACTATTTTTTCCATTATATAGCCTCCAAACTTATAGCATGCGCTATACTTAAAATATTTTGTTTTTGATATAAGAAGGTTGGACTAAATAAGGCACCGGTAGCAACAATCAATACTCTTTTTAATTTCTTCTCTCTCATTTGATTTAAAATAAAACCATATGTTACAAGTGCACTACATACTGGTCCACTTCCTCCTGCTAAAACTTCTTTTTGTTTTTTTAAATCATACAGCATTACACCACAATCATTATAATTTTTTGATATATTGATTTTATATTCCTTCATTAAATATTCTTTTAATATTTCTTTTCCAATTATTCCTAAATCTCCAGTTACAATTAAATCATAGTAACTTGCATCTCTATTTAAATCTTCCAAATGGGTTTTTATAGTATCAGCGGCTGCTCCTGCCATTACTGCTCCCATATTTAGTGCATCTTTTTGATTATAATCAATTATTTTACCAATTGTACCACTTTCAATTCTAATATCACTTTTTTCATTTGATATTATTGCACTTGCTCCTCCCGTAGCTGTAAAAGTTGCTGTTTCTGGTTTTGGGGCTCCATATTCAGTTGGATTTCTATATTGTTTTTCACTAGACATATTATGTGAACTAGTACCACAAAGACATGTTTTAATCATATCTTTTTCTATAAAATTTGAACCAATTATCATACCTTCTATATTTGATGCACATGCGCTATATACACCTAAGAATGGTTTTTCTATTTTTTCTGATGCATACGATGATGCACATACTTGATTTAATAAGTCTCCTGCTATTACTAAATCAACATCTTCTTTTGTCATTTTATTTTTTCTTAATACTTTTTTCATACTCTCTTCTAGTAGTTTTACTTCTGCTTTTTCCCAAGTATCAGCATCACAATATAAATCTTTATAACTGTCATCAAAGTATTTTGATAATGGTCCTTTATCTTCATAAGGTCCTACCACTGTATATGTGTTATTTAGATAAACTTTATTATATTTAAACGTCATAGTAGTCCTCCTATCAGTAATCTTATTATTCCAAATGTCCAAGCAGAAACTACTCCATAGACAATAACGGATCCTGCAAGTTTAAAGGTATTACTTCCTATACCAAATATAGGGCCTTCTTTTTTATATTCTAAAGCTGCACTCATCATAGAATGGGCAAATCCCGTTATAGGTATTAATAGACCACATCTTGCATAGTTAACCCATTTATCAAAGAACCCTAGTGCTGTAAATAAGGCTGCTAAAAATATTAGAGTTACTATCATATATACTGAAGATTCACTTCTTGATACTTGCCAAAAATAACAATATAGTTGTATTAGACCTTCTCCCATTGAACCAATTAAACCACCTACCAAGAATGCTTTTAATAAATTTAAGCTTCTTGTTTCCTTAGGTTTATGTTTTTCTACTATTTCGTCGTATTTTTTGTTAATCATATTATCACCAGTTATATTATTTTCATTATTTTGTTTTTTATTCAAAAAAAATAAACTGAGTTTTCAGTTTATCTTTATTTTATTTTTATACTTTCTATAAATTTTCTTATTCCATCTTCAAATTTAGTTTTAGGTTCATATCCAAGTATTTCTTTTGCTTTTGATATATCAGCATATGTTCCATCTACGTCACCTTGTTGCATTTCTATTTGTTTTATTTTTGGTCTTTTTTTTAATTCTTTACCGATTATTTCTATCATTTCTTTAAGTTTAATTGGGTTTGAGCTTCCTAAATTGATTATTTCATAAACTTCATTATTCTTCTGTACATAATCTATTGATTTCATTATTCCATCAACAATATCATCAATATAAGTATAGTCTCTAAATGTATTACCATCACCATACATTGTAATTTCTTTATCTTCTAATATTAGTTTTGTAAACTTATTTATTGCAAGATCTGGCCTTTGCTTTGGACCATATACGGTAAAGAATCTTAAAAGAATAGCATTCATATTATATAGTTTATGATATACATGTATCATTACTTCCCCTGCTTTTTTAGTTGCTGCATAAGGACTTATTGCAAAATCAACTGACATAGTTTCTTTCAGTGGCATTTCAGTGCAATTACCATAAACACTTGAAGAAGATGCAAAAACTAATTGTTTTATATTATGATTTTTCATTTCTTCTAGAATATTTTGTGTTCCTATTGAGTTTACTTCTTGATATAAGATAGGGTTTTCTATAGAGTTTCTAACTCCTGCCATAGCAGCTAAATGAATTACACAGTCTATATTATTCTCATCAAATATTTTCTTTAGAATTTCTCTATTTCTTATATCCTCCTTATATAATTTAAAATTTTTATTACTCTCTATTTCTTTTATATTTTCTTCTTTTAGTTTAGGATCATAGTAATCACAAAAGTTATCTATTACTACTACTTTATTATTTTCTTTTAATAATCTTTTACATAGAGTTGAACCAATAAATCCAGCTCCTCCTGTAACTAAATATGTTTTCACTTTTTCACATCCTTAGTTATATATTTTTGTAAACATATTTTTTACATATTAAGTAATTAACTAATACTACTACTACCAAGATTACTGCTTTACTTATTATTTTATCTATTTCAAATACTTCCACAAATAGTATTACTCCAAAATAATCTAAGGCCATTGTAAATAATCTTGATAATATATATTTAATTACTTCTTTTGACAGTTCTTTTTTATTCATACATTTTGTTTTAAATACTAGTATTTTATTTACGAAATAGCATAATGTCTTTATAGTTATTAAAGTTATTATATTTGATAACGTATATGGCATTCCTAGTTTTATTAATATCAAATATAATAACAAATTTAATAATGTAGTTACACAACCCCAAAATCCATAACTTATAAATTCTTTGTATTTATTTATTAACTGTTTTATTCTACTCATTATTCTTATCCATTATCTGTTTTAGTATTACAGCAAGTAATCCTATCGCGAATACTACTATTGATACTAAAAGTCCTCCTATTCCTAAAATATAACCTGCATGTATATCCATAAAATGTGAAAATAAAAAACCAATTATTGAAAGAATTATACACGTTACTGAAAGAAGTGTAAATATTTTTAATGGATTATAATAAATACATGACTCTGTTATATATCTTAGAGATTTTAATGTATCACTGAATAATTTAATTTTTGATTTTCCCATTCTTTTATTATAGGGAATATCTATATAACAAACAAAATGATTATTCATTAAGTATGCTAGTGTTTGAGATGTTGTAAAACTAAATGTATCACATAATCTTGGAAAATACTTTGTAACTAGTGATTTATCAAATACTCTAAGTCCAGAGTTTATATCTTTTATTTTTTTACCTGAAACAAATTCTACAAGCATTTTCATTAGTCTTCTAAGAATACTTTTGAACAAACTTTGTCTATAGTATTTTCCTGTTCTAGCCCCTACTACTAAATCAAAACCTTGTTCTTTAATTTTTAACATTTCAGGTACTTTGTCAAATGGGTATGTTAAGTCCGCATCTGTAATAACTATTATTTCATTTCTTGCTTTTTTAATTCCTCTTTTAAGAGAAAAACCATATCCTTGATTACTTGGGTTATTAATAACTATTGCGCCAAACTTTTCAGCTTCTTCTTTTGTTTTGTCTGTTGAACCATCATTAACTACAATAATTTCGGAGTTTTTATATATTTTGTTTTTCTTCATAACTCTTTGTATTTCTTTTATTGTATTTCCAATTGATTTTTCTTCATTATATGCTGGTATTACTACTGAAATCATTGTCTTTCTCCTTTAAAATATTTCTATTTTTATTTTAACATAAATAAAAGTTTTGAAACAACAAAAAAACTAAAGTTTCACCTTTAGTTTTTGAAGTATTTTAGTTTCCTTTCTTGATACTTGTACTTGGCTTATTCCAAGTTCTTTAGATAACTCACTTTGAGTATATCCTTTATAGTATCTATCATAAATTAATCTTCTTTCTTCTTCTGGTAAATTATTCAATTCCTCCTTTAGATCTAAATGACTACTTTCTAAATTATTATCAAATACTTTTACTGAATTATATAAGTCTTCTTCATTTTGTTCTCTTACAAAATCTAAACTTTCAACAGTTCTTGTTAATAAATCTATTTCATGTATTTTTTCTTCATCTATTTCTGTTATTAATGAAATTTCTAGGTCAGTTGGTTTTCTTCCTAATTTTTGATATAAAAGTTCTCTGCATTTTTCTATACGTTTACTTAACCTGTACATATCTCTACTTAATCTAAGATTAGTATTATCTCTCATAAAGGTAGTTACTTCTCCAATTATATAATCATATGCATAACTTGAGAATTTTGCATCACCTGCTTTATAATTTTTCAGGGCTTTGGCAAGTCCCATCATTCCAGCTTGATATAAGTCTTCATAATCACCATAATAACTATATCTATTTATTACACTTCTTACTAAGTTTTCATATTCTAAAATATCTTCCATTTTATTCTCCTATAAACTAAGTAATTTGTATACATCTCTTTTATCTTCTACATAGTACATGTCATACTTTCTGGTTCCAAATATATTTTTATTAATTTTATTTAATCCATAAATTACTACTTTTCCGCATGTTAGAAATATTTCTGTTAATAAGTTTTCAAAACTATTTAAAAATTTATTACTAAAATAATTTAAATTATTAAAATTAAATGCATAATAATTCATTCCTTGGTTATATAACATAAAATTTACTTCTTCATTCAATTCTTTTAAAGTATTTTCACTAATAAACTCTTCAATTGATATAAAAATAATACCTCTATTAATATTTGTGTATAACATTTTTCCTCCTTGAAAATAATATAAACTATTAGTAATTATTTTTAAAGCTATTCGACAAAACTAGATATTTTATTTGTGATACTTTTTTAGACAAAAAAGACTAAAGATTTTTCTTTAGTCTATAGTTGAATTTAAAGATTCTTTTGTATATAGTTTTTTATAGGTTTTGCTTTTCTTTAATAGTTCTTCATGTGTTCCACTTTCTGTTACTTTTCCTTTTTCTACAATATATATAATGTCTGCATCTATAATTGTAGAAAGTCTATGTGCAACTATAATTACTGTATGTTCTTTTACTAAATTATCTATTGTTTTCTTTATATATTCTTGAGATTCATTATCAAGTGCTGATGTTGCTTCATCAAATAATATAACTTTACTTTTCTTAGATAGAGTCCTTGCTATTGAAAGTCTTTGTTTTTGTCCTCCAGATAGATTTACTCCACCTTCTCCAAGAATAGTATCATATTTTTTTGGAAGTGACATTATATAATCATCTATATATGCTTTTTTTGAATATTCTCTTATTTCATCTAGTGAAATTTCAGAATCTATTAGTTCAAAATTTTCTTTAATTGTTCTGTTAAATATAAATGGTTCTTGTCTTATGATTGAAATATTATTCCTTAAATTTTCTTCAGTTAAATCTTTTATATTTACTCCATCTAATAGTATTTCTCCTTTATTAGGATCAAATATTCTTGTTAGTAGATTAAATAATGTTGATTTACCTTGACCTGATTTTCCTACTATTGCTATCTTTTTGTATGGGTCTATTTTTAGATTAAAGCCATCTAGAGTTTTATCTTCATTTGGATAACCAAATACTACATTTTTAAACTCTATTTCCCCTTTTATATTCTTTAACTCTTTTTTACCATATTTAACATCTTCATATAGTTTATTTTCTAATATCTCATTTACTCTTCCTAGTGATACTACTGTCTTCTGATATGTTTGCATGAAATCATTTAAGTTTTCTATTAACCACATATATCTATAAACATAATAAGTCATTGCTATAAAGAAAGTTAGACTTATTTGCTTATGATATATAAGTATTATACAAAGTATAAATGTTCCTACTTCAAGTAATGATTTAATAAATCTTGATATTATATTAAACTCTTTTTGAATATCTATTTCTGTTTCTGATTTTTTATAAATTAATTTAATTATATCTGACATATTGCTTATTAGACTATTTTTAATACCTAATGTTTTTATTTCTCTTATTCCCCTAATTGATTCTGTTGTTAAAGCTGTAAATTTATCTTGTTCTGTTTTTCTTTCTTTGTGTATTTGTTTTAGTTTTGGATTGTATATTTTTATTACTATTAATAGTGCTATTACTAGAGTAACTATGTATAGTCCTACAATCCATGAATTCATAAAAACATATACTATTATTATTAGTGATGCTACCAGTGATGAAAACATATTTAGAAGTCTTCCAAATGCAAATGAAAGTGTATCAGCATCATTTGTTATTCTGTTAATTATTTCTCCTGATGATTTTTCTTCATATGCAACTGCTGGTAAATCTAACGCTTTCTTATAAGTGCTAAAACCTAATCTTCTTGTTAATATACTTTCAACTTTATATAACATCGAATTAGCTTTATGGATTAAGAATCCATCTATTGTTAATTCTATTCCAAGATAAATAAGTAAATAAATAAGTGCATGTTTTAACTCCATTTTTGTAATTGCTTCAACTGCAGCTCCATTTAAATAACCTGTAGTTATTTCAGCAATTCCATGTATAAAAATAATTATACTTGCAATTATTAATCTACCTTTTTCTTTACCAATTAATTTAATTAGAGGTTTAAATTCTTTTATACTTTTCATTCTTACCTCCATAATAAAAGACTATCACTATGATAGTCTCAGTTTTATTTTTATATTTTTATTATTTTTGAGTAGGAAAACGCTTAAGGTCTTCCCCTCTTTTTCTTGAAACTATCATGAATTTACTATTAAATTTAAACTTAACCATTTTCCTCACTCCTTTCTCTTTAAATTCCCTTAGATATTAACATACATTTTTTTATCTGTCAACCTTTTTAGTTTTACACTAGTTTTTAATTATTCCTTTTGGGATATTTTTTAAATTCTTTATAAATAGTTTTAGAAATGTTAGTTTTTCAACTTTATCTTTGGTAATTAAGTCTTCTTCTTTAATTATTTTTTTATTTTCATATACTATCATTTTTCCTACTTTATCATTTTTATTAAGTGGTAATTTGATTTTATTTAGTCTCACTTTTGTTTTATATTTACTCTTATTTATACCTTTGTCATTAAGAACTGTAATACTGTTTTTAGGATATATTTTTATTTCTTTTCTAGTTGCATTTTCTAGTTTTATTTTTTTTATTACATTATTTTTTTCTTTGATTATTTTTAATTCTTTATTGTTAAATCCATAGTCTAATAATTCTGATGCTTCTTTATTTCTTACAGCAGCGGTTTCTTCTCCTAATACGATTGCTATTAAGCGCATATTATCTTTTTTTGCAGTCACTGCTAAACAGTATCCTGCATTATCTGTATGACCTGTTTTTAAGCCATCTGCTCCACTATATGTTCTTACTAGTTTATTTGTATTTACAAGCCAGAATTTATTTGGAGTATCTACTCTTAAATAATCTTCATATACACTTGAAAAATTTAATATTTCTTTATGACTTAAAAGTGCTCTTGCTATTACTGCCATGTCATAAGCACTTGAAATATGTCCTTCTGTATCTAATCCTGTTGAGTTTTTAAATACTGTATTTTTAAGTCCTAATTCTTTTGCTTTTTTGTTCATTAACTTTACAAATTTTTCTTCGCTTCCTGATATATATTCTGCCATTGCTACTGTTGCATCATTTGCACTAGCCATTGATATTCCTTTAAATAAATCTTTTACTGTCATTTTTTCATTTGGTGCTAAATATATTTGTGAACCTCCCATATCTGCTGCATTTTTTGATACTGTTACTATATCACTCCATTTTATATTTTTCTTTTCTATATTTTCAAGAATTATTATTTGAGCTATCATTTTTGTCATAGATGCTACTGCTAATTGTTTATCTTTTTCTTTTTCAAATATTATTTCACCTGTAGACTCTTCTATTAATAATCCAGCTTTTGCATTTTTTAAAAGTTGAGAATCATCATTCTTTTCTTCAGCAAATATAATTATTGGGTTTAATAAAATAATAAGTAATAATATATATATAAATTTTTTCATTTTACACCTCTATTACAAGGTATTCTTTATTTTACAAAAAAGAACAAAAAAAGATCTATAAAGACCTTTATCTAGTTTTTTGTTTTGCTTTTGTAAGTTCATATATTTCTTTTAAAAGTTTATTATTACAATCATTATATTTTGTTAGACTAATACTAGTATTAGAATCTAACTCGTAGGGATAACTGGTTACATTTATGTTGTTAAATGCATATTCTAATCTTCTTATATTTCTTAGAAGTTTATCTGATAAATTTCTTTGAATTTGTTCATGTTTTTCTGTTAATTCATGAAATTGATCATTTATTTTTTCTATATCATATCCTTTTCCTTGTAATAATCTTTTTCTTACTAAGAAACTTATTTCTTTTCCATTATATCTTACAGGTAAAAATGTTGGTACAACTATTCTATCTATATTTTTATCTTCTAATAGTGAAAAACATACAGATAAAGATAGTAGTGCTGATGGACTTATTCCTGTTAAGTTTTCTGGATTTTGTATGTTATCTATTTCTTCTTCTTTTTCAAATCCATCATTTACTTTGAATAGTTTTCTATGTATCTTTTTCTGATAATCATAATTAACATCTGTTTCTTCTTTTTTTACTTTATCTTGTTGAACCGCATAAATATATGCTTTTTTATCATAAATTCCTAATCGCACTATCGGGAAATCATAATATACGTTATCTTTTGTACTTCTTATATAGATTCCATATGGTGTTTCTTCATTTATTGGTTCTTCTTTAAGGCATACTTCTATATCGCTATCTAATATTTCACTATAACCTATCTTTTCATATGTTTCACTTAATTCAAGTGGTTTATCTAAAAATGAAATATATTTTCTTATGTACTCTACAGGGTTTTTAAAATCTTCTTCTGTAGCATTATTCCATAGTAGTGTTAATATTGTTTTATCAAAATCATCTTCTTCATCTATTTTTCCTTTATAGAATTTTTTTGCCTTTTGATAGTATTCTAATAGAACTTGATTAAACTCTTCTATATTTTTTATTTCTAGTGTTGGGATATATAATGAATTAGTTTGCTTTGTTTGTTCATCAGTCTTGTATATTTTTCTACCTTCAACTGTTGTCTCAAATAATACATTATACATCATATTACAATCCACTCTACCATGAGCAGCTTCTTTTAATATTTCGTTGTAAAATAAATCTAGTATGTTCATTTCTACCTCTTTTGTTCTCATTTTGTTTTATTTAATTAAAATATTTTTTTAAATTATTAGTTATTATTTGATATCCTAGGTTACTAATGTGTAATCCATCTGTTGTGTATTCTAATTTTAAATTATTATCATTATCTATTAGTAAATCATGTGTATTGATATATTCAATATTTTCTTTTTTACATATTTCTTCTATTTTTTTATTTAAGAATACTATATTTTCGTTTGTTCTATTTGCAACCATTTGATGCGAAATCATTGGAGCATTTGTATTATTAATTGGATATATTGATTCGATTGCTATTTTTTCAGCACTTGTATTTTCTTTAATTAGTTTAATTATTTCACTTATATTCGAAAGTGTCTCTTCATTAGATAATCCAAAATAAATATCATTTGTTCCTATTAAAATTCTAATTCTATTCGGATTATATTTGTATACTCTTTCTTCCATATTTTCTAAAATATCTTTTGTAGTATTACCTGCTATCCCACTGTTAACTACAGGGTATTCATAATAGAAATAATCTAAATCATAAAACATAGTTATAGAATCACCTAAAAATAGTGTGGGTCTATCATCCGTATTTGTTAGTACTCCGTCTTTATTAAATGTATATTTTATTTTATCTATTCTAAATGTTCCAGTTCTCATTTTATTTGGTTCTACTCTACTAAAGAAATAGGTGTTCCCTTTATATTCTTTAAAACCGGATTCTTTTTTTCCATCTTTTCCATAGTATACTTTATATTCTCCATTATCATAGATTCCTGTATACATTGTTCCATCTTCATTAAATTTGTATTCGAATCCATCTATAGAGAATTCTCCAGTTCTCATTTTATTTGGTTCTACTCTACTAAAGAAATAGGTGTTCCCTTTATATTCTTTAAAACCGGAGCCTTTTTTTCCATCTTTTCCATAGTATACTTTATATTCTCCGTTATCATAGATTCCTGTATACATTGTTCCATCTTCATTAAATTTGTATTCGAATCCATCTATAGAAAATTCTCCAGTTCTCATTTTATTTGGTTCTACTCTACTAAAGAAATAGGTGTTCCCTTTATATTCTTTAAAACCGGATTCTTTTTTTCCATCTTTTCCATAGTATACTTTGTATTTTCCATTATCATAGATTCCTGTATACATTGTTCCATCTTTATTAAACTTGTATTCGAATCCATCTATAGAGAATTCCCCAGTTCTCATTTTATTTGGTTCTACTCTACTAAAGAAGTAGGTATTTCCTTTATATTCTTTAAAACCTGAGCCTTTTTTTCCATCTTCTCCATAGTATACTTTATATTTTCCATTATCATAGATTCCTGTATACATTGTTCCATCTTCATTAAACTTGTATTCGAATCCATCTATAGAGAATTCTCCAGTTCTTAACCCATTATCATTTATTCTTGAGAAAAAATATGTATTTCCATCTATTTTTTGAAATGATACTAATTTTTCACCCTTTGTTACTTTTTTTCCGTTGTAGTCGTAACCATCCTCTGTTGCATAATAATGAGTTCTTGTTGAATCCCATCCTATTATGGTATTTTGACTTAATACATTTAATTTTTCTTGTTTTATTGTTTCGGTGCTTTTATTATTAAATGATATTATATTAAGTAAAATTAAAAATAATAATTTAAAACTTATTCTTCTCATTTTATCACCCTAATATTCTTTTTATAAAAAATAAAATGTATTACATTTTATTTTTTTGTTTTTATATATATTAATTCAAATAGTTGACGATGCTTTTTAACTATTACTTCAAGAATAATTCCACAAGTGAACATTAGAATTGATATTATTAGCATAAATCCAGCAAATACTAATGTTGGGATTCTTGGAACTAATCCCGTTTTAAAATATTCAATAAATACTGGTGTACCAAAGCATAATGATATTATTAAAAATATTAAACTTATTAATCCAAAAAAGATGCTTGGTTTATACTCTTTGAATAATCGTGCTATTGTTTTTAAAACCTTAAATCCATCGCTGAATGTATTTAATTTTGATACACTACCTGCTGGTCTATCTCTATACTCTATAGGTATTTCTTTTAATAATAAATTTTTATCTAATGCATGTATTGTCATTTCTGTTTCTATTTCAAAACCTTTTGATAAAACAGGGAAAGTTTTAACAAATTCATAACTGAATGCTCTGTAGCCTGTCATAATATCTCTGACATTACTTTTAAATAAACTATTAATTAGTCCTCTTACTAATACATTACCAAAATTATGGAATGGTCTTTTGTTTTCAGTAAAATATGTACTTGATAGTCTATCGCCAATGACCATATCAGCTTGTTTATTTAATACGTATTCACACATTTCTCTTGCATTTTCTTTTGGATATGTGTCATCACCATCTATCATTAAATAACAATCAGCATCTATATCTTTGAACATAGTTCTAATTACATTTCCTTTTCCTTGTCTATATTCATAGCATACAATTGCTCCTGCTTTCTTTGCTATTTTATCTGTATTATCTTTTGAATTATTGTCATAAACATATATATCTGCTTCTGGTAATACTTCTTTATAATCTTTTACTACTTTCTCTATTGTTTTTGATTCGTTATAGCAAGGTATTAATACTGCTATTTTTTTATCTTTAAAAATATTGTTGTTTTCTTTTTTCATAATAATCTACTCTTTTCCTTTTCTTTATTTAATTATACTATATTTTTTATATTAATAAAAGCTTATATTACCAACTTATATCAAAACCTAAGTCACTAAAATAATTTCTTATTTTATTTCTAAATTTTGATGCAAATTTTCTATTATATATAAACTTGAAAACTTTCTGCCTTATTAGCTCTAATATTATACAAATCCAGAATACCAAAAATGCAGATACAATTGAGTATAATATATATCTTCCTGAAACATTTTGTATTTTTGTTAATTTAAAATAATCATATATATTTTCTCTAAGATAAATATTTTCACTTATTTGATAAACTCCTAATGTTAATGAAGAAACAATATTAATAAACTTACTCTTAATCTTTAACGATTTAAAAAACATAAAATAAAATACTGTTTCTAAAACTATAATAGGACTTGCATAACTTGCATTAAAGTTTTGCAGATTTACTCCAAAATAGTAACTTAGTTCTCCATTATTGGTTAATTCTATTCCAAATCTTAAAACTAAAAATGAGAGTACTGCAAAAAATATATATAAGCATAAATATATTAATTGTTTTGCTTTTTCTGTTTTATTTTCAAATATTCCTTCAAATTCAATTGGAAATTTTCTTAAATATGCACCTATAAAATAGAGCATTATAAATGTAATTAATGATCTTCCACCATATGTATTAAATGAATAATCATGGGTAAAAGTTGGTATTAAACTTATAAAAATAAAGAATATAATTAGTAGTCTTTTAAATTGATTTTTATTCATACCTTCTACTACATGATTTAGATATGGACTCAATAAATATAATACAATGTAATTATTTATATACCAATATGTTCCATAATCAATTGGCATCAGTATTTTAAATATTGATATCTTGTCAGGTATTTTTATAATACTTAGTATTATTAGTATTATTGGAATTAGTATTTTATAAAACCATGTACTATTATTTATTGCTAGTAATTTACTAAACTTAAATTTTGATTTTGATTGAAAATACCCGGTTATTACTATAAATGAATTAACATGTATTATTATAAATGATAATATTAAGTCAAATAATACTTTTATACTTCCTGTACTCGTACTTAAAAAATTGCAATGAAGTATTATATGATATAGAACTATGAAAAACATTGATATAATTCTCATTAATTCTAAGCCTGAATCTCTTACATTTGTTGAGTTGTTGTTACTTGCTTCTTTTTTCATTACAACCTCCACCCTATATTTTTATTATATATTATTTATAAATCTATGTAAATAAATGGTTTGTTTTTTTATAAATTAAAAAGCTGATATATGTGTTTATCAGCTTTCTTTTAAGACTTCAGTTTATCTTATTTTTTTATTTATATTTTTACTAAAACATAGGGCAAGAAGTAATGGTGTGACTAAAAATATTGAATATACATATCTTCTTTCACAGAATACTGGAGATAGCATTGCAGTTAGTTCTACTCCAATTATCAATATTGTTGATGGTAACATTTTTAATTGTTTTTTGTATATGTAATACCCAATAACAAATATTAATAACAATGCATATATTCCACATGAACATAGGGTTCCAATTATAGTAATATTATGAGTATTTAGTAATTCATTTTGTCTTGTTATGAATGGTAGTTTAACTATTGGTGTTTGTTTAATATTTAATTCTGGCCTACTATCAATTCTATTATAAACTTCCCACCCAATTATATTTGGATAAAAATATCCATAATTTCCTGATATGAATGCTTTTATTGTTGTTTTCGGAAATTTAATGCTGTACTTTAAATACGTTTTTATCATTTTTGCTTTGTTTTTCTTTATATATTCTTCAGAAAAAACTCTTTTTACAGGATCAGCAAAAACTGGATCATATAATTTTATATATGATTTATCAATAAAAAATCTATCCAATTCTTTTTTTTCTTTATTTGTTAACTGACTACTGTTGTATTGTCTAATGGCTGCAAATTGTTGCATAAATACTGAGTATGCTTCTTTTGTATCACCTGGCTGAATTTTTAATATATTATATATTGGACCTGTCAGTGTAATGCTGATTATTATCGGTATCAAAATTGTTAGTAATACAATTCTTTTGTTTTTTATCTTAATAAACATCATAACTACTAATAATAATGCTACACAATATAATCCATTTTTTCTAAATAAGCAATCTAACAAAAGAAAAATGGATAATAATATGTAATTCTTTTTCTTATCGAAGAAATCTTTTTCAGTAAACATATCTATTATATAAGTTGTTGTGATTAAAATGCATAGTGCAAAAGGGATATCCTTCCACATTGTAATAGTAAAATTAGCAATTATTGGGCAAAACATAAAAAATAGTAATAATATTATTTGGACTGTTTTTGATACCTTTTTTTTGCCTAAATATAAAACTACATATGAAAAAGTCATTGCTGAACATATCATTTGTAATATTGAGTAAATTGCTATTCCAGTATTATAATTATTTATTAGTTTTCCAATTGCTAAACAAATTTTAATAATCATAGTATGAATTATTGGATGATGAGATGATAATTGCCTAAATCCAGTTGCTTGAAGCATTTGGCTTAGTGAATCCAAAGAACATATACCTGGATAATAATTTAGAAGCCATGGAATATAGGCTAAAAATATTATAAGTGTTATTATTAAAAAGTTTTTCTTATT
This sequence comes from Bacilli bacterium, assembly GCA_017941235.1. Classification (GTDB taxonomy): domain Bacteria; phylum Bacillota_I; class Bacilli_A; order RF39; family UBA660; genus CAG-417. The sequence continues at coordinate 10,287 of JAGAWU010000055.1, read as the reverse complement.
ATACTTAATTGATTTTTTGTCATTATTTTCTTCTTTTCTATTTTCCATTTCATAATATGCAATTGATATTAAGTATTTATTTATCACAAAATATAATATAAATTTTAATGTGATGAACTCAAATAATTTTAAAGTAAAATCTGCATTTTGAAATGTATAATCTGTAAATAATTGACCAATAGTAAATAGTCCAGCAATTACTATTGATACGATTGTTGATAAAATGGTTAATCTTTTAGTTGATTTGATATTTTTTTTATAGAATTGAATAACTATATAAAATGCTATAGCGAATATTACCCATATTACATTTGATGTATATGTTAAATTTTTCATTTCAATAGTGTTTAGCGAAATATTATATGAAAGTGAAAGAATTATTGACACTAAAAATGATATTATTACATCTTTTATTACATTTTTATTCATTTTTACTCTCCTTGTTGAATTCAGGATTAATATCCTCTTCATCGGTTATATCAACTTCAGTTCCGGTGCTATCGCCATATATTATTTGTGAAATTTGTTTTGAACAATCAACAATCTTTAACCATTTATATTTATTAAACTCTTTTGGTATATATGTTAAATTTGTGGTATATAATTCATCAAATATATTTGCTTCATATGCTTCTTCAAAAACATTTATTCCATTTGTAAACAGTGAGAAAGTTGCTACTAAAACAACTTTAGATGCACCTTCTTCTTTTAGCTTTTTAGCTACATCTATCATTGAGCCACCAGAAGCAATCATATCATCAATTACAAGTACTGTTAAATCTTTAGGATTCTTGCCTAAGTAAACATGTTCTATTATTGGATTCTTTCCATTTACTACTTTTGATAGGTCTCTTCTTTTATAAAAAAGGCCTACATCACATTTTATTCTTTCAGCATAATATCTTGCTCTTTCCATTGCACCCATGTCTGGACTTATAACTAATGTTCTTTCATTTAGTAGTTTATGATTCTTTTTGATACTATTAATTATAATATCTGATGCATAATAGTTTTCAAATGGAAGATTTGGTATTGCATTTGATACATTTGGATCGTGACAATCAAAAGTTATTATTTTATTAACTCCTAGATTTTCTAGTTCTTGTAGTGCTAGTGCACAATCAAGTGACTCTCTTTCTTTTCTTCTATGCTGTCTTGATTGATATAAAAGTGGCATTATTACTACTATTTTTTTAAATCTTCCATTGGAAGCTGAAATAACTCTTTTTATGTCTTGAAAATGTTCATCTGGTGACATATTATGCTCTATTCCATATAAGTTATATGTAATACTGTAATTACCAACATCTGATATTATATAAAGATCTTTATCCTCTATTGATTCATCAATGTATAATTTACCTTCACCATTTATAAATCTACTGCAAACTACATTAATTAGATTTGATTTATTATTGTTAAATTCTTTTTGCAAATGCTTATCTACATTTCTTCCTAGTTCAATGCAATTTTCAAATGATATTATTTTAATCTTGTTTTTATTCATCACTTTCTCCTTATAAATGGATATATTTTATTCTTTACTTCTTTTTTCTTTTCAAAATCTTCACGTAATTGTGTATATTTTTCTAATAATATGTCAAATTCTTTTTTCCAATATTCTTTTTCATAGTATAAATTTTCATAATCTCTTTTTTCTGTATAAAGTTTATTTACTGCAACATTATGTAATGAATCACTATTTCTCTTTGGTAAAACATATAACTTATTGAAGTCATCTAAATTAGGTAGTTCTTTTGTGCTTACTGTTTTTGTACTTTGTTCTAATTTATCATTTATAAGTTTTTCAAGATTTGTTCTTGTTGTTTTATACTTATTAGAATTAACAATTCCATTTCTGATTTTTTCTGCGCCTGAAACTAGAAATTCTTCTGTAGACATGTGATTTAAATATTTAGTATATTCAGATAATCTGTCTTTAGTATATATTTTATTTTCATCATAAAGTAATAATACTGGGGTTCCAAGTGCTAAACATGGTAAAGCACAATGTAATCTGCTTGTTACTACTAATTTTGCTTTTTGATATGTTTTTAATAGTTTCTCTACATTTTCAAATCTTTCATCCCAACTTAGTTTTTCATTTTTCTTTCTATTTAAAGTATGTGTTTTCTTTATAAACTTTTCTTCTTTAAAATTTTCTTCTAGATATTCTTCTGCTCTTTTGTCAATATCAACCATACATATATAATTTTCTTTTTTTATATCTTTAAATTTATTTATAGTTAATGTCATACATCCACTAAAATAACTCTGTAATCCAACTTTACTTAGTAATTTCATACTTTGATGATCTCTACAACCTATTGGTTCATATTTGTGTAATTGTTCATATAAGTAATCATTTATATATTCTGTTGATATTCCTTTTGAATCATAACTAGAAAAGTGACTTGAAATAAATACTGGATAGATATAAGGGGATGGAATTGCATTAATTTTTGAATGCAAAAACCAGCCATTCATTATTGTTATTACTTTTTCTTTTTTTGATGGAACGAATAAATCTAATTCTTCTCTTTCAACATAGTAATCTATTTTTGGTAAAAATCTTTTTGCTGAATAACTTTGTATATCATCCCCTATATTCTCAGTTTCTTTGAAAGTAATTAGTCCATATTTCATTTTATTTTCTTATAAGTTTTCTATATAACTTATATACTCCTTTACAATTTTTCCTTAAATAATTACCAATTTTTGTTCTTGTAGATACATTTTTTGTTTCATACTTTACATATAAGTCAAAGAAAAATTTTGATTTATTTTCTAATTCTACTTGTGATATTGAGTCTTTTTTATTTATTTCTTTGACAGTTTTATAAAACTTCATTGATGATTCTTCCCAGGATACCCATTCGTTTGCTGTTTTTAATGCTTCTTTTTTTAACTTATTTAAATACTTTTTATCTTCAACTAATTTATTTATATATTCAACAACTTTTTCATCATCGTCTGTTTTAACTACCAAACCATTTTTATTATGTTTTATATATTCATCATGACCTGTTACATCATATACGATTGTTGTACCTCCACAATGGAACATTTCAAGTGGTGGTCCAAACATTCCTTCTACATAACTTAGTTTTACGATTACATCACATGAGCGATATATTTTTGCACAGTTTTTTGGTGGTACTCTTGAAAATACTCTATCAACACCTGGATATTCTTTTACATCTGAAGAAGTAAGCATCCATACTTCTTTTGCCTTACTTTCATTAACTAATTTTACTGTCTTAGGAATATTTTTAAAAGCTACATCTACTGGTCCTTCAACTAATACTCTTAATCCATCACAAGGTTCATATTTATCACCTTTATTTGTGTATATGTCTTTTCTTATTCCATTATGAACTAAGTATGCATCTATACCATATTTTTCTAAATACTCTTTTATCCAAGTAGCCTCTGTAATAACTTTCATGCCTATCATATATGTCATTTCTGCTAACATTTTTATTCCTACTTCGTTATCTGGATAGAATTTTGATTCTATAGATTGAACAAAATATACATAGTGTTTTGCCTTTATTCTATAAAGTTCATATACGGTTCTCCACCATGTCGCTATTGCCATATCAAATTCTATATCTTTAATTTCTTCGTATGTAACCCATTTTAGTTTATGTGCAGAAGTATGCCAAGCATATTCTTCTGGTTCTACTTTATTTTCAGTTACTATATAAACTTCTTCACCTTCGTCTACCATTCTAGTAGCATGTTCAAATATTACTGTTGTTCCTCCACCAATTGCAGGTGATCCTAGTGTAAATATACATTTCATTTAAATTACCCCCTTGTTTTTTAATTTTAAATATTTTTTTTGTTTATATAATAATTTAGGAATGTATAATTTTTCTATATGTAGTTTCTGTGTTGGCCAAAATGTATCATAAAAGAATGTTTTGTTTTTTAATACATATTTTGCATTTTCTTTTATATAATAGTATGGTGTTAGTTTCTTATGCAACTTAAAATCTGTGAATTCAAACACTCCAAAATTCTCATAATGATATATTCTATCAAAGAAAGTTAGTTGCTGTTTTGTTGGTTTAAAAACCATATTATAGTGAATTCTATTTATTGTTTTTTCTATTAATAAGTTGTCATAATAACTATTAGGTAATGTATCTAATAGTTTTTCATATATTTTGAACATTCTATCTTGAATCTTTGATACTACTTCTTTAAAAATCTTTTCTTCTTCTTCCTTTTTAAATAGTAGTACTTCTACATTTCCATCTTTATTTAATACATATTTGTTTGCACTTCCATGTGAGGCACCTAATAAAATTTCAAATATAGTTCTATTTTCTGTATATAATTCAAAATTTTGTGTAACTTTAGGTACGTTTGAAAAAATAAGTCCTTTTTTATCAAAACACTTTTCTGGATTTCTGCTTATTAATCCATATAAGTAACCACTTATTTTATAACTATCACCTAGTATTCTTTGAACATTATCTTGTATTGAACCATTCCAACCTATGTCAACAAGACATATTCTTTTACTTTTTGTAATACTTGTAATATACTTTTTAAATAATTTTGATTGTTCCTTTCTATTCTTTTCATATATTTCTTCAAACACTTTATTTTGCTTTAAATATTTTAATAGTTTTGACTCGTATAAATATATTATTTTTTTGTTATAGTTGCCTTTAATTATTTCTCTCATTTCTTCTTTTTCATTTTCTTTTAATTTTGCAGTTTTTATTGTCTTTTCACAATCTTTTCTATAACTATCTAAAATTTTATTTATATCTTTTTCTTCAAAATTTAGACTTTTTAAAAACTCAACTATACTTATATAAGAATACTGCATCAATAAACTTCCAAAATCTTCTTTCTTTAATTCTCTTAGTGATGGTAAATATGTTGCTTTTCTTGATACTAATAAGTAATGGCTTTTTATTTTTTTATTTTGGACTTTTTCTACAAATGCATCAAAAAGTTTTTTTAAATATTCTCCTTCTCTTGATAGGAATACTACTTCATCTAAACCATCATTAAGTAAATTAAAATACAATCTTTCAATGAATAAATATAATGAAAATATGGAATTTTCAAAATTATCTGATGATTTTGGTACAATTGAATTAAACTTTTCTATTACTTTATCTTCATTATTTTCTAGTATAAATTTATCATATTGTTTATAGATTTCTTTTCTATCTAACTGAATTGCATTAATTCCAATTTTTTTTGGATTTTCATAGTCTGATACTTTATTATCACCTATCATAATGCATTTTTCTGGCTTACTTTTTATCTTTTTTAATACTTCTTTAAAAATTTCACCACTTTTTTTATTTTTAAGCATTTCGCAAGATACAAAAATATCATCAAATAATTCTATAATTTTTAAATTTGTAAATATACTTGTTAACATTTTTTTAGATAAGTACATGTCTGAAACACAGTATATTTTTTTTCCTTCTTTTTTTGCTTTTTTTATTTCAGAAATTATGTTTTCATCAACGTATTGAACATTGCTTTCTATATTTATTTCTAATTGTGTTGCCTTTTCCACAAATTCTTTTAGTGGTATTTTTATTTTTAATTCTTTATGAAATTCTTTCAAAAAATCTTCATATTTAAATTCCCAATCAAATCCTTTTTGGGATGCTTTTTTACCTAATTCATATTCTAATCCATTTCTTATTTGGTATAATTCTGTTGCCTTTATCTTTAAATTAAACATTTTGGCTAGGTGATTGCACCAAATTTTTTTCACATACTCAGGTTGTATTTTTCTAAATACAATGGTATCAAATATATCAAAAAATATGTTTTCTATTTTTTTGTCATGTATAATCTTTAATTCTTTCATTTTCTCACTGTCCCATCTGCTTTTTGTAGTATTCATCACATATTTCTTTTGTATTCCCCATTTTTATCATCTTACCATGTTCCAACCAGATAACTCTATCACATAGTTCTTTTATTGATTCAAGAGAATGTGAAACATAAAGAACTGTAGTTCCTCCTTTTATAAGTTCCATCATTTTATTTTTACTTTTTTCTTGGAATTTTATATCCCCTACTGATAAAATTTCATCAACTATTAGTATTTCAGGATTTACAATAGTTGCGATTGAGAATGCTAATTTTGCTGTCATACCAGAAGAAAAGTTTTTTACTGGTACTTCTAAGAAATCTCTTAATTCAGAAAACTCGACAATATCATCAAACTTATCTTCAATAAATTTTTTTGAATATCCCAAAATAGCACCATTTAAATAAATATTTTCACGTGCTGTTAACTCTGGGTCAAATCCAGCTCCTAATTCTATCATTGGTGATATTACACCATTAATTTTTACTTTTCCTTTAGTGGGTTTCATTACTCCACTTACTACTTTTAACATTGTTGATTTACCAGCTCCATTGCTTCCAATAAGTCCAACAACTTCTCCTCTTTTTACATTAAACGAAATATCATCTAATGCTAAAAATGTTCCTTTGTTTTTATTTTTTCTTTTTCTAGGATCAAAAAAATTTACAAATGCTTGTTTAATTGAAAACTCTTTTTCTATTCCTAGATTAAATTTCATTGAAACGTGCTCTAATGTAATCATACTTCCTCCTATACGTAATAGATAAATTTGTCTTGATTCTTTTTAAATACGATACCACCAATTAATAGTGTAACTACTGATATTAATCCTAGTATTCCTAAATTCATTAAACCTGGATTATTTCCAAATAATACAATTTCTCTTGTTGTTGTTAAAAATTGATACATTGGATTAAATTTAAATATAGTTTGTAAAGTTTTAGGTAAAATTTCTATACTATAAAATACTGGAGTCATATAGTTCCATATAGTTATTATTATTCCATATATATAGAATACATCTCTTAGGAACACGGATACACATGACAAAAACAATCCTACTCCAATAGTAAATAATAGTAGGCATATAAATATATATGGTAGTAAAAGATAATATATATTTACGTGGCATGTATAACCACCTAAACCTACGTAAGAAAGTAGAATTATTCCAAACCATGGAATTAGTGTTAATACAAAGTTTATTCCTACAAATAAACATTTAGAAATAGGAAATATATATTTAGGAATATATACCTTGTTTATTAAACCAAAATTTACAACAACTGAAGTCATTGCATTATTTGAAGCTTCTGCAAAATAATTCCACATAATAATACCTGTCATTAAATATACAACATAGTTTACTCCGTCAACTTTAAATTTGAACATATTAGAAAAAACTATTGTCATAACACCTAGCATTAATACTGGATATAATAAGCTCCATACTACACCTAGTACTGATCTTTTATATTTTACTTTAAAATCTCTTGATATTAATTGCGTCATTAAAAACCAATAATGTTTAAAATTAGCAATGATACTTTTTATTTTTTTCATATATACACCTCATTTTGTTCTATTTCATTATAACATATATATACTTTTTTTCAAACAATTTAAAATTTATTTAAGTGTTGCTGATTAGTTATTGTTGTTATATAATTGTTTTATAAAACTAGAGGTTGTTCTTATGAAAAATAATAATATTGTAAAATTAAAGGCTATTGCAATTTTAATAGTTGTTCTTGGCCATTCGATAATTATATATGATCCCAATTGGGGATTTTATTCTTCAAATTATAATATTCCTTTTTTTATCCATTTGAAACATTTGATTAATTTAATTCAAATGCCGCTTTATTTTGGAATTTCCGGTTATTTATTTTTTTATTCGAAGAAAAATGGCTTTTTTCAATTTTTTAAGAATAAATTTTTTAGATTAATTATCCCTTTTCTCTTTGTTGGACTTTGTTACTTATTACCTATTAGACTCTTTGTAGGTTTTCAAAACTATATTAATCACTCTATACTTTATAATTATTTTGTTAATATTATTTTAGGAAATGATAATGGTCATCTATGGTTTTTGCCAACTCTATTAATTATTTTTATTATTTCTTTCTTTATAAAACGTTTTTCTAATAAATTTAATAATAAGTTCTTTGATATTATAATTTTTATTATTTTATTTATAACTTCTTTTTTTGGAAGTAGAAATAGTACTTATTTTAATTTAGCTCTTACGTTTATTATTTATTTTATTTCAGGTTTTTATTATAATAAATATCATGATAGAATTAGCCGTTATAAATATATCATTTATTTTATTTCTTTAATTTTGATTTGTATATATATGTTTTATGATTATGAGTATTATATTCTAACACTAACTAAGATATTAGTTACAATTTCTTTTTTATCTTTTGATTTTGGTAAATTATTTAATAGTAATATTATTAAATATATTTCAAATAATAGTTATGGATTATATTTATTTCATTCCCCACTTATATATATATCATTCAGATTTTTTCCAAATATAAATCCAATTTTTATGTTAGTAATTAATTTTATTATTTATCCAATTATTTGCTTTTTAATTTTAAAAATTATTAGAATTTTGAAATTAAAATTCTTGATTGGAGAATAGAAAAAGAACTCTTAATAAATTTTGAGTTCTTTTTTAATACATTACACTCACATCTACATTTGTACTAATTCCTGGAACTTTTTCAGTCGAAGTATATTGCCACATTGTCTTTTGTCCTGGGCCATTATATGTACAATAATGATTATATTGTGCTATCCATAGTTTATAATTACTTAGTCTGTCTGCCTGTAAATCTTTTTCTAAAAATGATTTACTTGCATATATCATTGGTTCATATCCAAGTTCTTTTACTCTTTCTGCGAAAGCTATTGCAATGTCAGTTCTTCTACTAGGTGTTAAATTATCTGCTCTTCCTGCCCTTGCACCATTGTTCCATACACCTGTATATTCTGTATCAAATATTAATGGTAAATTAATAGTATTTTTTCCTCCATATTTGTTTGCGATTGATACTAGTTTTTCTGCTTCTTCCCTTGCCTCTGTTTCATTAATTGCTTGTGAATATACATATATACCAATTGGAAAATTGTTATTTTTAGCGCCATTAATATTATCTTCAAGCTTTGTATCATCAACTAGTTTTCCAGTTTCATAACCTCTATAAGCTCCTCGAATTATAACCGCATCTACATCAGAATATTTTTTCACAGTTTCCCAATCTATATTTGAATTATGATAAGAAACATCTATTACTTTTTTTGCATTTTCTGCCACTAATACACCAAGAGAATTAAAGAAGTATTTTGTTCCTGAAATTGTATACCAGTCATCAGCAAATCGTCCATCAGAAAAATAGTATTTTCTATTACCATTAGAATCTGTTACAAAACCACTTTTTAGTTTTCCATCAGATAAGAAAGTATATTTTATATTATCAATTGTTCTTTCTCCCACTACAATTTCACCAGTATTTTCATCTGCATAGTACATGTTGCCATCAACATTTATCCATCCTTTTCTCATTTTTCCATCTATTCTACTAAAAAATCTCTTCTTATTTTCTACTATTTGAAAACCTTTTTGCATTATACCATCCTCAGTAAAATAGTAATACTCATAATCAATTGAGAAGAATCCAGTTCTTAATTGATTTTCTCCAACTCTAGAGAAAAAGTATGTGTTTCCTTCATATTCCTGAAATCCTGACGATTTAAAACCTGTTTCTAAATTGAAAAAATATTTATTATTATTTATTGTTTGAATTCCAGTTTTCATTACACCATTATTATCAAAAAACCTAGTACCTTCTTTCATTGTTTTTAAACCAGTTTCCATTATCCCTTTTTCATTAAAGTAATAATAATTGCCATCTATAAAAATCAAACCTTGTCTTTGCTCATTATTTCCTACTCTTGAAAAAAAGTATGTTTCTCCATTTATTTTTTGAAAGCCTGATTTTTTCTTTCCATCTTCTCCATAGTATACTTTATATTTTCCGTTATCATAGATTCCTGTATACATTGTTCCATCTTCATTAAATTTGTATTCGAATCCATCTATTATAAATTCTCCAGTTCTCATTTTATTTGGTTCTACTCTACTAAAGAAATAGGTTTTTCCTTTATAAGTTTGTAATCCCGAACCTTTTTTTCCATCTTCTCCATAGTATACTTTATATTTTCCGTTATCATAGATTCCTGTATACATTGTTCCATCTTCATTAAATTTGTATTCAAATCCATCTATTATAAATTCTCCGGTTCTCATTTTATTTGGTTCTACTCTACTAAAGAAATAGGTTTTTCCTTTATAAGTTTGTAATCCCGAACCTTTTTTTCCATCTTCTCCATAGTATACTTTATATTTT
>JAGAWU010000004.1 GCA_017941235.1 Bacilli bacterium | reverse complement strand
TTATTTTTTAGTTATTATATTTAATTAAAATATTATATAATAAATTATAATGAATAATTTTTAACTTGATAATCTTAGTTTAATAATTAATAATAATCAAATTTAGATATATGATATTATTTGACTTGCTTTATACATGCAAGGAGATTCTTTATCTATTCCATAACGCCTTAAAATTGGTGGAATTAAACTAGTAACACAAGGCCAAATATTACATACAATAAAAGCAACAAGAACATTAATTAGATAATGACCTTGAGAATTTTTGAATACAGCACAGAAGGCAGCTACATAATACCAGCATAAAATAATTAAAGCTCCAGAAATTGCAAAGAATACAATCAATTTAATTTTTAAAATTTGTTTTGTTTTATCAATTAATTTCTTTTTTTCTCCCTCATTTTTTTCACAATTTATTTTACTAATATCTCTTTCACTTAAAGATACAAATCTTACAATGAAATTCATAATTAAGCAGCATAAACTAGATAAAATAATGTTTGGAATATGAACAGCAGCATCAGTATTTCCTTTATAGATATAAATTGATCTCATAATACTATCATTAAAGAATAAAGCAGTAAAAGCGAAATAAAAAGATACGAATAAAATAAATAAGGCAATTTTAGCAATACGTAAATTATGATCAGTTGAAGTATAGAAAGTAAAAATAATTAATTGTTTCAATTTTAATAATGACCAATAAATTCTGAAATATCCTCTTTTATCATTTTCTTTAGCAAATTCATAATTAGCTGAATTTAAATCTTCTTCAGTCATTTTTAGATCTGGTTGGCCTACAATTTTTGGCTCTTTAACTACTTCTTTTGATGATTTCTCATTAACTTGAGGTGCTTCAACTCGTTTATCTTTTGGAGCTGGTGGATTTGCTGGAATATTATTATTTGCTAAATTGTTAAATATAAGATCAATTTTTGATGTTCCTTTAATAATATAGAAAACAACAATACCAATGAAACTAACAAAGCAAGCTATTAAAATATAAGATCCAATATTTTTTTTCTGTCCTTCTTTTGAAAATACTTGTGAAGAACATTTAAATACTTCTATATTAGAATTTTTATGTTTTTTATAGAAACTTTCTGGAAGTTCCTTTGTAACAATTTCAACATCATCAGTATTTTGATTTATTGTATCTTTAACTGGACAACTACAACTATAGAGATTAGTTGATGCATTATATTCTTTGAAAGTACAACCTTTTTCGCATATATTAAGAGTTTCACTAAAGTAATCAGTTCTACGTTCATCTAATAAAACATCATTTCCATTTTCATTTGTGAAAGGAGTACATACATCATTATAGAAAGGACTTTCACTATCAAAAGCATCATATCCATTTGATATAACAGCTTCAGTTTTCATTTGGAATTGAGAAGATAATAATATGGGAGAAAATGGATTTATAACAGTTGTCTGAACATTTTGTTCTTTACAGTCAGTTAAGGGTAAGAAAGCTCCTAAAGAATATGAGAAAATTTGATAATCTACTTGAGTTTCAAAATAATTTGATAGTTCTTTTAATGTATCACCTTTAAGAATCATTAAATCTTCTTCTTCGGGAAGACCATATTTTTTTTTGAGTATTTCTGAACATTCTGAAATATCTAATATTGATGTATTTACTATATTTTCTGGAGTTGTAGTGGTGGCTGTAGTTGTTGTAGTACTATCTCCAAATAATTTTTCTTTAAGTTTTTCTAACTCTAATTTAACAGAAGTTAATTCAATACTAATATTATTTCCAATAATTATTTCACTTTTAGGTAAGTTAAATATTTGTCCATTTCCTAAATTATTATTAATTTCATTTGAAACAGCATTAACATCAATATTGTAATCAGCAGCGAATTTTTGGAAAATATTTGAAGAAATAACTTGACTAATATTTACAGTTTCATTAATAAAATTAAATGTATTTTGTAATTCGAATGGATTTTGTAATAAGATATATCCAGCATTAGTATGATTCATAAGACAAGTTTGAGATAAAACATCAGTTAAAGGACATAATTCAACACATTCTCTTGTGGCTACTACATAATAAGGGAAGTTTTCAGTACAAGTTCTATTTTCTAAACAAACATCACAATCTTGTCCACAATTATCCTCATCAAGACCTAATTCTTCTGCTAAATCATAATTATGATAATAAGGTAAACTTTTGCATTTATGTGAATATCTTACACAATTACCATATTTTCCATTAGGTGGATTATATAATACTAGTTCATATGTATTTGGATCTCTACAAGATGTACAATTATGGAAACAACTATTACCCCAATCATCACAAGTTTGACATCTAAAGTAGCATAATGATAATTTATTATATTCTGGAATATCAATATAAGTTCTTTTTGCTCTAGGACCACAAGTAAAATTATTTTCAACTTGTCTATAATTATTTTCTCTTAATTTACAATTATAACAAACTAATTCATTATTTAGTTTCTTTGGAACTCCTCCAATTCTATCTTTTGGATTAAATTGATAAGGCTCAATACCTTGACATTCTTTTTCCTTGTAACAAGGGAATGTAGCTGGTTGTTTTAAGCCAAAGAAATCTTTTTTATAAAAATTAGGGGAGCATTGTGTACAATGCTCTGTATACCATCCATTACAATCAAAACATCCTTCTTTACATCCTTTGAGTAAATTACATTGTTCATCTACAACATGATGAGGCTTTCCTTTAACATCTGGATCTTCATATTCAATAAGAGGAATTTCATCATAACAAGTTCCATTCAAATGATACTTTTCCTTGGTGTATCTTGTTTTACAATTTACACATTCCCATAATTGATTATCCTTTGCTAAACAATAAGGACAATCTTTAACACACTGGTCATGATTTGGCATCAAATATAATGGATTCCAACAATGTATGCATTCTGTTTCATTTTTACAAATTTGACATCCATCTAGACAAGGACAACATTTTTTCATATTTTCAGATTCTCTTAAGAAGAATCCATTATTTTCACAATCTGGATGACAAGATCCTGGAATTCCATGACCAATTGTTTGATTACAATAGAAATGTAATCCTAAATCTTCTTTACAAGTATCACATTGATTATCTATATCATCACCTGGTCCTGAACAACTTGCACAATTATCATGACAAAATCTCCATCTCCATAATTTTTTATTATTTTGAGGAGTTTTATCTAAATATATAGCATGACCATAAACTTCTTCCCAATATTTCTTTGTTTCAGTACTAATACAAGTTCTTTCATCATCAAAATAATGATAATAACCATTTTCATAGTCACATTCTTTACAATTTGTTGTTGGTGGTTTTGATAAAAATGGTCCATAACAAGAAGAACAAGAAATATTACAACTAGGGCAATTATGTGGTTTTCCATATCCTTCATTTACTGTAGTTGGATCTTCTTCCTCATAATATGGACCATCTGCACATCCTAAACAATAATGATGAGCTGAATTTCCAGTTTTAGTACAAGAATAGCATCTATCTAAACATTTTGGTGTATTGAAATTAATTTTACAAGTTTTACCGATAATTAATCCATCTAAATCATCTACTCTTGTAGCAGTATATTCAACAGCATAAATTCCTTCAATACCTTCTGAAGTAATTTTTAAATTGATTTTAGGATCATAATCTTTACCAACAACTATATTTTTCTTATCATTTGTATTTATAATCGATATATTTCCATAATTTTCAAATCTTACATTAATTTGTTCATTAGCCCTTGAAGCTGGATAAGGATTATTCATAAAAACTTTTCCAGAGAAATCAAAATCATCCTTAGCAAAATGTTTAGGTAATAAGAAAGTTTTATCTTTATAATCAAAACAATCAGGATAATTCATTAAATGATAGGCTACTCTTGCATTTTCATTAACTGTATTATGAGTATAGAAAATACCTAATGATTTATCAAATTTTGCAAATGCAGGATTTCTAACAGATTCAGCATCGAAATTATTAAAATTAAATTCATCTATTTCTGATTTATCTGGATAAATAATAAATCCTCTAAATCTTCCAATATCAGTCTCACAAGCAGCATAAATCCTTTTTGGAGAGAGAACAGCAATATCTGCATTGTAATCTTCAGCATCTTCTCTATATAAACAACCATCATATAAATATTCATATCTTTTAACTGAAATATCACTGTCAGATACACTTAAATGATAATAATATAAATCTTTTCCTGAATTACCATATCTTGGAATATTTTTATTATTACCAATTTGGAATAATATAATACCTTCATTTTCATTAAAAGGAATTGCTTTAAGGAAATTAAATACTGTATAAAAAGCTTTAATAGGTTTGCTTCCTTTATCAATTAATTTCATGTTATCTACTACTATATGTTTAATACTTAATATTGAAACAAATTCGTGTTCATAAGAGACATAAACACAATATACATTATTTAACTTTTGTTCATAGCAACTTATATATTGACTATAAGGACTCTCAAAAGTAATACCTTCTCCATTTTTATTTGCTATTGGATCAAATAAATTTACTTCAGCAGCTGTCACTGCTCCAAATCCAGATGGATTCATAATACCTGCTAAAATTACTTTTCCATTTTTTAAAGCAACAGAAGATTTTTGTTTATATAAACTATCTTTTCTTGCGACATTTCTCGAAATTACACCCTGTTTAAAATCAATTGTATTTTCTTTACTTAAATGTCCTGGAAGAGACTGTTTATTATGGTAGGATAATAAATAATCTGGTTGAACACCATTTACTGCATGAGGTTGAACTAACTGAGCACTACCTGTATACCCTATTTCTAAAGTCGAATTACCATAAATTACTTTTCCTTTTTTATCTAATTTACTTTCTTTTGTTTTTTGTTGACCTCTAACTGAAGAAAGAATTAAGACATTTTGATCATCTAATGTACATACTTTGGCTAATTCTGAATCTTCATGTATAATTTCATGATAAGTGTTTGAAAGTGAATTGATTTGGTAAATTAAAAGAACAGATAAAAATAATGTTAATTTCATTTTATGACCTTTCATTTGTTTATTTATTATTTTTAATTTTTGAGTCTCTTTATAAACAAAAATTAATTATTTTTTTTTGCATTGAATTTTTTTATTTTAACATTATGATTAATATTTATTTTTTTAAATTATATTTATTATAATATATATTATAATAATTCTTTTATTAATGATTAAATTTAATATTTTTAATAAAAATAAAAATATTTTTTTTTATTTTACAATCATTATTTATTAAATTGGTTAAATTATTAGCATATGATTTAACAATTATTTTTTAATTAACTAAAAAAAATAAAATAATTATTACATATAATTATATAGTATTAATTTTATATTTATATGCTAATTATTTTTTTTGTTTTTTTGTTCATTTAGATCTACCACTTTTAGTCATAATGACTATTAATGATAGTATGCTTGTAATTTTAATTTTGGAAAAATAATTATTTTAATTTGGAAAAAAAAATAGTATTAAATTGGCAAAATTAATATATATTTTATTAAATAGAAAATAAAATTTAAATTTTTTATTATATATTTTTTTTTTATT
>JAGAWU010000054.1 GCA_017941235.1 Bacilli bacterium | reverse complement strand
ATTTCTTTGAGATATTTTATTACCATCTTTATCCGTCCAATCTTTAGGTAAATTAGTATTAAATCTACCATCTAAAGTATATATAGATTGTTTAGTATCTCCTAGTACTCTTTTTGATATATCACTTCTCCAAATATCTAATTGTGTAGCTATTTTAGGTGAAGTATTAAGACTTCTAATAGAATTATTGTTAATATCTATAGTTTTCATGTTAACAAATGTTTTATTAGCAGCTTGAGTAAACAACTCTGCTCTAAATCCATCATCTTCTTCAGCAAGTCTTACTATATTAGATAGATATGGCACACTCACTTCTAATCTTTGTAACTTATCCATCATTTCTTCACTAGTGTCTACATCACTAAGATTATCTAATAATGTACCCCAAGCTTGTTTTTCAGGTACTTTTTGTAATATACCTAAATTATTTAAATGAGTGTTACCTTTGCTATCTATATAATCTAGATTTCTTATAGCATTTCTAACCTTTAAAGATGTAAGTTTCAATGTATCATATTTACCTAAAGCCTCACTAGTTGTTATACTTTCTCTTGTTCTGTCTTCTATATCATCTTCTTTATCTAAAGCTTCATTTGTTTCTTGTAAGTCATTTTCTGTTATTTCTGATAACTCAGTTATAATATTATTATTATCATAAGATAATTTATTTTCTGTTACATTTATTAATTTAGTAGCTCTTTCACATAGCTGGTCTAGAATATCTTTATTTTCTTCTTGATTAAGTATTCTAGCTATATTAACTCTATTAGTGTTAATAGTTTGAGCTAACTTATCATTAGTAATACCTAAAATATCTTTAGTTTCTTCAATATTTTCATCTTCGTTTAGAAAATAATTTATCATTTCATTAAAGACGCCCTTAACACCGAACATTTTAATTAATTGTTCATTAGTATAATTAACTATCTTATTAGCTAATACTTTATCATTAGTTTTACCTATTAAATCTTCTTTTATTAAATCTAATGTCCATTCAAATTGTTTAGCAAAAGTTTCAACTATATCATTTTCCATCTGTGTAGAGAAGTATCTTCGCATTTTATCGACAGATTTAATTGATATGTTATCTTTACTAATTGTAAAATCAAAAGGTTTTTTATTAGATGTTTCTTTGAAGTACCATTTAATTATTGTATCTAATAAATCATTTGGTATATTAGTTTCTTCCCCATACAAATAATTAACGAATTGTTTGTATTTTACATCGTTAGGATTTGTTTTTAAAAAATCAGATGCTTTATTTAAAAAAGTGTTAACTATAGCTAGAGCTGAATCATAACTAAGTTTATTAAACAGCTTCTGATTTAACTGACCTTTATTTTTATAAACATTGAAAGCATCTCTAAAAGCTTTAGCTGTTGAGATTAACTGATTTGTATGTAAATTACATCTTCTGCTCATATCAATATCACTATTTTTGCAAAAATATGAAAAATATTTTCTGCAATTCTATTTTACATAATTCTTTTGTATGTTTAGTCACTATTCAATACTAATCAAAGTTATCAATCACCTTAATTAGATTAAATGCTCCCTTTTTAATAATTCTTCAACAGTAAGTTCGTTTTTTCTACTGGAATATTCAAAACACAGTTTCATTAATATGTCTTGATTTTTGTTTTTCCATTCTAATTCTTTCTCTATTGAATATTCAACCATAGGGAATATTATTCCCGTTAAAGATATAACAAAATCTTGTCTTTTTATGGTAGCTTGTTTCTCTAACTCTTTTTTTATTTCATTGTAGTTTTTCATTTGCTTATTCCTCCTACTAGGAAAGGTTCGTGATAATTTCCAATAAGAAAATCAAAACCTTTTTCCATTGCTTTATATTTTAATTTTGTTTTTCTTGGAGATTTAATCAGATTTTCTATATCTTTATCAGACTTTATAAAATTATTATTTAATAAATCTTTACCAAAATACTTGTTTGCATCCGTTATTGTCATTGTATACCCTCTTTTACTTTTATTATTTGGTAAAATATACATATGAAAGTTTCCAGGGTCAAAACTATTATAGTTATTCGTAAATGGTAATGCAGTACTATAGACTCCTAAATCTTTATATAAAGGTAGTGTAAGATTATTTGCTTTTATGATTTTATTGCTACTTCCTAAACCAAGTTCAGCATTCCTTATAGTTTCGTTTGCAAGTTTTGGTATATCAAAACTTCCAGCATTGAAAACTTTATTTACATTATGCTTTTTTGCCCATTTCTGTAAATCTGGAGTTACTATTCCTCGTCGTACTCCTTCTTCTGTAGTGATAAAATCATTAGCATATTTTTGAGGGTTTAATCCCATATCTATATAATCTCTATATGGAATCCCATAGTTGTTTTCTTGTCCTGCCCAATTTCCCTGATAATTTAAGTAAGGTTTTCCTTTACCTGTAAGTATATATTGCATTGTTTGTTTTGGGTAAACTTTTTTTAAGTTCCTTTTGATGTTAGAAAATGAAGGATTGCTATTTATGCTTGTCATAGCTTGTTTCAGATAGTCCCCTCCTCTTAAACTTGCTTCTGCAAATCTTTTATTTATTCCATTAAATCCAAGAGTTTTATTAAAAGTCTTACCTACAAGTCCTATTCCACCAAACAAGTCAAAGGCATCACCTAATCCTGATATTGCAGCACCAAAGGCATCACCTTCTTTTGCTTTTCTTATTGTTTTAGTAATACCTTCATCTGTTGCTAAATTTATAGTTCCGTCAACAGTACCTATTAAATCTAATGTTTTGCCTAATGTAGTTTTGTTAAACTTGTTAATTCCTTTTGCTAAACCTTTTATTGAATTCTTTGCAATACTACCAGTACCTGCTGTTGCTAGTGCTAGTAACAAATCAAAATCAATATTGCTTTGCTCTAATGGTTTGTCACCTGTAGATTGTTTTATTGTTTCATCGGGCATTTTAACAAATCTACCTGAATTTAACATTACTTCTTTTGTCTGTTGTGCCTTTAGTCTGTTACTCTCCTTTATTAGTTTCTGCCCTTGTTGTTTATTATTAGTTTCTTGTGCTTTTCTAAACTTTTCATCTCTTTGTCTGTCTTGTTCTGTATAAACACTTCTACCAAAAGCATCAAAACCTGTTCCCAACTTTAGGCTAAAAGGGTTATTATTTTTTTCTCCACCAGCGAAGAAAAGATTACCACCATTAGAATAAGTATCAACATATTCTGATTGGGCATAAGTGTCTGATGCTGTTGAATCGAAATTATTATAAGTATCTTTGATTTGTTGTAAATCATAAATGCCCTGCTTAACGAATATCCCCATTAATTCGGCTTTTTCCTTCATGGAAAGTGCATTCCATTTATTTTGTTTAGTATTTTGCATGATATTTATTTTGTTTAGTATTTTGCATGATATTTATTTTTTGCAAAGATACAATAAAATACACTACACTTGTTAATGTAGTGTATTTTATTAATATTTATTTACAATACTGCTTCTTTCATATCTTTAATTAAACCTTTCAATTCTTCTATTGAAAGGTTTTTAATATCTCTAGTCTGTACTGTATAATAAAAAACCTTACAGCTCATACTAATATACACATTATCTGCTGTGTCTCTAGTAATATCATAGAAACATAATGTTTTAATATAAGGAACTATATTAAGTTCTTTTTTAAAACTAAGTGTAAAATGATTCTGTGCTAACAAGTCTTTTATCTCTTGTACTAGTTGTTTCTTTTCTTCTTCCATACTATTCTTCAT
>JAGAWU010000053.1 GCA_017941235.1 Bacilli bacterium | reverse complement strand
TTCTAATTCCATACTTTTTTGAAACTGAACTTATTGACAATCCTGATTTTCTATCATTATATAAATTTATTTTATCTTCATAACTTAATTTACCCATATAAAAACCTCGTTTCTATGTCCAAGAAACGGGGTTCATATCATAACTATTTCTCTCTTTAAAATATTTAAATATTGAATACACATAGTGAACTATAAATAATGATTCAAAAGCCATAGATATAATTGCAAAGATTTCTATATTTAAAAGTATTTTTGAAAATAAACAAAATACTACTGATACTAATACTGATATAAAAATTTGGGTAACTACTAATCCTAACTTATTCTTACTTCTATTAATTCTAGCTAAAATTATCCTAATTATAGGAAATACTGAACATACAATTAAACCAAATGGAACTTCAAGTAAAAAAGGAAATTGTGAATAAGAACCAGTATGCTTTAATCTAGTATAAAAACATCCTAAGAATACAAAAAATATTACTCCAACAAAAGAAAACAATGAAAGTAAAAATTGAGTATCCCTACTATTATTTTTTAATTGATCCATAAATATCACCTCTACTTTATTTCTTTTAGTTTTTCCCAAATTTTAACCATAGCAAAAGTATCAAGTTCACAATATTTGAGTAAATTATACCTAAGTTTTCTCCTTTCTTCAATATTTAATTTTCCCATATTAGAAAAAGCATTCATAGCTTCACTACCATTATGAACATCATCTAAATTATGATAATCTAGACTAGGATCATCTTTAAATAATGCAGGAAGTACATATTTAATTGAATAAGAACCATGCATATCTTTAGAATAATAACTTCTGTTATAAAAAGGTATCATTAAATCTTTAATATTATCACGAATATTTAGTAAATGATCTTTTAAATCTGGAAATAGTTCAGCTAAATTCTTTATCACTGTTTTTTCAAAACTCATATTATAAGCAAGAACACATACATCTTTAGGTATATCAGAAACTAACTTTTCAGCAACTCCTCTTCTAGGATCTATATCTGGTTCTGATAAAAATTCTTTATGCCTTAAATTATCATTTTCACTTTCTATATAATGAAGTGAATATTGAAAAGGTATTTGTTCATAAGGTCTAATACCATCATATAAAGGTATAGATTGTTGATAAGTTTCAAAATCAAGAAAATATAATGGATAAGTTAAAGTACTCATAAATTCTTTAATTTCTTTTTTATTAATTTTATCTTCCTTATCAAAAAGTTCAAACTCTATCTGTTCTTTAAATTTAACATCTATATCTTCTTTTAATAAATCTTCATATGTATAAACACCTTTATGATATAAATTAAACTTAGTACTATTTCTCATTCTCATAATATTAAATACATTATTAATTGGTAAATTCCTTGTACAATAATTAAAGAAAGGACAATCATAAGGTTTAACACAATGAATACCTATATCATCTAAAGGTTCATCTTTTTGAAGCATATAATCATTTATTTCTTTTATTTTAGTTTTAACTTCTTCTTGTTTACTAACTACAACACTTGTAACATCTTCTATATTAAATAATTTATTAAGATCAAGCTCTTTATTTCTTATATATTTATTATTAATATAAACAATACTAGCTTTAACAACATCATAACCCAAACTAGTAAGTACATAATATTGATAAGATATATCATCTAAATAAATATCTTTTACTTCTGTAGAACTCTTAACTTCATACATTTCATATTTATTACCAATTTTTTTTAATATATCAACACTACAGAAATTATTATCATATGAAAAAGAAGCTTCTGTTATAACAACTTTATTATTATTTTTAATAACCTCTAAAGTATCACTAATCATATTAGTTAAATTAGTATTAAATTCTATATCTATATAATCTCCAAATAATCCTTTAGCAAGTTCACCTACTTCACTTCCATTATCAAGTACAGATGTATTAGAAATATCTTCTTTTTCCAAAGGACAAAACTTATCCAACCATAACATTTTATTACATTGAACACCATTACAATATTTAGATTTTGATAAATACATATAATCACTTCCTAATAATAAAATTATCTTAATGAAACATATATATTAAAAGTATAATAATTTACTTATATTCTACAATATATAAATTTAAATAACAAGTAACAAAAAAAAGAATGTATAACATTCTACATTCTCTATTTTCTTCTATATAAAGTATCTTTACCAAAAGAATCTTTAATATTTAAAACATTCTTCTTTATACTAAACTCTGTCTCAAAAGGTTTTGTCTCACCTTCATAAGTAATTAATATTTTATTATCTTTAATTTCATATTTAAACTTCATCTTAGATTCTTCAATTCGATAAGTACCAGTACCATTCTCATTAAATGTATAAACAAAAGAATCACTATTTACATATACCCAACTACCAATTATTTTCTTAGAATTATCCTTTTCACATGCAGTAATAGAAAAAAACCCTAATACAACTACAAATACTAATAATACTTTTTTAACTATACTTTTCATATTTCTCTCCTACCTTATATACTATTTATAATTAAATACATTATATCATTAAAGTTAATTTAAATCTATAACTTTTCAATAATAAAGAATAAAGAAAGCAATATGCTTTCTTTATTCATTACCTTTTAAACTAGTAACCATATCTATTTTCTTAATTTTTCTAGCCAAGAATTTAGATACTAAGTAAGAAATAACAAATGTACCTATAGCTGCTATTACATAAGTCTTAATCTCTATAAATGCACCAAAATCATAATGTTCTTCTATAGCTGTTTTAAAAAGCCAATCAGTTAAATAAAATCCACAAGGTAAACCAATTATTATAGAAGCAATAGCAATCCAATTATTTTGTTTAATAAAAATATTTTCAATTTGTTTATCTTCAAAGCCTAATACTTTTAAAGTTGAAAATTGATACTGTTTTTCTGTATAAGAAAGTATTCCTAAATTATAAATAATTATTCCACCAAGTAATACTGCAATTCCAATAATTAATACTAACATTGTTTTCATCATAGAAAGCATTCCAGTCATACCTTCTTTTAAACTATTAATATCTTGAATTGTTTCTATATTTTTAATTTCTTTTATTTTACTCAAATCATTATTTGTATATAATGAATCAGGTTTATACTCTATTCCTAACGACTCTAAGTATTCTCTTGTCATAGATACATTTTGATTTTGTGGATCTTTATTAAACCCTACTATTTTAGATGTATAATACTTACTATCACCATATATATGCCAAGTAATTTTATCACCCAATTTATATCCTTTTATATCAGCTAACTTATATGTTACATATATTCCATCATCTGTTGGTTTACTTTTAATATTATTTTTATTATCTACAAATCTAACAAACTTTCCTGCATCTGTAACAAATATATTATTAGATTCCCTATTACCTTTTTCATCTTTTATTTCAATTCCTAAACTTTGAGAAGTATGATTTCCATATTTATCATATAACACTTTTAATTCTTTATCAGATACATTTTCTTTTATATTTAATTTATAATCAAAATTATATAAATCTTCAAATTGTAACTTAACAAAGAAATTCATTGAATCAAGCATCCCTAATGCACATACTATTAATGCAGAACATCCAACTACTCCAGCAAGTCCCATAAAAGTTCTCATCTTATTTCTTAATATATCCCTTACATTCCACTTAGAAGAAAAGCTTAATTTTTTAAAGAATCCTTTTTTAGTAATATTAAGTGCATTACCTTTAACACTAGGTATTTTATTTCTTAAAGTTTCAGCAGGATTTTCTTTTAATATGCTTCTACCTGTAATATAAGTAATTATTGCAACTATACCAATTACAATCAAAGCTACATAATAACTAGAAGCATTCATAGCAGGAGCACCATTAGGAATCTCAAAGAATTCCATTTCAAGATTTAAAAATACTCTACCTATACCAAAGTATCCTAATATTAAACCTACTACACTTGCAAATATACTAATCCAAAAACCATATCCAATATAATGAAATAATATTCTATTATTACTAAATCCTAAAGCCTTTAAAGTTCCTATTTGTACCCTTTGATTCTTAACAACTCTAGTCATTGTTGTAATAACTGAAAGCATAGCAATAAATAAGAATATTCCAGAGAAAACACCTACATAAGTTTTACCTTCATCTATTTCTCCTTGATAAGCAGTATATGAAGCAGTATCCTCTACTTTAATAATTGCTTTTGCATTTTCAATTTTATCTTCTATATCATTCTTAACTTTATCTTCTTTAGAAGTATCTTTAACATCAACCATTATACTTGAAAATGGTATATAATCTTTATAATTAAAATCAGTCATAACCATATCAAATACTTTTTCATCGTTTATACCTAATTCTTTCATAACTAAAGATTTAATATAATCTTCTGTTATCTCTTTAGTACTCATATATGCAAAACCAAATTCTTTTCTATCAGGATATAATTCTGAATCATCTCTTGTATCATATAAATGATCTGGAACATTAATTTTACCTAATACTTTTTCATGAAGTTCCATATTCTCATATTTAACAAGTACAGTATCTCCAACATTTATATTATTTTCCTCACAATAAAAGTTATCTAACCAAATACCACTTTTATTAGAATCAAATTTCTCTCCTTCATATACATAGAATTTAGATATATTATTTGATTCTATAAAATTTAAAAGTAATACTTTATCATTATCAGTAGTAGCACTCACTGATAGTTTTAACTCAGCATCTTTTACATTATCTATTTCTTTTATCTTTTTCAAATCATCATGATTAAGTAATCCCATTACATTTAAATCATATAAATTATTTTCAGAATAAAACTTATCAGCTGTTTTAGTCATACCATCCATATACGCCTCTATTCCAGAGTAAGCCATTATTCCTATCATAATCATCAAAAAGATTGTTATAAACTGAGATAAATTCTTACGAATATCTCTAAACATTTTTCTTTTTAACATAATTACCACTTAACCTCATCAATATTTTTTGGATGTTTATTAAATTCATTAGATTCAACTTTACCATTCTTAACTTTAATAACTCTATCAGCAACATCTGCAATCAAAGCATTATGTGTAACAATAATTACAGTAGTATCTTCATCACTTTGTTTTCTCAATAATTTTAAAACTTCAACTCCAGTTTTAGAATCAAGTGCTCCTGTTGGCTCATCACAAAGAAGTACTTTAGGATTTTTCATTATTGCTCTAGCAATTGAAACTCTTTGTTGTTCTCCACCAGATAATTCTTGTGGAAATTTATCTGCATGTCTTAATAATCCTACACTTTTTAATACTTCTTTAGAATCTTTTGATGTATTAGTTACATCTTTAATTAGATTAACATTTTCTAAAACAGTTAATGTTGGCATAATATTATAAAATTGAAAAATAAATCCAACATCATTAGCTCTATAACGAGTTAACTGCTTATCATTAAATTTAGCAATATCATTTTCACCTATCATAATAGTACCAGATGTTGCCTTATCCATACCCCCTAGTAAATTTAAAAGCGTCGATTTTCCTGCTCCAGATGGTCCAAGTATTACTACAAATTCTCCTTGATTAATACTTAAATCTATTCCATCCAAGGCATTATACTTTTGATCGCCTATAATATATGTTTTTTTAACATTTTTTAATTCTATAAAATTTTTCATATATAACCTCTTTCTAGAAATATGAAACATATTTCACATTAATTATATTCCCACTATAAGAAATAGTCAACAAAAATATGAATTTTATTTCACATTTTATGTAAAATATGTTATAATTATCTCAGAGGTGAACAACATGGTTGATAATATTAGAGAACCTAGACAACAAAGAGCAATAGAAAAAAAAGAAAAAATAATAAAAGCCGGCTTTAATCTTATTTGTAAAAATGGATATTATAATACTAACACTGCTGAAATAGCAAAAGAAGCTGGAGTATCAACAGGAATTGTATATCAATATTTTAAAGATAAATATGATATATTAACATTAGGATTAGAAAAGTATGGTAATCATATCTTCTTCCCTATGTTAAAAAGTAATAATATAAAATTTGATAAAAAAGATTTTGATACTGTTCTTAAGGATATGATTAAAAACTATATAAATAATCATAAAATATCTAATGTTGCACACGAAGAAATAATGTCTATGGTACACTCTGATAAAAGAGTTGCTGAATACTATTACAAAAGAGAATTAGAAATGACTACTTCAATAAAAGAATTACTAATTAATAATGGTTTCAAAGATAATAATTTATATGAAAAAGTTCATATAATGATAGGATTAATTGATAATATATGTCATGAAGTTATATATCATAAACATAATGATATGGATTACAAACTAATGACGGATTTAGTAATTGATAATATTATGAATTTATTTAAAAATGACTTAGCATAAAAAACTAAGTCATTTTATTATTAACTATTTTTATTTTTATTCTTAATTAATGCATTTGTCGTAATATATGCTGTAATAGGTATAACTATAATACAACCAATCGCACTAAATAATATTCTAACAAGTTCTGATGCAAAAGTTTTAGCATTTACAATATCTAAAAATGAATAATTACCTTTATAAAACCAAATTAATAAAGTCATGAAATCTCCTAAGAATGCAAACATTAAAGTATTAGTAGTAGTACATAATATATCTTTACCAATATTCATTCCTGAAAAAAATAATTCTTTTTTAGATAAATTCTTATTATTTACATACACTTCATATAAAGCTGATGAAATAGCAATTGATGAATCAACAGTTGCTCCTATCAAACTAATCAAAATCATTGAAATAGCTATATTAGTATAATCAATTCTAACATCATAAGAAAACATATTAATTTCTTCATAAGACTCATAACCAAAACCAGCTATCCTAGTCATATAAGTCATTATAAAAATTAACAAAGATAAAACTAAAAGTACAATTACTATTGATTTCAAACTAGATTTAGTTTTTATATTCTCTTCATTAACAAAATATAAAATAATATAACTTATTATAAAACATCCAATTAAAGAACAAACAATAGGATTTAATCCAAGAGCAATCAAATAAAATATAATCATCAATATTAAAAAATTAAATACTAACGATAAAAATAGTTTAATTCCTCTTTTTTTATCAATATATATCATTAACAAAAAAAGTATAATTATTAATACTGTATTCATATTTATTCTGCACCTCTTTTCATAAATTTAATTGAAACAAATGCAGAAATAGGAATAGTCATAATAATACCAATACTACCAATTAAAAATCTAGATAATTCTAATGTAAAATTAGTTGATATATAATTATACATTGAAAAACCATTACGAAGTGCAAGTACAAAAATAGGAAGACCAGCACATAAGTAAGTAAAGAATAAAACATTACTCATTGTACTCATTATATCCTTTCCAATTTCTTTTGCAGACTTATTCAAATTTCGTTTAGAAATTTTTTTATCTTTATCTATAAGTTCAGAAATAGAAGAAGATATAGTAATTGCTACATCCATTATAGCACCAACTGATCCAATTAATAATTCAGGTATTACAACATCCTCTAGTGGTATAGTTAAAAACGATATCTCATTAAAATTTATTCCATTATAATGAGTAGATTTAACCACAATAAATATTAAAACAAGCATTATAATTGTAGAAACTATAACTGAAATAATTGCAGATAAAGTTTTCTTATTCAAACCACTAGCCAAAATAAGTGAAAATATAGAAAAAACAATCATCTCTATCACAGTTAAAAATAATAAATTAACTCCCTTAAAATATAAAAACAACCCAATATAAAATACAATTAAATTAAAAATAACACTTACTATAGATAATAATCCTTTATAAGAACCAACTATATAAATTAAATTTATAAATACAACAACTAATAAAACTATGTAAAAATCCCTCTTTAAATTAATATCACTACCATCAAGTATTACTTTATCTCCTACTCTATATTTATCAGTTACAACAGAAGAATATGACTCTTCATATACTATTTGCTTTTTAGTATTTTTATTTTTTCCATTAGTTATAACCCCAGTAATCTTTTTTGTATAATATTCCTCTTTTAACCCCAATTGATTTTGAGAAGTATCTTCTTTTACAGTTTTAATACTAGTTATTTTCATAACTGATGAAGAATATAAGAAGTCATCATTATACACAAAAACCAATGTAAAAATTGATATTAAAATTATTATTATTAAAGTTATTCTTTTCATATACATCACTTTATAATTATATCATATATTTTAAAATTTATTTTTTAATTATGTCTAGCCTTTACTTTATTTACTATCATACAAATTATAGATACTATTACAGCAGGAATTATAGTTATTAAAAAAACTTGTAATAATAAGAAAAACTCCTTAAATATAGCTCCCTTATCACCAAATATTGCTAACCAAATAAAATCTAATACAATTAGAAGTAATGGTGAAAAATATTTTAATACAGTTTTACAATTATTACATATCCATATAGTTGTTAATACAGATATTATAGGAAACCCAATATAAAAAGTAACTAAGAATGCTCCAATAACATCATCAACAGGCTTAAAAATCCAATATATTATAAATAGTATTAATATCAATATAGATATTAAAAGTAATATCCATTTTTTTAAAAAATTTCTCATATATTCCCTCCATGATACCAAATACTTTAGCATTTTAGTATAAACTCCTATATCACCATTCAATAATATTTAAATTATCAAATCTTTCGTTCCAACTTTTAGCCTTTTTATCATATATATCTTTAGTATTATATTTATGCTTAATAGGCCTAATAGTTTTACTAAAAATATCACTTAATCCATATGGTGCATATATTCTAATTTCACCATTTTCTTTTGTTATTCCAATAGCGTGCACCGTAGCAATCCACTTATCAATTGCATCTTCAGAACATGTATAAGGTTCTACATCAATATTAAATTTTTCTTTTTTCCATATATGCATTCTTGCCTCATTTGAAACATCTATTTCATACTTATAACCCTTATCTTTACAAAACCGATCTATTAATTCGTAATATTTAATATCAGTATCCACAGATAAATCCTTATCATCATAATAGATAACATCTATATCTTTAATATTATAATTAAAATCTTTCTTATCATAGTAATTCCAAACTGTTTGAAATACGCTTCCAGCCGCTATATAAAAATTAGGCAATTTTAATGTTTCTACATAATCTAAAATCTCCATCAATTCATTATTCTTTTTTAAAATAGATATCATTTTCTCATTTTGTTCATATAAAGATTTATTTTTCAACTAAATCACCTACTTTCACAGCAATTATATCATAAAAACTATATTTAATTAAAAAATATTAATATAAATAATCCTACTAATAAACATGATGGAATACCATATAACATACCTATTAAAGAACCTTTTATATGAAACCAATAATCCCTATATTCTTTCATTCCCTCAGTACCTGGTATAATTACTCTTTTTGAATGACAAAACCAAAGACAATCTATAAGTAAAGCATCACACCAATTAACAGAAGTCCATATTATATATGAAAATATGAATCCTTTAAAGAATGTATCAGCATCATTATATTTATGTACTACAAAAGCAAGTATTACTACTAATAAAATAAAAGCAATAATCTTTTTAATAATTGTCTTTTTACTATTACTTGTTTGCTCATCTTTTATTAAACCTAACTCTTTTGCCTTTTCTTGAATTGGTTTAGGATAATTATTAATCATTGACAGAGGTTTAAAATATGTAATACCTCCAGCTACTATTATAAATATTAAACATGATATTAAAATTTCCAAAAATATTGTCATATAATTTCAACTCCTAAATATGAATAACATTTCATATAATTTATTATATCACAAAAAAAAACGGATTCACACCGTTCTAAATATCTTAATCTTTAAATTAATTATCTTTTAGTGTAATAGATTTAACTTTATCTATTCTTTTGTAATGAATAACATTACCATTCTTTTTTACTTCTTTTAATTCTAACCATTTTTTATCAAACGAAACTAATTCTCCATCTAATTCTATATCATGTTCATCATCAAGATAAACTTTAACTTTTTTTCCTACTAATTCTTTCAGATTAACTTTTGTTTTTGACTTGTTTTCCAATTTATTTTTTATAGAGTTTAATTGACTTGATATAGAATAATATGCTACAAGTACTGCACCTAATATTACATATTCCATTATTTATCCTCCTCTATAACTTTAATAGAACTTACTAAATTCATATCAATTAATTTATTAATTTTTTGTTTTCCTTTAGTAACTTCCACTTTTATGAATTCATCATCTATATGCAAAACTTTAACCTTACCCTGATATTCAATATCCATATCATAATAATTATCATAATCAAAATTTAGAATTACTCTATTTCCTACTAACTTATTTAGAATACTATTCGAATTATCTTTGACATCTAATTCCAATTCATTATCTAATAAATCATTAATATTAATCTTTAACTCTTTACATAGTAAACTTGCTTGATTTAGATCTGGACTTGTTATATTACTCTCCCAATTTGAAAGTGTTTGTCTTGTAACTCTGCATTAGTCAAGTAAAAGTAGACAACTATTTAATATAATATAAATCCATGAATTGTTTAGGAGTTAAATAATTTAAGGCACATTGAGGTCTTTCATTATTAAAATAATAAATATAGTCCTCAATAGATTTATAGATATCA
>JAGAWU010000052.1 GCA_017941235.1 Bacilli bacterium | reverse complement strand
ATTATTATTAGAATTTTTATTACTATTATTAGAATTATTTGTATTATTGTTATTATTACTTGATGAAGTAGTATTTTCTTTACCACTCGATAAAGTAATTGATATACTTGCACCTTTAGCAAGCTTACTACCAGCACTAAGTGATTGTCTAACTGCTGTATCTTTAGCCTTAGAACTATCTTGATATTGGAAAGAACAATTTAAATCCATGCTATTACATTTAGAAACTATCAAAGATTTTTTCATTCCAATAAAATTAGGTACCGCAGTAGTATCACCATTAGATATAGTAACAACTATAGTATCATTATTTTTAATTACATCACCTTTCTTATGAGAAAAGCCAATAATCGAACCATTAGGTACAGAGTTACTAAATTCATAATCAATAGATGTTGCAATACTATAATTCTTAGCCCAATTTATAAAATCAGATAGAGAAGAGAATTCCTTCATAGTGATATTACCTTTAGAAATAGTAAGTATTAGCTTATCATTTTCTTTAATAGAATCACCTTTTTTATAATTAGAACTAATTATTTTATCTTTCTTAACAGTATCATCATACTTTTTATTAACTTCAAGTTTAATTTTATTATCATTAGTCCATTTAATAATTTCTTCCAAAGACATATTATCAAGATCAGGAACTTTAATCTGTTTACCCTTAGAAATAGTAAGTTTTATTTTTTCATCACTTGTTTTAATTTTGGTTCCCTTAGAAATACTTTGGCTAATAACAAAATCATACTTTATCTTATCACTAAAATCATCTTCTAGCTCATAATCAATCTTATATTTCTTTAAGTAACTAGTAGCTCTTAACTTACTAATATTAGTTAAATCTTTTAATGTAACTTCATCAGTATTAATATCTCCTCTAGAAAAAGTAAATGTAACTTCTTCATTTCTTCTAATATTACCAACTTTACTTTGACTAATAAGCATATCTTCTTCTAAATCTGAATCTTCATATTCTATTTTAACATTAGTAAGATTATTATCTTCAATAAATTCTATAACATCATCAAATTTCATATTAGACATATCAGGTATTGAAACTTCTTTATTAGGATCTTTACCATCACTGACTATTACTTTTATCTCTTTTATCTTAAATAAAGGTTTATTAATATCACTCTGATAAACTATATAATTAGATTTTATAGTATCACTATATTCATAATCTTCATTAACTATTATATTATTTTTTGAACTCCACTTAATAATCTCTTGATAACTTTTATCAGTAAAATTAGGAACTTTTTGTAAAAATTTTAAATTAATAAAATTCAAATTCCCATTAAGTAAAAATACATTATATATAACTAAAAAGATTAACCCAATATTTAAAAATAAATGTTTATCGCTTTTATCCTTAATAACATATAGTAAAATAAATAATGTTGTTGCAAAAAGGACACTAGTGCAAACAATTAAATCTATATTGTAATTCTTTTTTAAAATGGTATCTATTAAAATATTAGATAAAAACATAATTAAATTTAAAATAAGTAAAATATATACAAAAACTTTTTTCTTCATTTTCATATCCTCCTTATATTATAAGAATACTATAAATTATACTTTTAAAAAAGAAATATGACATATTTTAATGTTAACTTGTCATTATTTTACTTATTACTTAATTTATTTCGACAAAATCTTTAAAAAGAGATTGGTATCATAAACATGGTGATAATATGAATAAAGGATTTTTAACAGCAGCAGTTGTAGTAATGATATTGGGAGTAACATCAGCTAAAGTATTATTTGATAAAACTAATGAATCAAGAAATAAGAATAATACTTATATGTTAGAATTAGGAAGTTATGACACTAAAGAAAGTTTAGTTCATGATACTAGAGATATAAATGATTTTATAGTTTTAAAGGAAAATAACAAGTTTTTAGCAGTCGTAGGATTAAGTAAAAATAAAGACAATTTAGAAAAAGTAAGTAAACTCTATAATAATTTGGGTTATAACTTATTTATAAAAACTAAAAATATAACTAATAAAGCTTTTAACACTAATTTAGAGCAATTTGATAAATTACTTAAAGATGCTAAAAGGGATGATGAAATAAGAACTATTAATTCTGTAATATTATCTAGTTACGAAGAATTAATAATTAATAAAGAAAGTATGTGAAAAGCCTAAAAAAAATATAATAATATAATTGGTGATAGTATGAAAGTAAAAAACATTCCAGAAAAAGAAAGGCCAAGAGAAAGATTCCTAGAAGTAGGAAAGGAAAATTTATCAAACGCTGAACTTTTATCAATTATATTAAAAACAGGTACAAAGGATAAAAGTGTAACTGAATTAAGTTATGAAATACTAAAAGAAATAAATGATATTACTGATTTAAAAGATATTAATTATAATAAGTTACTTAATATAAAAGGAATTGGAAAAGTAAAAGCAATAGAACTGGAATCAGTAATTGAATTAGGAAGAAGAATTTTCTTAGAAGGAAAAGAAAAGAAAAAACAAAAGTGGACTAATCCAAAGAATATATTTTTAGATAATAAATACTTATTTAAAGACTTAAAACAAGAAAAATTCTTTTGCTTTTATTTTAATAATAATCAAGAATTAATAGAAAGGAAACTATTATTTATGGGAACAATAAATAGAAGTTCAGTTCATCCTAGAGAGATATTTAAGGAAGCATATTTAAGAAGTGCATCTTCAATTATTTGTATACATAATCATCCTTCTGGAAATACTAAACCTAGTAGCGAAGATATTAGATTTACTAAAGCAATAAAAGAGATAGGAGATACATTTGGAATACCAGTTTTAGATCATATTATAATAAGTGATAATAATTATTATAGCTTTTATGAACAAAGTGATATTTTCTTATGATAAAAATTATGAAAAGAAAAAATAAAATAAATAAGATATTAGTTGTATTTATAATAATAATTGGAATAATCTCTATTAATTATTCCCTAAGAATAGATAGAAATGTTAACCAAATTGAAAATAGTATTAAAAGTATAACCAGTAGTTTAAAGAAAATTTTAATTAATGATGATTTGAAAGACTATGAAAATATAGTTTTTTCTAAAACTAATAAATTATATAAAGAAGAATTAAACGAATTAAAAGAATTACTTGATTTAAAAAAAGTATATCCTAATTACAAAATAATTAATAGTACAGTTACTACTAGAAATAAAACTTATTTTTTAAATACTTTAGAGATAGATAAAGGAGAAAAAGATGGACTGAGAAATAATATGGCAGTAGTAACAACTAAAGGTTTGATAGGAAAAATAAGTAAAGTATATAAAAATTCAAGTGAGGTAAAATTACTCTCAAAAAGTTCCAATAAATATAAAACATCTATTATAATTAGATCAAAAGAAAATGATTACATTGGAATAATAGAAGATGTAAAAGATAATTTAATAATAGTAAAAAACATAGATAAAAGTAGTAATATAAAAAAAGGGGACGAAATAATAACAAGTGGTATGGAAAAAGAAATACCTAAAGGAATATACATAGGTAAAGTAGAACATATAGAAAACGAAAAATATAGTTTAAGTAAAAAAATATATATAAAGTCAGAAATAAACTTTAATAGCATTCACTATGTAAGCGTATTAGGTGAGAATAATGAGTAAGCTAATAATAATAATTTCATTTATTTTAGACATCATTTTATCTAATCTACTACCTTATTGGAAAAATAGTTTATCATTGTTTACACCACTATTTGTTCCTTTAACTATATATTTAATTTATCCATACTATAAAACAAATAAAAAATATTTAAGAGAAGTATTTATAACAGGATTATTATATGATTTATTTATGACTAATTTACTATTTTTTAATAGTTTTATATTTTTAATTTTAGGAATAATAACCATTTCAATATATAAAAAGTTTAAAATAGATTTTAAAAGTAATATAATATTTTCAATAATTATAATAATAATATATGAAATAACAGAAGTAATAATTTTTAATATCTCTAAAATGACAATAATATCGTTAAAAGAACTAATATATTATATAATTCATTCTATATTAATAAACTTAGTTTATGCAGAAATAGTTTTTAATATGAAAAAAATAAATGTATAGTTCTTTTTTTTATTTTAAATAATATATTTTAATAGGTGAGTATATGAAAAGAATATATCCAGTAATGCTTAGTTTATTACTATTATATTTTAGTTTTTATTATACAAGTAAAGTAGTTGATATAATTAGAAGTAAAGATCCAATAATGATGAAAATTAAAAAGGAGAAAAATAAATATGAAGAAAATGGAAAAAACGCAATAGTAAAAGATAATAGAGTAACTCCAGGCAAAAACAAAAAAGTGGTAAATGAAAAAGAAAGTTTTATGAAAATGAAGAAATATGGTACTTATAATGATAGTTTATATGTTTTTGATGAAGAAAAGCCTAATAAAAAAGTAGATGACTATTTTGATAAATATATAGAAAGTGGAAGAACTGATTCAAATGAAGTAGCACTCTTATTTCAGATTAAAAGATTTGAAGATATAAATAAAATAATTGAAACTATAAAAATGAATAATATTAAAGCAACATTCTTCCTAGATGGATTATACATAGAAAATAACAGAAGTGAAACTAACTATTTAAAAGAACAAGGACATGAATTAGAATTACTTAGTTATAATGATACTCTTGAAAGAGAGACCTTTATAGAAGGTTTGCATGCACTATTTAATATAACAAATATATCACCAAAATATTGTTATTCAGAATATGATAATAAAAGTGTATTAGAACTATGCAATAGTTTAAGTATGCATACAATTATACCTACAATAATGGCTAATAACAACTCATTTAGTATAATAAAGAACAAACTAAAAAGTGGAAGTATAATAAGTCTAGGAAACTCTGATAAAAATTTAAACACAATAATAAACTATATAAAGCAAAGAGGGTATAAATTAGTAACTTTAGAAGAATTATTAAGTGAAAGTTTAGAAAAATAGAAAATTGACAAAAGTGGCATTATATGTTATAATTTACTGGCATAAAAAAAGGGGGACCAGTATGTTAACACTAAGTGAATCACTTGAAATATTACATCTTAAAAATGAGAATTTTACAGAAAAAGAATTGTTAGATAATTACAGAACAGAAGCAAAAAAATATCATACAGATTTAAATCCAAACGCAAAAGAAGATAAAATGTACATAGTAAATGAAGCACACAGTGTTTTAAAAGAATTTTTAAAAAACAAAGACAAAAAAGATAGTCAAAATACACAAGAAGCAAAAAATAATGTTGATTTATATAAAGAAAAAGTTACAGAATATGCAAAAATATTTGATTTAAGTTATACAGAAGCAAGATATAGATATGACACATATAAAATGAGAACAGGATATACTGGAAGTATAATTGACTATTATGAAAGCCTAATGATTAAGTATTATAAGAATAAAGATTTAATATATTCATTATATAATGAGTTAACAACGTTTAATGGTTCAATTACTTATATAATAGATGAATATGAAGACAATAATAAAGACAAAAGTTTATCTATTGTAGAATGGCTACAAAACAGAGTTGCTGAAAAGAAAATATCACAAGTATTAAATATAAATACAAGAGAAATCTTAAGTGCATATCAAAATGATCAAACATATGGTTACGAAAATACATTTAATGAATACATAAAAGAATTATATAGTTTTATAACAAAACTAAATTTAGAAGAAATTAATTATAATTTTATAAAAATAAATTATAAAAGAGAAATATCACTAGGTAATAATAAAACATTTATAGAGTATCTAAAAATAAGACTTCAAATAGAATTATTAAAAAAAGAAACAAATACTAATTCCGATGAATTATTATATAAAATATTTGAAACTTTAGAAAAAAACGATACATTAAGTGAAACTGTAGAAGAAGTAAAAGAAAAAATATTCAAGAAAGCTAAGTTTTAAAACTTAGTTTTTTATTTATAATGAAAGTATATTTTAGTAAATGTAGCAACTACCAAAATTTAAACCTACTAATAAGAAAGGTTACTAATAGGAAGTTTGGTTAGCAATTTTGGTTTACTTAAATCTTTTGTTCTTGTATAATTAATTTGGGTGTATAAAATGATAGAAGAATTAGAAAAAAGATTAAAACAATTACAGAAAAAAAGAGAAGAAATAGAAGAGAAAAAATATGATGAAGAACTAAACTCCTTAGATAAAGAATATTTACAATATCAAATAGATGAAGTGATAGAGGATATTCTTGATATAAAAAGAAAAATATATTTTTTAAAAACCCCTTCTAAAGAAGGTGATATAGTAGATATTAGAGAGTATGGTTCTACTAAAATAGTAAAAAACTATGTCATATGTATACATAATACTACTGAGGTAGTAGGTAATATTAGTTACAGAGGATATCACATAAAAAAATCACTTGGTGATATTGGATACGAGATTTCAGAAAAGTATAGAGGAAAAAACTATGCCTATCAAGCATTATGTCTTTTAGGAGAATTATTAAAAGAACAAGGAATAAATGATTTTTGGATCACTACAGAAAAAGGCAATATAGCATCTAGAAAAACAATAGAAAAGTATGGTGGTATATGTTTTGGAGAAGAAGAAAACACATTGTTTTACTCTTGTGAAACAAAAAGACTTATAGATAAAGAAAATAAAACAGATTCAAAAAAAGTAATTTAATCTTTTATTTTAAAAACCTATAAGTTATAATAACTAAATAGATAGTGGTGATTTTATGAGCATTTTAGAATTTATAGCAGGAATAGAAGATGAAGAACTTGCAGAGTTTGTAAAAGAAAGAATTGAATTTTTAGAAGAAGATGATTCCGCATATATACCTAGTACTATTGGGTATAATCTGGATTACAATCCTTCTTCTTTTAATTTAGTTAATTTTGATATAGAAGAAGAAAAAAAAGTACAAATGATATCATCATTCAATGGTTATATTCCAAAACAAACCAGAATAGTATATGGAATGGTATATGATGAGAAAACACTAATGAAGTCAAATGGCGGAAGATACTATTATATAGATGATGACACTTATATTTTAGATTTTTGTAAGTTTATAAAAGATAAAGGAATAAATAATCCATATGTACTTTTTGACTATGTATACGAATTTATACAAGATTATTTTGGAAGAATTACACTAATAGATAGAGAAAAAATGATGGATTTAGTATTAAAAAAAGATCAAATATTTTATGACCCTATTAACGAGAATAAGTTTAGTATGTTCAAAAATAAAGGGAATGCATTATGTAGTGAAATAGGATTAATGGCTCAAAACATATTATCATTTTTAGGATTTGATATTAAATACATAATAGGAACAGAAAAAATAGGAAAATATGACACAGAAGGACATGCATATAATATGATTTGTTTTGAAGAAGAAGGTGAAGAAGTATCAATATTAATAGATTTTTCATCATCAGTATGTGTACTAGATTTTAGTATGAAAAAAACAGGAGAGGCACCATTCATACATTATTTGAACGAAGACAAAGAAATAGTATATCAAGATATGATGATGAAAGATAAAAGTATAAAGGCAAATAACTATTCTTATTTAATACAAGGTAAAGTTGCATTAGTAATAGAGCAAGAAGAATATGAAAGAGAATACAAAGCAGCAACAAATCTAAAAAGTGCAGAAAAAACTCTAAGAAAAAAATTAAAATAAAAAGTTTTATTCAAAAAATTATTTATGATACAATTAATTTGGATAGAGAGGATAAACATGACAAAAGAAGAGTTAAAGAATATAGACAATTATGAATATGAAAGAAACTTAAGAAAAGAAGGAATAAAACTAATAGCGGGAGTAGATGAAGTAGGAAGAGGACCACTTGTTGGACCAGTAGTTGCTGCATGCGTAATTCTTCCTGAAAAGTTCGATTTAGATGGGCTTACAGATTCTAAAAAGTTAACTGAAAAGAAAAGAGATTATTTCTTTGAAAAAATAAAACAACAAGCTATTTCAATAGGAATAGGTATTAAAGATGAGAACATAATAGATGAAGTAAACATATATGAAGCAACAAAACTTGCTATGAAAGAAGCTATAGATAACTGTGATATTAAACCAGAACATATTTTAATAGATGCAATGCCATTAGATCTTGATATCCCAACTACATCTATAATAAAGGGAGATTTAAAAAGTATAACAATATCAGCAGCAAGTGTAATAGCAAAAGTAACACGTGATAGAATGATGTATGAGTTAGATGAGAAATATCCAATGTATGAATTTAAAAAGAATAAAGGATATCCAACAAAAGCTCATATGGAGGCAATAAAAGAATATGGAATAATTAAACAGCATAGAAAAACATTTGGACCAGTTAGAGATTATATTTTAGAAAACGGAGGAAAATAATATGTATGATGTTGTAATAATAGGAGCAGGGCCTAGTGGACTTTTTAGTGCATACGAATTAATAGAAAATAATAAAAATCTTAAAATAGCACTTCTTGATGAAGGAAAAAAGGCAGATAAAAGATTTTGCCCTATGAATGAGAATAAAACAAAGTGTTTAAATTGTAAACCATGTAATATTTTATCAGGTTATGGTGGAGCAGGAACATTTTCAGATGGCAAATTAAATTTCATACCAAAACTAGGTAAAAGCGATTTATATAAATATATGTCTATAAGTGATGCTGAAAACCTAATAGATTATACTGAGAAAGTATTTAATAAATTTGGTATGGATAGTGATGTATATCCAAGTAATATGGAAGAAGCCTTAAAAATAAAAGAAAAAATAGCAAAAGCAGGAGCTAATTTGCTTATAATAAAACAAAAACATTTAGGAAGTGATAAATTACCTAAATATATAGATGATTTTACAAAATATCTAGAGAATAAAAATATAGAATGCTTCTCAAATACGCATGTTGAAAGAATAGAAAAAGGAAATAACTCTTATAGTGTAATCTATACTAAAGGAAATAAAAAAGAAGAAAGTATAGAAGCAAAATATGTTATAGTAGCACCTGGAAGAACGGGAGCAAAATGGGTTCAATCCCTTTCAGAAAGTTTAAACGTCCCTTATACTTCACAAAGTATAGAAATAGGAGTTAGAGTAGAAACAAGAAAAGAAATTTTAGAAGAATTAACCAATATTATTTATGATCCAACTATATTTATTGAAACAAAAACATATGATGATCAAATAAGAACATTCTGTACTAACCCAGGTGGATTTGTTGCAAAAGAAAACTATTATGGATATATATGTGTAAATGGTCATGCGTTAAAAGATATAAAAAGTAATAATTCAAATTTTGCATTCATATCTAAAGTTAATTTAACAGAGCCAGTAACAAATACTCGTGAATATGGAGAAGCAATTGCTAAAATAGCTAATACTTTAGGTGGTGGAAAGCCAATACTTCAAACTTTAAAAGATTTAAGACGTGGTAGAAGATCTACAGATAAAAGAATTAACAAAGGTTTTGTAGAACCAACACTTAAAGATTATGTAGCAGGAGATTTAGCACTAGTTTTACCACATAGAATAATCACAAACATAATTGAAGGCCTTGAAGTATTAGATAGAATAATACCAGGAATAAACAACGGAGAAACACTTCTTTATGGTCCGGAAATAAAGTTCTTCAGTAATGAAATAGAAACAGATAATAATATGAAAATTAAAGATGAAAATATTTATTTCGTTGGAGATGGAGCAGGAAAAGCAGGAAATATAGTAGCAGCAGCAGCAACAGGAATAGTAGCTTCACGTGATATTTTGAAAAAAATAAAATAATTTGGTATTTTTTATAAAAAATAATTATAATATTAATATAAAAGATTTGACAAAATAAAATTCATTATGTATAAATGTAATGTACAAAGGAGTGGTTATATGTCAAAAAAATTAGTTATTGTCGAAAGCCCAAGTAAAAGTAAAACTATAGAAAAATACTTAGGAGAAGATTTTAAAGTAGTTTCCTCAAAAGGACATATTAGAGATTTATCTACAAAAGGACAATATGGACTAGGTGTAGATATAGAAAATGGGTTTAAACCAGATTATATTCCAGTAAAAGGTAAAACTAACTTAATTAAAGAATTAAAAAAAGACGTAAAAGATTCTAGTTATATTTATCTAGCTACCGACCCTGACCGAGAAGGAGAAGCAATAAGTTGGCATTTAAAAGATGCTCTTGGAATAAAAGATAATAACTATAGTAGAGTACTATTTCATGAAATAACACATGATAAAGTAATTGAAGCAATTAATAACCCGACAATAATAGATGATAACTTAGTAAAAAGTCAAGAAACAAGAAGAATATTAGACCGTATAATTGGTTTTAGATTAAGTAAATTATTACAATCAAAAATTGGTGCAAAAAGTGCAGGACGTGTACAAAGTGTAGCTTTAAAACTTATTGTTGATAGAGAAAGAGAAATAGAAGCGTTTAAAGAAGAAGAATATTGGACAATTAAAAGTATATTTAATGATCCAAACTTTGAAGCCAACTTATTTAAATATAAAACAGAAGATATAGAATTAAAAACTGAACAAGAAGCAGATAATGTAATAAATAATCTTTCAGAAGACTATAAAGTAGAAAGTGTAGAAGAAAAAGCACAATCTAAAAAAAGTAAACCACCATTTATTACAAGTACACTTCAACAAGAAGCATCAACAAAACTTGGTTTTCCAGCAAAAAAGACAATGTCAATTGCACAAAAACTATATGAAGGAATTGATATAGGAACTGAAACTGTAGGTCTAATAACTTACATGAGAACAGATTCAATTCGTTTAAGTGATGAATATATAAAGAGTGCATATGCATATATAAATGATAAATATGGAAAAGAATTTGTTGGTTATACAAAAAAGGCAAAGAAAAATGACAATGTACAAGATGCACACGAAGCAATAAGACCAACCAGCGTAAATAGACAACCAAGTCAAATGAAAGAATTTCTAACACCAGACGAATATAAATTATATAGATTAATATATGTAAGAACACTTGCTTCTTTAATGGCTGATGCAAAAGTAAATAAAAAAGTAGTTGTACTTGATAATAATGATTATAAATTTAAAGTTAATGGTCAAGAATTAATTTTTGAAGGATATTTAAAAATATATAAAGATTATGAATCAAGTGAAGATGTAATCTTACCAGTACTTGAAAAAGATAAAATATATAAAACAAATAATGTAGAAAAAGAACAACACTTTACAAAACCACCAGCTAGATATACAGAAGCAAAATTAATTAAAGAAATGGAAGAATTAGGTATAGGTAGACCATCTACATATGCCAAAATAATAGATACATTAAAAGAAAGAGCTTATGTAACACTTGAAGAAAAGAAATTTAAACCAACAGAGATTGGTATAGAAACAACTGATAAATTACAAGAATTTTTCTCTGATTTAATTAATGTTAAATATACAGCTCAAATGGAAAAAGACTTGGATTTAGTTGCTGAGGGAGAAGCTGTTTGGAATAAAGTATTAGAAGAATTCTATAAACTATTTGAGCCACGTGTAAAAAATGCATTTGGTGAAATGGAAAAGAAAGCACCTGAAACTACAGGAGAAAATTGTCCAGAATGTGGTAATCCTTTAGTTATAAGAAAAGGAAGATATGGAGAATTTACTGCTTGCAGTAATTATCCAGAGTGTAAATACATAAAAAAAGAAGAAAAGCAAGTAGTTGAAATAATGAATTGTCCAAATTGTGATGGAAAAATAGTAGAAAAGCCAACTAGAAAAGGAAAAGTATTCTACGGGTGTACAAACTTTCCAAAATGTAAATTCGCTACTTGGGATAAACCACTACCAGAAAACTGTCCAGAATGTGGCAAATACTTAGTTGAGAAAAGTGGGAAAATAAAGTGTAGTTCATGTGACTATGAAAAATAATAGTAAAATAGAAAAAAATATATTTAACTTAAAGTAGAAAAGTGATATACTTTAAGAGAGCCTCGAGAGAAAACTCTCGGGGATTTTTTTTTGAATTTTGGGAGGTGTGTTTATGACAAAATATGTATTTGTAACTGGAGGGGTTTGCTCTGGTTTAGGAAAGGGAATAACAGCAAGCAGTATAGCGTTACTACTAAAAGCAAAAGGATACAAAGTGTTCATGCAAAAGTTTGATCCATATATGAATGTGGATCCTGGTACAATGTCACCAATTCAGCATGGTGAAGTATTTGTAACAGCCGATGGATGTGAAACTGATTTAGATCTTGGACACTATGAAAGATTTATAGATGAAGAACTTAATTATACTTCTAACATAACAAATGGAAAAGTATATTCAAGTGTAATAGAAAAAGAAAGAAGAGGAGATTATTTAGGAGCAACTATTCAAATAGTTCCTCATATTTCAAACGAAATAAAAAATAAAATATATGAAGCAGGTAAATCATCAGGAGCAGATATTGTAATAACAGAAATAGGAGGAACAGTTGGAGATATTGAATCAAGTGTAATGATGGAATCTCTAAGACAATTTAGAAATGAACAACCACTTGAAAATACTATATTTGTTCATACTACATTAGTACCTTATTTATTTGGTTCAAATGAATTAAAGACTAAGCCAACACAAAACAGTGTGATAGAACTAAGAAGACTAGGAATACAACCAGACATTATAGTAACTCGTGCACCAGTAGACTTAGGAGAGAACATAAAAAAGAAAATATCACTATTTGGCAGTATTCCAATAGATAATATAATTGAAGCAAAAGATGTAAATAATATATATGAAATACCTTTAAACTTTCATAAACAACAAATTGAAGATATTATATTAAATCACTTCAAATTAGGAGCAGCACCTAGTAGATTAAAATATTGGGAAGATTTAGTAAAAACAGTAAATAATCTAAAAAATGAAGTTGAAATTGCACTAGTAGGAAAATATATCGAATTAGAAGATGCTTATCTTTCAGTAAAAGAAGCATTAAAACACGCTGGATATAAATATAAAACAAAAGTAAAAATCAACTGGATAGATTCAGAATCTTTAGAAAAACCAGATGCTGATATCAAAAAAATACTAGGTAAAAGCAAAGGTATACTTGTTCCAGGAGGGTTTGGTTCACGTGGAATTGAAGGGAAAATAAAAGCATGTAACTATGCCAGAGAAAATAACATACCATATTTAGGTATATGTTTAGGAATGCAAATAGCAGTAATTGAATTTGCAAGAAATGTATGTGGAATAAAAGAAGCATCATCTCGTGAATTTAATGAACTTTGTCCTGAACCAGTAATAGACTTAATGAGTGACCAAAAAGCAGTAATAAATAAAGGTGGAACATTAAGACTCGGAAACTATGACTGTAAAATAGAAAAAGGAACACTTGCATATGATGATTACAAGAGTGAACTTATAAAAGAAAGACATAGACACCGTTATGAGTTTAATAACAAGTATAAACAAATATTAGAAGAAAAAGGATTAGTATTCTCAGGAACAAATCCAGAAAGTGGACTAGTTGAAATAATAGAAATTCCATCACACAAACATTTTATAGCATGCCAATTCCACCCAGAATTTAAATCACGCCCAAATAGACCACACCCATTATTTGATTCATTCGTAAAAGCAAGTATAGATAATAAATAATACAAGTTTAATCTTGTATTATTTTTATTTTTTGGTATTATATAATACAAATTTATAAAAAGGAAGAAAGCTATGGCAAAATACAAATTATGTTTATTTTATACTAAAAATTTATATGAAGAGTTAATTGATAACGAATATAGCACATTTGAAGAGATAGATAATATAACAAAACAATATGAAAATGAAGAAACATTTAGAAATAATGACTATATTAGATGTATGATAAATAAAATTGAATCATCAAAAAGAGATAGTATTGAAAAGTTAGAAAATGAAAGAATAAAAAGAGGAAAAGTAGCAATAGTAAGAATAGAAAAAGAAAAAGTAAGTTTCATAA
The DNA here is from genome assembly GCA_017941235.1 of Bacilli bacterium. Lineage (GTDB taxonomy): Bacteria > Bacillota_I > Bacilli_A > RF39 > UBA660 > CAG-417. Next base: position 18,959 of record JAGAWU010000052.1, on the reverse strand, counting down.
GGCCATTATATAAAGTAAATAGAAGATATGAATCTCCTAAAATACTAATTGATTCAATTATAAAAAGACTAAAAAATGCAAATGATATTGATTTGTTATGTACTTTTTTAGATAAGTATAAAACTATTTTTTATACTGAATTTAATCTTTATAGAGGAATACAAGAAATAGTAAATTCTTTATATAATAGTGAAAATAAACATCCAATGGGACAAATAGAAGAAAAAAATTATAATAAAATATTAGATATAATAAAAGAAACATTAGAGTTCTCACTAGATAATACATATGATAAATTATCAGAAGATAAGACATTTTTATGTAGAAGAATAAGCAATTATCTAGATTGTCATATTAATAAAAAAACAAAAGTAACTGATGATAAAAAAAATTTATCAAAGCATGAAGAAGAAAAAGCAAGTAAGCAGCAAGAAGTATCAAAATACTTAGTAAAAAAGAGATAAACTATGAGCTTTTATAGCTCTTTTTGTTTTACAATAATTTATTATTGTGATATATTTTAATTAAATAGGAGAACGTTATGGGAAAATATAAATTATGTCTTATATATTCATCTAATTTTTATAAACCAATACTAGAAGAGACTTTTAATAGTATTTCAGAAATAGATGATATAACAGCTGAGTTCGAAAGTGAAAAATCATTAAGAGCAGATAAAGAAATGTTTAAAAAGATTAATAAAATTCAAAATGAGAATTGGAAATACATAACTGCAATAGAAGATAAGCAAAAACAAAATGGTAAAATAGCAATAGTGGATCTTGAAAGTGAAGAATTTTCATATTTTAAACCACTCTATAAAAATAAAATAGGATTAAAGTCACCAAAAAAACTATCAAGTTCAATAATAAATGCACTAAAAAATGAAAATGATGGAAAAGTACTAAGCAGATTTTTCGATAAATTTAAAAAATATTTAAATACAGAATACGCAAGAATAAGTGGTATATTTAAATACAATGATATAATTAAACATACTGAAGTACCAGAAACAAGCAGAGAAAAAATAGCATACAAAAATATGCTTGATATAATAAAATTAACAATAACACATCAACTAGATAAAGAAAAAGATTCTATGAAAGAATCAGTATATATTTACCAAAGAAAAATGCTAGATTATTTAGGTGAAACTGAATATATCAAGAATTTAAAAGTAAGAAATACAAAGAAAATAGAAAAAGGTAAAATAAATAAAGAAAAATCAAAAGAAATAGTAAGTGAAGCTGATTTGTATAGAAAATTAATGGAACAAGCATACAACGATTCATTAGAAAGAGGAGAAGAGCCTAATTTATTAGGTATATATGATGAAAAGTACAAAGAAGAATTAGAAAGATTAAATTATTATTTCGATAAAAGAAGAAGGAAATAAAATGGATAAAAACATCGAAAGCTTTAGCGAATATTTAAAATATCAAAGGAATTATTCAGAATATACAATAACTAGCTATAAAGATGATTTAAAATTATATAAAGAATATTTAGAAAGAGAAAGCTTAGATTATAAAAAAATAGAATACACAGACTTAAGAAATTTTCTTAGATATTTAAAAGAAGAAAAAAAAGAGAAAAATTCCTCTATCTGTAGAAATTTAAGCGCTTTAAGAACATTTTATAATTATCTTCTTACAAAAGAAATAACTACATCTAATCCATTTACATATATAAATGGACCTAAAAAAGAGAGAAGATTACCTAGATATTTTGAATATAATGAATTAGAAGAATTATTTAGTGTGCCAGATTTAAAAGATCCATTTGGTCAAAGAAACAGATTGATTTTAGAACTTCTTTATGCATCAGGAATGCGTGTTGGAGAATTAGTAAATATTAAAGTTAAAGATATAAATAAGTATGATTTAACAATTAAAATACTAGGAAAAGGAAATAAAGAAAGATTGGTACATTTTGGTGAATATGCAAAAGAAATAATGGAATTATATCTAAAAGATGGTTACAAAAAATTAAATATTGATAATTTGGAATATTTACTTATAAATAATAAACACACAAAATTAACAGAAAGAGGAGTAAGAGATATTCTAGATAAAATAATAAAACAAACAGACATAAGTAAACACATATCACCACATATGTTAAGGCATACATTTGCAACACACCTTTTAAATGAAGGGTGTGACATATTAAGTGTACAAAAACTACTAGGACATGAAAGTATTTCAGCAACAGGAATATATACACATGTAACAACAGATCATTTAAAAAGTGTTTACTATAATAGTTTTCCAAGAGCAAAAATGAAATGAGGGGTATTATGGATATAGAATTTAAAAATATTAAAGAACTATATAATAGAGTTCATCCAGCACTAACTAGTAAAAAGAATGAACTAAAAAGAAAAGGCTTAAATATTAAAGAAGAAGATATATGGAATTACTTAAGCGAAAAAATATTTAGAAATTCCACAAATCTAACTTTAAGTGATGTAGTAAGTTACATAATGCATTTAGAAATAGAAGACATTGAAGAATATATGACAAAAAAAGCCTAAATTTGGCTTTTTTTCTTGTACGTTTCTTAAAACTTAGTTATAATTATTATGTGAAAGGCAAACAAAGAGGTGTTAACATGAGTAAAAAAGAAAAGAAAAAAACAGGTTTAGGAAAAACTATAACACTAACAATCATCTTATTGGCTATTGCAGTGGGTATATGTTTTTCATTTAAACCAATATTTAAAAGTCTAAAATTTGGATTAGATTTACAAGGAGGATTCGAAGTATTATACGAGGCAGAGTCTATAGATGGTTCAAAAATGAACTCAGAAAAGATGCAAGCTACGTACAAAACACTTAGTAAAAGAATTGATTCACTAGGAGTAAGTGAACCAGAAATAATTCTAGAAGGGAAAAATAGAATTAGAGTAAAACTCGCTGGTGTAAAAGATGCAGATCAAGCAAGAAAACAATTATCTACAGTAGCAACCTTATCATTTAGAGATACAGAAGATAATCTTCTTATGTCTAGTGATATATTAAGTACAAGTAGAGGATGCAAAGTTACAGAAGATGCAAGCGGAAATCCAGCAGTATCATTGAGTATAAAAGATAAAGATAAATTCTATACAGTAACAAATAGAATAAAAGATAAAGAAGACGGAAAAAATAGAATAGTAATATGGCTTGATTTTGAAGAGGGAAAAGATAGCTATGCTAAAGAGTCTTCAAAATGTGGTACAGATGGAAGCAAATGTTTAAGTGCAGCAAGCGTAAATCAAGCATTTGCAAGTGATGTAATTATTCAAGGAAACTTCTCAAAAGAAGAAGCAACAAACTTAGCAACATTAATTAACTCAGGAAGCTTACCATCTAGACTTACTGAAATATCAAGTAAAACAGTAGAAGCAAGTTTTGGAGCAGATACATTCGAAAAAATAGTTTTAGCTGGAATAATTGGATTCATACTTATACTAATAATAATGCTATGGTCATACCATTTTGCAGGATTTATTTCAGGAATATTAATGCTAATGTATACAGTTCTAGTATTCTTAGTATTCTGGACAATAGGAGGAGTTCTTACACTTCCAGGAATTGCAGCTTTAATATTAGGTATAGGAATGGCAATAGATTCAGTAGTTATTACATATTCACGTATTAAAGATGAATTATATAAGGGAAGAAGTTTAGAAACAGCTTATAAAGTTGGTACTAAATCTTCATTATCATCAATTATAGATGCTAATATTACAACATTTATAGTAGCAATTATAATGTTCATATTTGGAGAATCAAGCATCAAAGGATATGCAACAATGTCAATGATTACCATTATTGTTGCTATGATTACAATGGTATTCTTAACAAGAAAATTATTAGGGGTATTTATTAAAAATAAATTCTTCGAAAATAAAACTAATTTATTTATAAACGTAAATAAAAATGATATACCAGATGTAAGCAAGAACGAAGAAGTTAAAAAAGTACCATTTAAAAATGTTGATTTTGTAGGAAAAACAAAAATATTTGCTACACTTTCAATAATTATAATATTAGTTGGAGCTATAATGATACCAGTTAAGGGTTTAAAACTTGGAGTAGATTTTAAATCAGGTAGTGATATCTCATTAGTTACTTCTAAAAAACTAAATAAATCTGAAATCGAAAAAGATTTAAAAGAATTAAAATTAACATCTAGTTCAATAACAATTGATAACAAACAAACAGATATAATTGTAAGCGAAGTATTTAACGAAAGCAAAGTAGAAAAAGTTAAGAACTATTTCAAAAACAAATATGAAGCAAGTGTTGATATAAATGTAATTAGTAATGTAGTTAAAAAAGACCTAGTTAAAAATGCAATACTTTCAGTATTAATATCATTAATTGGAATTATACTTTATGTTTCAGTTAGATTTAAATTTAGTTATGCATTGGGTGGAATAGTTGCACTTGTTCATGACGTTCTAATCATGTTTGGTGTATTTGCAATCACAAGACTTGAAGTAAATACAATGTTTATAGCAGCTGTACTTGCTATAGTAGGTTATTCAATTAACGATACAATCGTATGCTTCGATCGTGTTCGTGAAAATGAAAATAAAAATGATAAGAAATTAACAAAAGAATTATTAAAAGAAATAGTTAACAAGAGTATTAGAGAAACATTTACAAGAACAATACTTACCTCATTAACTACAATTATTTGCATAGTTGCATTAATGGTATTTGGACCAAAAGACATATTTGGATTTAATGCAGCAATGCTAGTAGGATGTGTAACAGGAACATATTCATCAATATTTATAGCCTTAGCTATATATCTATTAATTGAATCAAACAATTTAGGTAAAGCAAAAAAACAAAAGAAAACATATGATGATGATATAAAAGAAAAGTTAATTAAGGGTGTTAATTGTTAAGACAAAGTTTGGAGTGATGATATGGCACATAGTTTTGATCTAATTACATTTGATGATGTAATGGAAAAGATTAAAGTTTATATTAAAGATGAAGAAGAATTAAATAATATTAAAAAAGCCTATAATCTTGCTGAAGAAAAGCACGAAGGGCAATTTCGTAAAAGTGGTGAACCTTATATAGTTCACCCTTTAAACGTTGCAATGATACTTACTACAATTTATGCAGATAGTGAAACAATACAAGCAGCACTACTTCATGATGTACTTGAAGATTGTGACTGTACTAGAGAAGAAATGATGCATTTAGTAGGCGAGACAGTAACAAAACTAGTAGAAGGAGTTACTAAAATTTCAAGGCTTCACTTTTCTACCGAAAATGAGTATTTAATTGAATACTATAAAAAAATAATTGTAGGAATGAGTGAAGATGTAAGAGTAATAATAGTAAAACTAGCTGATCGTCTTCATAATATGAGAACTCTTTGGGCTCTTCCCGAAGTAAAGCAAAAGAAAATAGCAAAAGAAGCATTAGAAATTTTAGCACCAATAGGAGATCACTTAGGAATACATAAAATCAAAAGTGAACTTGAAGACCTATCATTAAGATATTTAAAACCAGATATATTTTATGATATAGCTGAAAAACTAAATAAAACAAAAATAGAAAGAGAACACACGGTTAGTGAAATGATGACCAGTGTTACAGATTTACTAAACGAGCACAACATTAATCACGAGATACTAGGGAGAGCAAAAAGTATTTACAGTATATATAGAAAACTAGATAAAGGAAAAAAATTTAGCGAAATATATGATCTAAGTGCACTTCGTATTTTAGTAGAAACAAAGCAAGAATGTTACCTAGCACTAGGTATTATACATTCAAAATATAGACCAATGCCAAGACGTTTTAAAGACTATATTGCAATGCCAAAAACAAATATGTATCAATCACTTCATACTACAGTTTTTGGAATAGGTGGATACTTATTTGAAATTCAAATACGTACACATGAAATGGATGAAATCGCAGAAAATGGTATAGCGTCACACTGGGCATATAAAGAAAATAAAAATGTTAATCAAACCAAATCTTCAATGCAAACATCTACGGAACAAAAATTGCAATTTTTTAAATCAATAATAGACTTATCAAATGATAAACTAAGTAGTGAAGATTTTGTTAATGTAGTAAGAGATGAAGTTTTAAATAATAATATTTATTGTTTTACTCCAAAAGGAGATGTAATAGAACTTCCAAGAGATGCAACACCAATAGACTTTGCATACAAAATACATACAAAAGTAGGAGAAACTGCAACAGGGGCTATAGTAAATAATAATATAGTACCACTTAACTACAATCTTAAAGATGGAGATATAGTAAAAATAAATACAAATAAGAGTAGTACTCCTTCTAAAGAATGGATAAAATTTGTTAAAAGTACAGCTACAAGAAATAAGATTAAAAGTTTCTTTACTAAAAGTGAAAAAGAAGTATATATTGAAAGAGGAAAAGATTCCTTAGAAAAAGAATTACGAAAAAGAAAAATTCCATTTAATGAAATATTTACTGGAAAAAACTTAGAGCAAATACTTGAAGTAATAAAAGTAAATGATATAGAAGAATTATATTTAAATGTAGGAAATGGAAAGAATTCTGCAAATTCAGTAATAAATATAATTGATAAACCATATTTAGAAAAAGAAGCTCCTAAAAAAGTAGTAGCTATAAAGAAAGACAAAGACACAGATATAATAGTAAGCGGAATAGATAGTGTAAGAGTAAGTTTAGCTAATTGTTGTAATCCAATATTTGGAGATGAAATACTTGGATACATTACTAAAGGAAATGGTATTTCAATACATAGAGTTAATTGTCATAATATGGAAGATATTGATGACAGATTAGTAGAAGTAAGATGGGATGATAAATCAAACAAAAGATATTTGTCTGAATTATTAGTACATTCAACCTCTAATGAAAATCACATGGCAGACATAATACAAAAGATAACAAAATGTGATGTAAATGTAGAAGGTATCAAAACAATATTTAAAACAGATGTATATGTATACGAAGTAACCTGTTATGTAAGAGATTTAAATCAATTAAACAATCTAATATTTAATTTAACTAAAGAAAGTTATATATCAAAAGTAGAAAGGTTTATGAGATGAAAGTAGTAGTACAACGTAGTAAAAAATCTAAAGTAACCATAGATGGTGAAGTACATGGAAAAATAGATAAAGGACTTGTATTACTTGTTTCATTTACTGAAGGAGACACAACAAAAGAAATAGACTGGATGATAAATAAAATACTTAAACTAAGGATTTTTGATGATGAAAATAAAGTAATGAACAAAAGTATTTTAGACATAGATGGAAGTATTCTTTCAATATCACAATTTACTTTATACGGTGATTGTTCAAACGGAAATAGACCAAGTTATACAAAAGCATTAAAAAGTGAATTATCAGAACCACTATATAATGAATTTAATAAAAAGTTAAGTGAAAAAATACATGTTGAAACAGGTATATTTGGAAGTGATATGGAAGTAGAAATACAAAACGATGGGCCAGTGACTATAATAATAGAAAAGTAAATAGAAAAGCAACTATTAGCGTAGTTGCTTTTTTAATATATCAAGCACATGCCTAGATGAGCCTAATAACTCCTTTCGTTCACATATAGAATAGTGATACCTTAGATATATATTAAACTCATCATTACTCATACTATTAATTTCTTTCTTTAAATACTCAGTTGGTCCATCTTGACTAACAATTTTGACCCTTTTTAAATTTGACTTTTTCTTTAAATAATTAATATCTTCTAATCTAACGTAAGAATACAAATCATCCTCATTTGAAATGATTTTAAAATGTTTATCAAGTTTATTCATTTCACCCATTATAAATCCATCTTTAAAACCATGAGTAATAACGGCATATTCATTCATACAATAACTAATAAATATCAAACCATTTTCTTTCAAAACCCTTTTAGCTTCAATTAAAGCTTTTAATTTATCATCCATACTAATCAAATGATACATTGGTCCAAAAAGAAGAACAATATCAAAAGAATTATCCTTAAATCTACTTAAATTAGTAGCATTACCAAGTACCAATTTAACTCTTTTAAGACTATCTTTCTTTTCTATAACTTTTAAGTTATGTTTAACTAACTCTAAAGCAGTAATATTTGCTTTTTCACTCAAAGGTATAGAGTAAGCACCACATCCAGCTCCAATATCAAGAATACTAGGATTATCATACTTTTTCAAAAACTTTTCTATATATTTCATAGCAGTCATATATTCAACCCTACCATGATGAGTTTTAAGGCGTTTATCTTCATTAAACTTATTATAATATTTTATTAAATTCTCTTCATTCATATAAATCACAAAACTATTATACACAAATTATAAATTATTAACAAATAAAGTTTTATTTCTTCCAATAAAACTTCTATTATGATATAATTAGCCTAGTGGTGAAAGACATGAAACAAGAAAATATAAGGAATTTTTCAATTATAGCACATATCGATCATGGTAAAAGTACACTTGCAGATAGAATATTGGAAGTATGTGGAGCTGTTACCAAAAGAGAAAGTAAAGATCAAATACTTGATTCTATGGACATTGAAAGGGAACGAGGTATAACAATTAAACTTAATACCGCAACAATGAAATATAAGTATGAAAATGAAGAATACCTACTCAATCTAATTGATACTCCAGGTCATGTAGATTTTTCATATGAAGTCTCACGTAGCCTTGCTTCGTGTGATGGTGCGATATTAATAGTAGATGCAACTCAAGGGATAGAGGCACAAACGCTTGCAAATATGTTTTTAGCACTTGATAATGATTTAGTGATAATACCTGTAATAAACAAAATTGATTTACCAAGTGCAAATGTAGAAAAAGTTACCGAAGAGCTTAATAAAATATTTGGTTTTACAAAAGAAGAAATTATTCTAACCAGTGCAAAAACTGGCGAAGGAGTAAAAGAATTAGTAGAGGAAATAATAAGAAAAATACCATCACCTAAAGGAAAAGAAGAAGGACCACTTCAAGCACTGATATTTGATAGTATATATGATTCATATAGAGGAGTAGTAATAGCAGCTCGTATAATGAATGGAAGCCTAAAAGTCGGAGATACTATTCATATGATTGAATCAAATTCAGATTATTTAGTTACAGAATTATTTATAAACACACCAAAGGAAGTAGCCAAAAGTACATTAACTACTGGAGAAGTTGGACATATAGTAGCATCTATAAAAGATATTTCAAAAGTAAAAGTAGGTGACACAATTACTTCAAAAGAAAAATATACAGATGTTCCACTACCAGGATATAAACCTATGAAATCAATGGTATTCTGTGGACTATATCCTGTCGAAAGTGTAAAATTTGAAGCTTTAAGAGATGCACTTAACAAATTAAAACTAAATGATGCATCACTTGAATTCTCACCTGAAACATCAAGTGCACTTGGGTTCGGATTTAGATGTGGTTTTTTAGGACTTCTTCATATGGATATAATAAAAGAAAGAATTACCAGAGAATTTAATATAGATATTATTACTACAGCACCTTCAGTTGTATATAAAGTAATATTAACTAATGGTGAAGAACTATTAATTGATGCTCCTAGTGAAATGCCAGATAAAAGTAAATATAAAGAAACACTTGAACCCTATGTTAGAACAAATATATTTACACCAAGTACATATATAGGAAGTGTAATGGAACTTTGCCAAGATAAACGAGGTAAATATATATCAATGGAATATATAGATGATGAAAGAGTTAATCTTCATTATGAAATACCACTTGCTGAAATAGTATATGACTTTTTCGATAAATTAAAATCATTTACTAAAGGATATGCATCATTTGATTATGAGCTAATTGGTTATAGACCTAGTGAATTAGTAAAAATGGATATATTACTTAACGGAGAAGTAATTGATGCATTAAGTACAATAGTATTTAAAGAATTTAGTTATAATAGAGGAAGAGCAGTAGTTGAAAAATTAAAAGAATCAATACCAAGACAATTATTTGAAATACCTATACAAGCAGCAATAGGTAATCATGTAATCGCACGTTCCACAGTCAAAGCATTAAGAAAAGATGTACTTGCTAAGTGCTATGGTGGAGATATCACAAGAAAGAAAAAGCTACTAGAAAAGCAAAAAGAAGGAAAAAAGAAAATGAAACAAATAGGAAGTGTTGAGCTTCCACAAGAAGCATTTATGAGTGTATTAAGTACAGATGGAAAATAAGATATGACAAGAAAAGAACAAGAAATATTAAAAGAAAAAAACTATATAAAAAAAAGAGAAAGAATAATATATACTCTACAAGTATTTATGGATAATGATGGTAAAATAACTGATGAACAATTAGCGGACAAACTTTTAGAAATAGGAGTAAAAACATCAAGCTCAACAGTAGGAAGAGATTTATCCGAAAATTTAGAAAAAATGTTTTTAGAAGAAAATAAAAGAAAGAATACTAAAAATAATGCATTACTAAACTTAGAACTTACTACAGAGCAAGCTAGCATCATTGCTTTTGTAAAAAAGAAAAGAAAAGATAATAAGCATAGTGGTCAAGTAAGAGGAGGCACTTGCACTAAAAGAGGTGAGAAATATGAAAAATGATGAATTATCAAAGATTAAATTATTAATGAATTACGAAATATGTAAACTATATATAAATACTTGTGCATCCACTAGAAACATAAGCGAAGTAACTGGTGTTTCACCAGCAACAGTAAAGAGGGCAATAAAATCATTTTCTGAAAAGAAGAAGGATTACCTAGGAATACTTCCAGATATGTTTACTGAAGAAGATATTGAAAAAATTGATGCTAAAGTAAATGAAGTATCATCATACAATATTAAGACTACTAAGTGGTCTGATAAAGAAATTTCAATGGAAACTTATGGTGATGATATAGAAAAAATTAAAACTTATAAAAAAGCAATAGATGAAACAACTAAAAAAGTTACTGATGATGACATAACTAAGATTAAAAATCTAAGAATAATGGGATATTCATATAGAAAAATAAAAGAAGTAACAGGATTTGCATTATCTACCATTAATAGTGTATTAGAAAAACAGGAAGTAAACAAAAAAAATGGTTTGTAGTACTTATATCCATATACCTTTTTGTAAGAAAATATGTTCTTATTGTGATTTCTGTAAAGTTTTTTACAATAAAAAAATAGTTAATAAGTATTTAAAAGCATTAGAAAAAGAAATTATAAGCACATATGAAAATGAATACCAAAAAACAATATATATAGGAGGAGGAACCCCTTCATCATTAAGTCAAGAAGAATTAAAAATACTGTTTAATATAATTGATAAACTTAACAAAGATAAAAATACTGAAATAACATTTGAATGTAATTTTGATAGTATTACAAAAGAGAAATTAGATCTTTTAAAATCAAAAAATGTAAACAGAATAAGCTTTGGACTTGAAACAACAAATAAAACTATATCAGATAAAATTAATAGAGATCTAGATTTAAGTTATGTAAAAAGTATAATTAATTATTGTAAAAAAATAGGACTAACCAATATAAACATAGATTTGATGTATGGATTTAAAAATACCACATTAGAAGATTTAAAAAAAGATATAGAGTTTATATTAGAATTAGAAGTACCACACATATCAACATATTCATTAGAAATACATGAAAATACTCGTTTTTATATAGAAAAAGAAAATAGAATAGACGAAGATTTAGACAGAAAAATGTATGATTATATACACACTGTCCTAGAAAAAAACAATTATAATCACTACGAAATAAGTAATTTTTGTAAAAAAGGTTATGAATCAAAACATAATAATTGTTATTGGAAAAATGAATTTTACTATGGTTTTGGGGTAGGAGCAAGTAGCTATTTAAATAATAAAAGAATAACAAATTCAAGAAGTATAACTGCCTACTTAAATAATGAAATATCAAAAGAGATAGACGAAGTTACAAAAAAAGATAAAATGATATATGAACTTATACTAGGTTTAAGACTAAAAGATGGAGTTAGTATAAAAGAATTTGAAGAAAAGTATAATATTTCAATATATGAAGCATTTAAAATAGATGAACTTATAAATAAAAAATTAATAATAATAGAGAATAACAGAGTTAAAGTTCCATTTGATAAATGGTATATATTAAATAGCATTTTAATAGAATTTTTAGAGGTGAATTATGAATAAAGACAAAATATATGAAGTAGAATTAGGATATATAAAAGATGATAAAGTAAGAGAAAGTTGCCTTACTATGATTAATTTACTTCCTGAATATATATTTCATGAAGCAGCATCTTCAACAGGGAAATATCATCCTAGATATGCTTTAGGAGAAAGAGGATTAGTAAGACATACAAAAGCAGCAGTTAGATTTGCTTTTGAATTACTAAATGATCCTTCAATAGGTGATAAATATACAAGTAAAGAAAAAGATTTAATGATAATGGGATTAATATTACATGATGGTCTAAAAAGAGGATTACAAGAAGAAAAATATACTAGATTTGATCATCCAATATTAATGGCCAATTATATAGAAGAAAATAAAGATAAATTAACAATCGATGACAAAGAAAGAGAATTAGTATGTTCAGTAATAAGAACACATATGGGGCCATGGACAACAGATTATAATGGAAACGAGGTATTAGAAAAGCCAAAAACAAAATATCAGAATTTTGTTCATATGTGTGATTACTTGGCAAGTAGAAAAGCTATACTTTTAGAATTTGACGATAACGACAATGTGATTTGCTAAAAATTTGTTCGAGTGTTATAATAATTTTAGAAGGTGATACTATGAAGGGTAAATTTATAGTAATAGAAGGTTGTGATTCTTCTGGAAAAGAAACACAATCAAAATTATTAGAAAAAAATTTAACTGAAAAAGGATATAAGTGTTTAAGATTTAGTTTTCCGATGTATGATACCCCTACAGGTAAAATTATTAAAGACAGCTATCTAAATAAAAATGGGAGAGGTGTCTTTCCAGAGGGAGCATCTAATGTTGATCCTTATATAGCAGCACTTTATTATGCAGCAGATAGAAAATATAATATAAACAAAATACTTGAGTATTATAACGAAGGATACTACATAATACTAGACAGATACATAACTTCGAACATGGCTTACCAAGGAAGTAAAATTCTTAATAAAGATGATAGATTTTATATGTATCAATGGATAGATAAATTAGAATACTGGCTTTTAAAACTACCAAAACCTGACAAGACTATTTTTCTTGATATGCCACTTGAACATATATTAGAACTTGAAAAGAATAGAGATACAATTGATGATATAGAAAAAGATAAAGAATATTTACAAAGAAGTATAGATGCATATATTGAATTATCAGAATTATATGGATGGAATAAAATTAATTGTATTAAAGAAGGTAAAGTAAAATCAATTGAAGAAATAAATGATGAAATAACAAAAATAATACTATCTGAATAGTATTATTTTTTTGTAAAAGAAAAGGAATAGTTAAACTATTCCTTAATTTCTAGATTATTTGGGACCTCAGGTATTAATGAATTAACAATATCTTCAGTTTCAATAGGAGTAATATCACTCACACTTTTATTATCTGACTCATTATTGTCAATATTAATAACAACTTGATCAACATTAGGAACTACATTATTAGTTGCATTTAAATTAGATGGAACTACAGGTAAAATGTCAGATACATTTTTAGCATCAGTAGGTTGTACAATAGAAGTAGTACTAGTTGCAACATTAGCGTTGGAAACTTCTCTCATTTTCTTTAATTCACTAAGTTCACGTGATCTTTCTTCCTCAATTTTTAATCTTTCATCTTCAGATAATTTAGAAGTATCACTTATATAACAACTATCATTAATATCATTATCAATTTCTATTATCCTGTATATTTCTTCAAAAGTTGTAGAACCATCTAAAATTTTTCTTAGACCATCTTGTAGTAGAGTAATAACATTTCCAGAACCATAAACTAATTCTTTCAATTCTTCTTTATCTATTTCAGGATTATTAAGAGCAGCTCTTATAAAATCATCAATTTCAAGTACTTCTTGTATAGCAATACGTCCACGATAACCTTTATTACAATGCTCACAACCATCATGATTAGCATCAATTATTTCATCTATATCTTTATTTAAAGCTAATTTAAAAACTTTTTTCTCATAAGGAGAAGCTTTTCTAGTAATTTTACAATGTTGACAAACTGTTTTAGCAAGTCTTTGAGAAATAATACCAGTTAAAGCAGTAGAAAGTAAATATCTCTCTACATCCATATCTAAAAGTCTTTCAATAGTAGAAAGTGAATTATTAGTATGTATAGTTGAAATAACTAAATGACCTGTAATAGAAGCTCTGACAGCTATTTTAGCGGTTTCACTATCGCGAATTTCTCCAATAAGAATAACATTTGGATCCTGACGCAAAATAGAACGAAGCACAGTGGCAAAATCTAAACCAATTTCAGAATTAACTTGTACTTGATTTAATCCTTCAATATTCATTTCAATTGGATCTTCAACAGTAATAACATTAGTTTCCTCTTTATTTAAAACTTGTAAAATAGAGTAAGAAGTTGTACTTTTACCAGAACCAGTAGCACCAGTAATAAGAATAATACCATTTGGAACTGCTATCATATTTTTAAGTTTAACAAAATTCTCATCATTAAACCCAAGTTCTTCAATTCCATCTAAGCTTTTAGAGTAATCTAAAATACGAATAACAATTTTTTCACCTTCATTAGTAGGAAGACATGAAACACGCATATCTAGATCTTTTTCACCAAATTTTCCCTTAATAGCACCATCTTGAGGTAATCTACTTTCTGTTATATTCATCCCAGACATAAGTTTTAATCTAGTAGTTAAATTTCTTTCATATACTTTAGGGATAAATGTATAATCCATAAGCTCACCATCGATACGACGTCTAACCATCATACCATTTTCCCTAGGATCAAAATGTATGTCACTTGCACCACTTTTAGAAGATTCAATAATAATTGCATCTACTATCTTAGTAATTGGTGACTTGACAAAATCAAATGCTACCATAAATATCTCACCCTTTTTTATTCTGTACAAAATACCTTACTATACAAGTATATAATATTAAAGCAAAAATATCAAGAAAGAAAGTAATAAAAAGAAAAATAAAATGAGAAAAAAATATATAGTAAATTTAAGAAAAATAAGTTATAATTAAATAGAGTATAGAAAGGTAGCGCTAATATGAAGAAAAAAATGAATAACAAAGGATTTGCACTTGTTGAAACACTTGTGTGTTCTTTATTTGTAGTTGCAATATTCTTAATACTATTTGAAAACTACATACCCTTAATGGCTAAGTATAATAGAACAGAAAAGTATGATGATTTAGACTCAAAATATATATCATTTTATATAAAAACATTTATTGAAAGTGATAGAAAAGATCATATTCAATTAATACATAATAAATTGTATGGGAAAAATATATATCAATTTAGAACTATTAACACACCTGATCCAGATATTATCGCTGAGAACAATAAACCTTTCGAATTATGCACACTCTTAATAAAAGAAAACAAACAAAAATGTCAGGATTTTATAGAAGAAGCAAGTATAACAAGTATTTATTTAGTAGATTATAATACGAAACAAATTAAAACAAAGGTATCGGATCTAAATGTTTCAAGTGTTAATGGAGTTGATATTTCTAGACCACTTCAATTATATATAGAAAGTATGCCAACATATGAAGCTACAAGTGAAACTAAAAGTGGTTATAAAAGATTAATTATAGAAATAAAACATGTGAAAAAAAATGAAAACAATGAAAATGAAGTTTACTATACTTATTCAAATATAGAGTTGAGAGAAGCAAAATAGGAGTAGAATTATGAAAAAGTTAAATAAAAAAGGAATGTCAATAATAGAACTATTAGTTTGCTTTGTAATAGTTACAATCGTTGCTATTACATTACTTAATACACTAATGGAGTATAAGTCTGAGGAACAAATAGAAAATACTAAAAGTTATGTTGAAACATATAAGAATACAGTTTCAAGAGTTATCCAAAGTGATATAACAGACTATGGATTAAAAGGTGTTTCGAATATTACGATGACTGATACAACAGATACTAATGATAAAGGGGAAACAGTAAGTGGTAGAAAACTAGAAGCAACTTTGGAATTTTCTAGAAACTTTTACGATGGGACTAATCAAAAAAAATTAGTAATATTCAGAAGTGATAAACTTAACTATATAATGTATCAAGACCATGTACAAGATGGTGCAACAAATAAACTTCAAGATGTAAAATACGAGTTAAAACCAACTTCAATGATATATGATATAGATCCAAGTGATAATTCAAACACTAATAAAAAAGAATATAATGATTTAAGATTTGAATTCTTAAATGAGCGAATGATAGGAATTAAGAATAATAATACATTTTACTTAGATATTCCAATATCACATAGTGAACTTGGAGATGAATATCATATAAAAGTAGTAGCACCATTAAATCTATTAGATAAAGCTATAGATACAGAAGATTCAGAATGTAAAATATATTATTGTTTAACAGATGATGATACGTTTACATGTGATTATCAAAATCCAAAAATAGTTTCAAAAGATAGCAAATTTGGAACACTACGTACTCCAGAACAAATAACAGGTGCAAGTTTCGATGGTTGGAATGCTAGAGGAGATTGTAAAGGAACATCAATAGACGAAAATAGCATTTGTAAAGGCGGAACAATTAATGCATATAGTTGTTGGAGTAATTATAAAGTCAATGTTCAGTTTAATATGAACGGTGGAAGTTGGGCTGGTAGTACAAGAGAAGAATTAAGTTATGACAGCTCAAATTATGTATTATATAATCAAAGTAGAATAGTTAAAACTTATAAATATAATACAGAAAATATTAACCTTCCAGATTATGATAATCCAGATTATATAAATATCACTAGAGTTGGTTACAACGTACCAAAAGATGCAGAATGGAAATTATCAGGAAGCAACAAAACATTTTCACACTCAGCATCCACAATAAAAGCAAATGAATTCTGTGATGCTAGTAATGGTGATTGTACAGCAACACTAAATGTAAACTGGACTCCTAAAACTTTAGATGTAGTATTCTATAAAAATGATGGAACAACAACATCACAAACTAAGACATATACATATGATGTAAGTGGTCAAAAATTTTCTAAATTATATACAAGAACAGGTTATGAATTAGTAGGATGGGCATTTAACGAAAACGCAACGACAACAAATTTTGCTCCAGAAGCAACTGTTACTAATAATTGGATTAATTCAAATCAAAGACCTGTAAAATTATATGCTGTATGGAAACCAATATCAATAAACGTAACGTTCCATAAAAACGACGGAACAGAAACATCATACATTAAAACATATACATATGATGTAAGCGGGCAAAAATTATATAGTTCATACACAAGAGAAGGATATACATTAGAAGGATGGGCGTTTGATAAAAATGCAACGACTCCTAATTATGAACCGGCAGCACCTGTTGCTAATAGTTGGATTAGTTCACATGCAAATGGTGCGAATTTATATGCTGTATGGTCAAGTTGTACATATACAGTTAGATTTAATAAGAATGCAAGTGATGCAACTGGTACAATGAGTAATCAAACATTTACACAAGGAACAGCAAAAGCATTATCTAATAATGGTTTCGCAAGAACAGGTTATACATTTAAAGGATGGGCAACATCTTCAAATGGTAATGTTCTATATACTAATGGACAATCAGTAAACAATTTATCAACATGTGGAGGAACAGTAGATTTATATGCAAAATGGGAAGTTAATAATTACAAATTAACTGTAGATGCAAATGGTGGTACAATGTATAATGGTTCTGAACTTTCCACTTGGGAAACAACATTTACATATGGCAATGTGCGTGGGATTTCAACAAATAGTGGTAGTTGGTATCCTGGAGATACACCAAATAAACCAGTAAGAGAAGGCTATACATTTATAGGATGGAAAGTCTCAGCAGGAGCTCCAGTTTATTTAGCGATGAATGGAACAGTACCAGTATATTATATAGATGGAAAATATGCAGGGGATTTAACTGTAACAGCACAGTGGATACCAAATTCATATTCAATAGATTATGAATTAAATAAAGGAACGAGTGGAGTAAATCATCCTAGTGGTGTAGTATATAATGCAGAGTTTTATGTCAGTAACCCAACAAAACAGATTAAACTTACATTTATAAACAAAGAAGGCGCTACAGTAGATTATAAAGAATCCTCAGTTAGTGAAAGCGGAGGTTCAGTAAATTATAAATTCACTGGTTGGCATATAACAGGCATGGATTCAGTTACACATACATATGGAGCACTTACAACTACTAATACATCAATAAGTAGTACACAAGCTATAAAATTTAAGAATTTAAGATCAACATCCGGAACAGTATTATTTACGGCAAATTGGGAAGGACCTACTATAATCCTACCTACGGTAGAAAAAGAGAAAAATACATGTGTATGGACAAGTGATGGATTAAGTGATAAAGCTTCAGGAGGTACTTATGCACCAACTGATGCAACAGAAAGAACATTCACAGCAAAATGTACTGAGAATAAACCTAAAATCAAAAAACTACCTGACTGGAACACAACAAAGTATTGTACATTACATAATGGTTACGCATCAGCAGCACATGGTTCTTCCGTAAAAGAGTGTAACGAAGAAATTAACGGAACAAATTGTTACACTGCTGGATACAATCATTGGTCATGGGATTTAAGTACTGGACGAACAATTTGGGCCGATCAAACAGGAACAGATACATATTCGAACATAAAAATCTCTGACATTAGTTTTTCTGAATCAGATGATGGAAAAGATCTAAATGTTAGCGTTACTATAAGCTTATGGACAGGTGT
>JAGAWU010000051.1 GCA_017941235.1 Bacilli bacterium | reverse complement strand
CCCAATCCCCAATATAATTTTTATTTATATAATATAATAAAAATTTATATAAATTAATTATTGAAAAAATAATTAATTAAAAATAATTAAAAATTAAATTATTATTTTTTAATAAACGTTTTATTAATTAATGGAAATAATATTTTAATTATACAAATATAATAATTATTTCCGCTCAATAAAGATAAATAATAATAAATATTTTAAATAAAGTTAAACTTTAGCCAAATTATTAGGATTAGGTAAAGCATTAGGATTAGGCATTATATGAGGATTAGGTTCTATATGAGGATTAGGTAAATTATTATTAGTAGCAATATAACTGTTAGGCAGAGCTAAATTATTATGACTATCAGATACTTCAAATGGTGCCTTTACAGATGCTCTACTTTTAGCGCACATTATAATACCTATAATAGCTGCTAATACAACTACACAAGCTAAAACAATGGCAACAATGGCTCCGGCTTTTAATTTTTTACTATTACTTCTTTTGAAACTGTTTATTCCATTATTATTATAGGAATCAGTCTCAATATCAGTAGAATTACCAGAAACAGTAATATAACTTGAATTAACTTCACTAATACCATCAACATTATCTATATTATATACACTACCAGTATATGCATAGCAATTGAAAATAATATCATTTGAATTAGAAGTATCATTTATTACACAATAAGAATCAACTTCTTGGCTACCATCTACGGTTGTATCGCTTGTAATTTCACTAAGTTTTAATTTTAAAAGAAGATAGAAGAAAGAAGATGGGATTGTATAATCGCCTACTTTTTTTGCATGTAATTTGTAATTTACTCTTTCTTTTGAACTTTCAACTGTGAAATTATCATAATATGTATAAACAAAAGATGATTTAACTTTATCAATTTCATTATCAGTACAATTTTGCTCATCTCCATTAATAATTAATCTCATATCATCATTAATTGATATATTATAATCTTCATTACTTAAAACATAATTATTCATATTGATTTGTTCTGGTCTTAAAATATCGTCTTCTGTAAATGTTTGATCGAATTTACAAGTTATCTTTCCTTCTTGTTGGAGATTTCTCAATTTTTTGAGAGTAGCAAAAAGAACTCTTCTTCTTCTATTTTGAGATATTATTCCATTAATTAATTTTGCTAAAAATGAATTGTTAAGAATTTCTTTAATATCATCTACTAAGAATTTTATTTTCAATATATCTATTATATCTTGTTCGAAATCTTTATTATTTTTTCTTACTTCACTTATTAAATCTAATATGTTCATATCTTCTGAATTTTCTAAAATCTTTTTTATTAAAGATTTAAGAGATTCATTTTGACTCAGTTTTTTTAATAGTTCTTCTAATTCTTTCATTTTTTGAGTTAAATTTTTAGCATTTTCTTTAACTTCTTCTGTATCAATTAAGTTATTTAGTATATTTAATCTATTTATTGCGTTTTCTAATTTATCACCATCCAAAATTGATGAAGTTTGTAATTGATCTAAGAAATTTTCTAAATTATTTATTTCTGTAAGATTAAATTTGCTTATTCTATTCATTATTCTTTCGACTATTTCTTTTAGAATTATACCATTATTTATAGTCATGTTTTTAATAGAATCTTCAATATTATCAGCATTACTTATTAAATTCTTAAAGTAATCATCTAATGAATTTCCTTTTAATTGTTCATTTATTTGATCTTGTAAATATTTTATGTTATCAAAAATATCTCCAATATATGTACCATCTATAATATCTTTACTGTTATCTTGTAATTCGTCTAATTCATCTAATAATACATCTTTATGTTTATTATATACTTCATCTATATTTGTGTCCTTAGGTAAATTTTCATAATAATCAATAATTTTATCAATAAGGTCTAAATATTCAATTACTTTACCAGTATTATTATGTGATAAACATAATATTCTTTCTAATATTGTAGTGTTAATTACTTCTAAGTCATTTAATAATTTTTGTTTTTGATCATCTAATAAATCTTCGGCATTTTCATAATCTTTTTCTAATTGTTTAATTCCTTTAACTATATCATCTATGTAATCTTGAGCATTTTTTTTACTATAATCATCAATTTGATCATTTACTTCACTTAATTTATCTATTAACATACCTAAAAGTGTGCTATTTAATGATTCAGCTTGTTTTTTTAAATTGTCTAGATAATCTCTGAATTCATCTCTTTTATCATCATTATAATCTTCTAAATTAGTTAAAATATATTTAACTTTTTCTGAAAGTTTGTCAATTGATTTTATTTTTTCTATTTCTTTTCCTAAATCTTCGAAAAATTCTTCAAATTCATCTTTTTTTTGTGAGATATTCAAATCTTCAATATTATCTAGAGCCTTAAAATAGGAATTTAATAATAAGATTTCAAAGTTATCTTCTGCACTTGATAAAATATCAACAATACTATCAATATATTCAACAAAGCTAGTGAAATTGCTATATATATTCATTTTAATCATTGTTTCGACAATTTTATCTTTAATATTATCGACACCAGTCAAGATAGGTTCAAATAATGGATCTTCTTTCAAACTTTCAGCTTTTTCTTTCATTTTTTCAAGACTTTCTTTTATAAAATCATTCTTTTCTTTAACAATTTTGGTAGAATTTCCTTCTTCAAATAATTTTTTAATTACATCATATTCATCTTTAATTTCATCTATATGTAAGAGTTTTTCAAATGAATCTAGATCGCAATTATATATAGATGCATTAAGATCCACTATGAATTTAGTTAAATTTGAATTTGATAATCTATCCATGAAGTCGTTGAACGTTTCATTTAATGGTTTGATATCAAAGTCTGTTAAATTTTTAATTATTTCTTCAAAATCATTAAATTTTGAAAAAACATCTTCAATAAAGCTAGGTATACCAGTTTGATTAAATTTATCTTTTAAATCCTCATTAACACCTTTTATCATTTCTATATAATTAAATATGGTTTCATTAACAGCTTCAGATTGATTTTTTAAAATATCATAAAGATTTCCTAATAATGAATTTGGTGGGAAAAGTGCTAAATCTATTTGATCTTTTATTTGATCAACAATTGATTGTAAATATTCGAAATCGCTTATATTTTTAATGAATTCTTCTCTGAAAGAATCTATTTCTGAATGTATCATTAGTATTGAATTATAATCAACTAAAGCTTGGAAAAAGTTTCCTATTAAATTTTTTATAGTTTGAACTCTATTTTGAAATAATAGATAATTAACTTTGGATTCCTTTCCCATTTCTATTAAATCAACTAAATATTCTTTGAATTTATCTACTGCTCCAGTCTCATTCAATTTATCTTTAAGAAGATTATTTAATTCAAATAAAAGTTCGAATGTTTCATTTACTATTGTTGAGTTAAATGAATAGGAATAATTAGCCAATTTATCTGACAATTTTTTTATATATCCTTCTTGTAATTTTACAAGTTCAGTACCATTTAAATTTTCAATTAATTCTTCAACATTTAATAAATAATCGTTCATTTCAGTTAATTTATTAATTAATTTTTCTCTATTTGTATCAAGAGTTTCTTCGACTGAATCTATTACAAGTGTAGAATTCCAATCTAATATTTCTTGTATAATATTATAGACTATTTCATCTAAAGTAGCTTTCCTGAGTTCAATATTATCTACAGTATATTTAAATGAGTCTATTATTTCCATTACAGCTTTATGGAATTTATCAATTGCTTCTGTATTATTCAATTTATCAAACATATCACCATTTATATCAAATAATCTATCTGTAATATAATTTAAAATTGTATTATTTAAAGTATGAACATTATCCTTTATGTAATCAGTTATATTTTTCAAAAATGCATGACTTAAATCAATAATTTCAGTTGAATTAGAATCTTTTAATAATATTTGAGCGTTATGTATTTGAGTTAATACTTCAACTAAATTTTTAATGAACATATCTCTGGTATTATTAAGAGAATTAGTAAAACCTTTGATTAAACTTTTTACATTAATATTATCTAATAAATTGGTTAAGTTATAAACAGTTTCATTTAATAATTTTCCATCTTCATCATGTAGTAATTTATCGAAATATTTTTCTAAAGTTTCTAATTGTGAAATAAATTCTTTATAATCATCTAATAAATCAGTTCCATTCAATGCTTCTAAAATTTTATCATTTAATGGTTCTTTAGTAATTGTAAAATTCAATTCCATAATTTTATTGAGTAAATAATTAGTTATATTAATACCTAAATTTTTTTGGAATTTAAGTAATTCACCTAAAGCTGTACCGTTCAATTTTTTTTTAACTTCTTCTATAAAATCTGCTAAATCATATAATTTAATAGCAATATCATTAATACCATCAGTCAAAGAATCATCTATATCTTCAATTACGTTCATTTCTTCATTCAAGATCATCGATTTAAAATATTCTATAACTGCATAAATATATTCCTCGATAGGTACATCTTTATTATCTTCTATTTTATAAAACTTCAAAAAGGTATCTACATATAATTTTATTCGAATGACGAATTCATTTTCATCTATTTTTTCCTTTATTTTTTTTTCTAAATTCTTTAATATTATCAAAATATTATCTATAGTAGTACTATTTAAATTATGTAATTGAGCTATTATTTCTTTTGTTTTATTAGTTATTGTTTCATTAAGTTTAGTTGAGTTTAATATTTTACCTTCATCTGTTATATCTTTTAAGAAATCAATAATATCTTTATGATATTCATCAAGAGTGTCTTCGAATTTTGAAACATATACATGTGCATCAGTTTTTGATATATTGAAATAAATTGCATAAAGATAATCATTTATATTTTTATCAACAATTTTTAAGGCCAATGGTATTTGAGATATATTAGCAACAAATTCTTTGAATTCATCTAATAATCCAAGTTCTTCCATTTGTTTAATTATTACATAATTTGTTTCATTATATGGTTTTAAAAGAGTTTCTATTATTTCTGTATAGTTTAATAAAGAAAGTGCTTTTTCTATTTTTTCAAGAATTCCATTAGCTTCTTGGTCTTTTAAGTTTGTGAAATTTACACCTTTAAATATATCTTTTATATCCTCAACAAAATCTGCTAAACTTTTTGCTTTCTCCAAAAGATCTTGTTTTTCTTCAATTATTTTTTTATCAATATATTTTATTATTCTTTGAGTAACTATAGGTGCTATATCATTAAATACCTTTATTAATTCATAAGCAACTTCTTCTGTTGTTTTATCTTTAAATTTATTATATTGTTCTTTTAATGGAGGAATAATCAAATTTAATAACTCACTATTATTAAAACTATTATATAATGATGTATTTAAATCATTTAATAAATCTAATACTTTTTCTAGATTTGGATCATTCAAAGCATGGATTCTATCTAAAAATTTTTCAATTGAATCAGTTGAAATTGGAAAGAGGGATCTAGAAGCTAAGTTATTTAGAGTTTCGATAAATTTATCTTTAGCCTCAGTAAGTTTTGAATAAACTAATTTTACTAATTCTTTATTGTTCAGTTTAGATAAATAATTTTTAAGCTCAGATATTTTGCTTTTTAAAAATGTTCCATTATCAGAAGTAGCATTATTTATAAATGATATTATATTTAATAAATCTTCGGTATAATAATGGAATGGAGATTCTAATAATTTCTCCAATATACTTTGATCTATAAATTTTAACAGTTGTTCCATAGAATTTATTGAGCTATTTACATTATTAATTCCATCTATTATTGCTTTACTAAAATTGAAAAGATATTCTCTTGCTAAGTCTATATCTGTATTATTAAGTACATTTAATTCAATATCTTCTAAAATATTGATGAAATCTTTTATTTTATACATAGTTTCATTATTGAAGTCAGATAAAGATGCATTAATTTTATCTATTATAATATCATTTAAGTCTTTTAATTTTTCATCTATTGCCTCTTCAATTTCATAGACTGCGTCTTTATATGGCTTATCATTTATAAATTGGATGAAAGTATAAAATCTAATAAGGAAATCATAGTATTCATCTAAATATCCTTTGTCTTCTAATCTTTCAGTTATGTTATTATTTAATTTATCTAATAACTTCATAGCTTCATTTAAAATAGTACTATTTAAAGATTCAATTTTATCTTTTAATTCTCCAGTTTTTTCTTTTATAAATTCTTTTCTCATTTCAGCAATTTTTTCAGGTTCAACATTTTTGATTGTATCTAATACAACATCAATTATTTTGCTAGCATTGGTTATTTGACCAACGATTTGAGCATTTAAATTTTCTAAAAATTCATCTAATTTTTCTATCATTCTTTCACCATCTAATTTTTTGATTTCATTATAAATAGGATATATGAAATTATATATAATATCAGTTTCATTTGATACTAATTTTAATAGTTTTTCATCTAAATCATGTAAATAAGAAGTATAATTTTTGAATTTTTCAATTAGATCGGTATTATTTTCAATTTTATCTATAATTTGATTATTTAAAGATTCCATTAAATCAAAAACTGAATTTATGAATGAATTATTCAATTCATTCAAATAGTCTTCAGTATAACTTTTTAAATCTGATAATACTATTTTAAGCATTTCTCTATCCATATGAACTCTATCATATAAATTTGAAGGATAGCGAATAAATTTTAATTTTTTTAATTTATCATATGTTCTTTCTAGTTTAAATAATTTTTCAGTTAGTCCTTCATTAAATGAAAATATAGTTTCATTTATTTTAGGTACTACATTTGTTAAATAATCTATTTTTATTTTTTCTTTTATATTATTTAAAACATCAGCTAAAGTCATATTCATTTCTGTGAAATTCTTAATATTTTTAATAAGGTCTGCTAGGACAGTACCATTGGTTTTATTTTCAAAATATTCTTTTAAATCATCGATAATGTCATTTGATGTGAAATTGCCTAATTTGTTTTCAAAGTCTTCTTTAGCTGAGTCAATTAGATCAATTAAGTTTGTTAAATAAGTAAAATTCAAATCATTGAATTTATCTTCTAAATCTAATCTATTATTAACAAAAGAATTTATTATATTACGGTTAATATGGCATATAGTCTCATTTAATTTGTCTTTTATATTATCTAAATCAAATCCTTTAAATTTGTCTTTTAAGTCATTTAAAGAATTATTTAATGGTATAATTATATATTCCTCAGTTAAATTTTTTAGTCTATCTTCAGTACCATTCATTTTTGTAATGACATTTTTTAAATCAAATAAAAGTTTATAATTGGCATAATCTTTGAGATCAATATTAAAATTATGTAATTTATCAATATCTGATACAGCTACTTCTAAAGAATCTTCTATATCTCCTCTTAATAAACCTAATAATTTTTTTAATAGGTCTTCAATTGGTTCATCTGGGTTTATTGGTTGAGGGTGAGGTTGAGTTGTTTCATCTGGGTTTATTGGTTGAGGGTGAGGTTGAGTTGTTTCATCTGGGTTTATTGGTTGAGGGTGAGGTTGAGTTGTTTCAT
>JAGAWU010000050.1 GCA_017941235.1 Bacilli bacterium | reverse complement strand
CAGGATTATTTCTATTTATAGAATACTTATATAGTATAATAAAGCAAAAAAAACCATTATATAAAAGAATACCTGAGAAAGTGTGGATAATAATTATAGTGTTGCTAATTATTTATGGAATCTTAAGAAATATATTTCCATTTCTTGCACCTATAAATTAAGAAAAATAAAATAGAAATACTAAAATAATCTAGAACTAAAAAATAAACATAATAATATTCAAAATGAAATTAATTTTTCATTTTTTTATGATATACTAATGTTAGTAAAGAGTAGTGATGAAGATGTTAGAAGAAAAGAGACAGGCAAGAAAAATAGTAAAAAAACATTTATGGCATAGTATAGTAATATGTTTTATAGTATCAACCATATTAACTCTTGGGTATAAGTATAATGCACAAAAGAATGTTAGAAACTATGATACTATAGGATTATTCAGCTTAAAAACTAGCAACAATTTAGATATTGTAGAAAATAAATTAGAAAAAACTAGACTTCAAACTATTTCAAAAAAAATTACAAGTTATAAGCCAACAAGGGGGCTTTTATCATCATATTTTAATCAAATAACTGGAACAGGCTCAATAGTGTTAGGAATATTGAATGCTAATAATGAATACATTTTTAGAAATTCTATTCCATCACTTGTAATAATGATTATTGGAATATTAATTTATATACTAATTTATATATTTGTAATAAATATAATCACAGTAGGTAAAAATAGATATTTTCTTGAACATCACAGTTATGATGAAACAAAATATGATAGATTATTCTTTGTATATAGAGTGAAAAAAGTAAAAAGAGTAGCCAGGATAATGATAGAAAGAAGTCTGTGTAAAATATTATGGAATTTAACTATAATAGGTGGACCAATAAAACATTATGAGTACAGTATGATCCCTTACATATTAGCTGAAAATCCAGAAATCACTTCAAAAGAGTGCTTTAAATTATCGAAAGAAATGACTAAAGGCTACAAAATGAAAATGTTCTTAACTGACTTAAGTCTAATCGGATGGTATGTTTTAGGAGGCTTTACACTAGGCCTTTCGAATATATTCTATTTTAACCCATATAAAGAATGTATATATGCAGAAATATATATGCGACTAAGAAAAGAGGTAAATAGCCCTCTTTTAAAAGATACTTATCTAGATAAAAAAGGAGAAAAATATTTATCAAAATATTATTTTATACCTGAATATAAAAAAGAGAAAATATTTAAAATAAATTATAAAATAGATTATAAATTAGAAAATTTAATACTTTTATTTTTTGTATTTGGCGTATTTGGATGGATTTGGGAAGTAAACTATAGACTATTTAATCATGGAGTATTTGTAAATAGAGGAATGCTACATGGGCCTATACTTCCAATATATGGGGTAGGAGGAATTTTAATAATTGTAGTCTTGAAAAAATTTAGAAATCAGCCATTTAAATTATTTATAAGTGCATTTACATTATGTGGAATAGTTGAATATTTTACATCATTCATACTAGAAAAAACATTGAAAATGAGTTGGTGGAATTATAATGGATACTTTCTAAATATCAGAGGAAGAGTATGCTTAGAAGGACTTTTAGTATTTGGGTTAGCTGGTTGGATAGCAACTTACTATACAGCACCAATTTTAAACAATATATTTGAAAAGATAAGTAAAAACAAAAAAAGAATATTAGTTATAATTTTGATAGGACTATTCATAGTAGATATGTGTTATTCTATAATAGTACCAAATACAGGTAAAGGAATATCAAAAAAAATTTCAATTAATCAATCGAGTACATTAAGGAGAAGAATATGAAAGAATTAAGCTACTATTTTAAACATATAGATGAGTTCAGTGAAAAAGATATATTTAAAGATACCAAATTTGTTTGGGAACCATTAAATAAGTTAGATAATTATTTAAGTCAAAAAGTAGTAAGTAAAAATTTAAAAATTAACAATGCAACTACTGGTGAATTTTGCTGTATAACAGGAAACTATATAATTGGAGAGGGAACAAAAATAGGAGCCAATACTACTATAGAAGGACCAGTAATAATTGGAAAAAATGTAACCATTCAATCAGGTGCACTAATAAGGCCAGGTACAATTATTGGTGATAATGTAGTAATAGGACATGGATGTGAAGCAAAGCATAGTATCATCCAAAATAATGCTAAAGTACAAAGCTTTACATTCTGTGGTGATTCGATAATTGGCAAAAGTAGCAGAATAGGCAGCGGTACTATACTCGCTAATAGAAGATTTGATCAAAAAAACATTCAAATAAAAGAAAATGAAGAAAAATATGATACAAATTTACAATTCTTTGGAGCTATAATAGGAGATAGCTCTAGACTTGGAGCTAATTGTACAACTTCTCCAGGAACATGTGTAGGATCATATACTTGGGTACTTCCAGGAATAAAATTATGGGGATTCATACCAGAAGAAAAAAGACTAATTCCACAAAAAGAATACATAGTAACCGATAATCCTAAGGTAGAATTAAAATAAGTATAGAATAATATAAACAAATTAAAAAGATAGAGTAATCTATCTTTTTATAATGACCATTCACTAACTATTTTTTGAGGCATAAACTTTTTATTAATTGTTTTTTCTATTTTAATTAAATTTGGATTATAAAAACCAACTTCATCTAAAGAGCGTAATTTCATAATATTAGTTTTGCTTTCTTCCTCGTAAATTGAAAGAAGCTTTAACTCAGGGTCAACAGCACATACAAAGAACAATAATTTTTCTTCTAAAGAATTAATACCAAGAAGTTTATATTGGTAAATTAGATTATATAAACAAGTAGTATATTTATGTTCTTCATTAACACTTGCATTCCATAAAAGTGCAAGTTTACTTATTTGATCAAATCTTTCAGTTGACACATCATCAAAGGATGAAGGAGTACTAGAAATTAAGCTCAAATAAGAGGAATTATCAATAGTAACATCGCAAATTAAATCATTTATATATTTAAAGTAATAGTCTTTTTCAGCTTTAAATAATACTTCACTAAAAAAACCAAGTTCCTTTCTAACGATATTTTTCTTTCTATCATGATTAAGTTTACTATTACATTTCAAATAACTAGTAAACATCTTACATTCTGGATCACAACTAGATATAGCAAAAACCAAATATTCATCATAAGTTGGATTATAACAACCAGTAATTTCTCTAGTATCACATAATTTACATTTTCCATTAGATGTAGAAAGATAGTTTAATATATTAGTATAATTTTGAGCCATTAGATTTCCAGAAACAGAATTATAAAATGATTTAGAAAGTTCAACAATCTTATTTTTTTGTACATTATCTATATCTTGAAATCTATTATATGAAGAACCTAGCTTATCAGCATTCTTAAATATTTTTTCTTCTAAAAGTTGAATATTAGCTGCTGCATATAAAATACTATAATCCATAAAAAATCCCCTCTTTCAATTGAGTTAGTATTATATACGAAAAAACAAAAAAAATCAACAAAAGACTTTTAATTAATATAAAAAATAAAAAATTAAAAGTAGCACAATCTTATTTTTATGTTAAAATTATATTAGAAAGGATTTATATATGAAAACAGAAAAAAATATTTTAATAGCATTCATCTTAAATATAGCATTTTCAATATTTGAATTTTTTGGAGGAATATTTACTAATTCAGTAGCTATTCTTTCAGATTCAATACATGACTTAGGTGATGCTTTATCAATAGGAATCTCATACTTCTTAGAAAAGAAAAGTAAAAAGAAAGCAGATAAGAAATATACATATGGATATGTAAGATATTCAGTATTAGGGGGTGTAATAACAACAACTATATTACTAGTAGGATCTATACTAGTTATAATTAATGCCACTAAAAGAGTCTTTCATCCAGTAGAAGTAAATTATAATGGAATGATTGTGTTTGCAATAATAGGAGTAGTACTAAATTTTATAGCAGCTTTTGTAACTAGAGAAGGAGATTCAATTAATCAAAAAGCGGTTAATCTTCATATGCTAGAAGATGTACTTGGTTGGATAATAGTTTTAATTGGGGCTATTATAATGAACTTTACTGACATAAAAGTATTAGATCCAATTATGAGTATAGGTGTTTCAATATTCATTTTAATTAATTCATTAAAAAACCTAAAACAAGTGCTTGACTTATTTTTAGAAAAAACACCAAAGAATGTAGATATAGATGAATTAGAAGAACATTTACTAAAAATTAAAGATGTAGAAGATATACATCACATTCATGTTTGGAGTATAGATGGATATAATAATTATGCCACTATGCACATTGTAACTAAATCAAAAAAAATAGCTGATATAAAAAAGAAAATTAGAGAAGAATTAGAAGAACATAATATATGTCATGCAATTTTAGAAACAGAAGATGAAGCATGTGATGATAAAGAATGTCATGTAAACTTAAATATTAATGAAATTCATAATCATCACCACCATCATCATCACTAAGGAGAAAAATGGTAAATAGTATATATGAAAAAGAACAATTAAAAAGATTAAAAGAAAATAACTTAGTAATAGAAACATTCTATTCAAGAAATAAGGCTGATTATATAAGAGAAGATGATACCGTATATATTAGATCGTCGGATGGAATGATAAAAGAAAATATAACAAATAAACCAATAAAAGAAAAAAGATATTTTCTTAATAATGAATGTATATATAGAGAAACAAATTTTAATGATGATATAGTATATAATATAAAAAATGTAGAAATAGAAAATAGAATAATAACTTGTCCAAACTGTGGAAACTCAGGTAAACTAGAAGAGTTTAACAATGGCTGCCCATTTTGTAAAACAAATTTTAATATAGGAATAAATAGGCAAAACAAAGGAGCAAATACTGGTGATATAGATTTAAAAGAAAGCAAAGAATTCTATAAAGATACTGTGTTTGCATTATTAACAGTATTTGCAGCTGTAATGTTTCCTATTGCACTATTAATGATTTTTATGCCTGGAAATGAAAAAATAGCAGGTGTGGTAATAATAATTATTATTACATTATTTATGTTATATCTATACAAATTTAAAGCAGCTTTTAAAAAGAAAATAAAAGATAAAAATGGAAATTATAATGAAGTTTTGCAAAAAAGATATGATTTAGAAATGCAAGGTTATGTATTAAAAACACTTCCATGGACAATCCAAAAAGATGAAGAAGAATTCTATAATGCACTTAATAATAATTTATGCAGCTTGATGTATGAAAATAATAAGGAAATAATCGATTTTGATTTGATGAAATATACACAGTTAGATTTTATATCTGAAAATGAAGCAAAAATTATATGCGAAATTAGAGAAGTATATTTTAACAAAGAGATAACATCAATAATAAAAAAATATGAAATAACAATGAAGTATAATGAAGATTATATTCATTCTAATGAAACTTATAAAACAGTAAAATGCAAAGGCTGTGGAGCATCCATAGATGTTACACAAAAATATTGTAAATCATGTGGTAAAAAAGTAGAAACTGAAATACCATGGAGTATTACTAATATGAAAAATATAGACAGTTAATTAAACTGTCTTTTTTATATAATGTCTTATATGTTATAATATAAATAAAGAAGATTAAAGGAGAATAATATGGGTAATTATATAATTGTAACAACACTTTGTGACAAAGAAAAAATAAAGGATAAAATAGTAGATACTCTTTTACAAAAAAGATTAGTAGCGGGAGCTCAGGTATCTAAAGTTTATTCAAAATACATTTGGAATAATAAATTGGAAGAATGTGAAGAATATAAAATTGAATTTAGAACAAAAGAAAATTTATTTGAGAAAATAGAAAAAACAATTAAACAAATACATGATTATGAAGTATGTGAAATATCATACAGAAAAATTGATGGTGGAAGTAATGAAATACTAAACTGGATAGATGAAAATACAAAATCAAACTAAGATAAAAGCTTTAGACAAGGAGAGTAAAATGAAAAAAATTGATACCCCTAAAGAACTTCTTCATTTTATGAGTAAAGAAATTAAATATGGTTATTTAACTAAAAATGGAAAACTTAATAACCAAGAAAATCAAATGGATTGGTATGAACAATATATATTACAATCAAAAGATGAAATTTTAAATAATAGATATGGTAATTGCTTTGATCAAGTAGAATTAGAAAGAGATTGGTTTAAAAAACATAATTATGAATATAAAACAATATATGAAATGGTTTTACTCGATTATAAGAATAATTATCCAACCCATTCATTTTTAGTTTATAAAGATGAAAATAAATGGAATTGGTTTGAAAATGCCGACTTAATTAATAGAGGAATACATACATTTAATACATTAGAAGACCTAATAGAATATCAATATAATAAATATTTAGAATTACTAAAAACATTCAATATAACAGAGGAAGAAAAGAAAAAAATAATTATGGTTGAATTTGATAAGCCTAAAGATAATATATCAGCAAAAGAATATTTAAATCATGTATTATCTTCAAAAATCATTAGAGGTGAAATAAATTGAATAAAAATGAATTATTACTAAACATTAATAAGATT
The DNA here is from genome assembly GCA_017941235.1 of Bacilli bacterium. Lineage (GTDB taxonomy): Bacteria > Bacillota_I > Bacilli_A > RF39 > UBA660 > CAG-417. Next base: position 3,388 of record JAGAWU010000050.1, on the reverse strand, counting down.
CATACTACAGAAATGGTTATACAAAGAATTAAAAAAATCTCAATCTAGATAAAGAAAATGTAGTAGAGTATTGCAAAAATAAAATATTAGATAAAAACAGTAATATATATAAGAAAGGTAAAAATTGGTACTGTGAAATAGATAATATAAAAATTACGATTAATTTTTATAGCTACACAATAATAACAGTGCACATAGTTCAGGAGAAGAGAAAATGAATGAATATATGAAAATAGCAAAAGATTTAGCTGATGATAATCTAAAAACAAATGTAGGAGGACCTTTTGGTGCTTGTGTTGTAAAAGATGATAAAATAATAGGGAAAGGATCAAATCATGTCATAAGTAATAATGATCCAACTGCCCACGCCGAAATAACAGCGATTAGAGAAGCTTGTAAAAAAATCAATTCATATGATTTAAGTGGTTGTGAATTATATACTTCTTGTTATCCATGTCCAATGTGTTTATCTGCAATAATATGGGCAAACATAAAAAAAGTATATTATGGAAATACAAGAGAAGATGCAAAAATGATTGGTTTTAGAGATGATGATATTTATAATTATATAAAACGAAACGAAGAGTCAAGTAAAACAAACGAACTAATAGAATTAAAAAATATAGACAGAGAAGAAACAATAAAATCATTTGAAGATTTTATGAAAAAAGAAGATAAAAATATGTATTAAAAAAAACAACTATAAATAACAGTGAATTGGAATTTAAAGCACAACATCAATTTACTAAGTTTATTATACGTGATATAATAAAGCCTATCAACACACGCTTTTATATAAAAAAATTAAACTATATAATATAAAATTATCTAGTAAAGGAGAAAGTTAAAATGAAGAATAATATAAATAAAAAAGAAAAAATTAAAAAATATATTAGATGGGGACTTACAATAGTTACAATCATAATAAGTATTTTAGCAATTCTAAGTATAAATAAACTAGATATATTACCAGTAAAATATTTCCTATTATTAATAGCTATAGAATGTGTAATTAACATATTAATTTTATTCCTATTGAAAAGAAAAAAAATAATTTGGTTTATAATAGGTGTTATATTAATGATTATTATAAACATTGGAAATATAATACTAAGTAATTATACACAAAAGACAAATAGATTTATTGAAAAAACATTTACAGAGTATACCACTACAACTACTGATTATATATTAGTAACAAGCAGTAATAATAGTATAACTACATTAGATGAAATTGATAAAAACCAAAATATTTATTATTTTAAATATTCAAGAAATGTAAATTCGGCATTAAAAAAATTAGGTGATTATAAGTATACTCCAGCTGATAACTTTGCTAATATTTTGACTGCAATTGATAAAGATTCTAATAATTATCTATTAATTAGTAAAGGTGATTATGATTATGCAATGAGCTCTACTATTTTATATAACAAGGATAATTATAAAGTATTAAAAGAATTCAAAGTCAAACATAAAGAAAAAATAAATAATGAAATTAAAGATAGTTACACAATATACCTAAATGGAACAGATTTTACAGGTATTATGAGAGATTATAATGTACTAATTACAATTAATACAAAAACAAAGAAAATATTAATGACTACAATACTTAGAGGTTACTATATTGATGTCCCTGCATATGGTATGAAAGATACTTTAATGTGTTTAGGTGGATATGATAGTAATGTTAGTAAAGAAGCGATTGAAAAACTATTAGACATAAAAATTGATTATATAGTTAACGTAAATACAAATTCTCTAGTTGATATAGTAGATACATTAGGAGGAGTTGAATTTTGCTCAGATTATAGCTTTAGAACTACACACATTTTAACAGATAACACATACAATGATAAAAATGGAACAAAACTAAATGTAGTAAAGGGATGTAAAGAATATAATGGATTAGAAGCACTTGCAATAGCGCGAGAAAGATTAAATCTTAAAAATAATGAAAGAGGAAGAATAGAAAATTGTCAAAAAATATTAATGAGTATTATAAAAAAATCTATGACTACACAATCACTTATGAATTTTGATGAAGTATTAAATAGTTATAGTAATTTATATACAACAAATATGAATAGAAAAGTTATAACTAATCTTGCTAAATCATTTATTGATAACTACGGGGAATATGAAATAACTACCATTAATTTAGATGGTACAGATGGAACAGCGATTGGACATTTAGGAACTCAAGAAGTAGGTGTAACATTTCCAAATTATGAACAAGTAAAGGAAGCATCATCAAAGATAAAAAAAATTACAGAATAATAAAAAAAGGGTGTGTCAAATGAAAAAATTCAATATTATATTAATATTATTTATAAGTAGTATATTTTTATTACTTTCTGGATGTTCTAGTATAAAATATGAAACTAGCAGAGATAGAATTATAGTGTCTCCTAATAAAAGTTATTCTTTAACTTTAAGATACGATAATGTAAGTAGACCATTTATTTTTAAAGATGGAGAATTAATATATGAATACAAAGGTTCAGGTTTTACCGAAACAGTATATTTTAATATAAAGTGGATATCGGATGATGAAATACTATTGTATTTAGAATCGCCACAAAAAGAAAAATATAGTAAAGAAGAATATCATATTAAGTTAAAAAAATAAAAAGAGACGATAAATATGATTTTATATGGGATAAATATAGGATTAGGGAAAGTAGTTATATCAGATTCAAGTGCAAAAATTTATAATGTTGAAATTCCAATAAAGTGTATAGATATATATAGTGAAGACCATACTTACCGCTTCACGTTTTGGACAAAACAAGAATATGAAAAATACAATGATTTAGAATTAAATAAAAAAACTGACATTTTAGACCTTATAGATGATTATGATATTGATTTTGCTACTAGAGAATATGGCACTATCAATTCAAGAGAAAATTCAGAAGTATATTTTACTAGAATAGATACTAATAAATATATAATAAATGCTGAAATTAAAGATTTTGAAAATTGTGTACTTGGAAATATGAAAAATCATAAAAGTTTAAAATTAGAGGCTATTATAGATTTTAATGATAAAAAAGTAGTTTATCCAAATGAATGAAAATAAAACTAATATAAATTGGTTGATTACGATTTATCCAAGAATAGAAGAAAGCCTAGGTAAAATAAGTATTTGTGATATATAACATCTTGCACGTTTAATATAAAAATATGTTAAAACAGACAAAAAATAGTAAAAAATGACTATTTTTAATACAAAAAGCGATAGGAATTAGCAAGGTGATTACGCCACCTAATAATAAAAAAATGAGGTGATAATAATGCAATTATCAGATATCGATATTGAAATACATAAGTGTAATTTGTGTAGTGATATGATAGAAAAGTTTCCAAATAGTAAGACCGT
>JAGAWU010000049.1 GCA_017941235.1 Bacilli bacterium | reverse complement strand
CAAAGATTCTCTTTCCAAACAGACTATCTATTTACAATAGAATAAAAGAAAATAAATCAAAATACTAAGAAAAGTTGCTATTAATCTACCTGATAAAAAGTAGATATATGGTAACCTTTCTTTTTCTATTATACTTTTTACATGAACATTAACATTAATACTACCAAAAGATATAAAAGTACATATGACAATACAAGATGTAAGTTGGGAAACAAGTTGTTCGACTCGTTCTAATGTCGATGATCAAATATTTACATACCAAACTGATTACATTCTTAAGATTAACTAATATATAAGAAAATGAGACATTCTCATTTTCTTTTTGTATTTATTAAAAAATTATGATAAAATGTACTAGGAATAAAAAATATGTAAATTAGTGTAAAATTTGTTACCTTTTATTTACAAGTTTAGTATAATATCAATAGTGAGGATGTGTAGAAAATGGCATTGAAATATGATGAAGCGTCAATTAAGATATTAGAAGGATTAGAAGCAGTTAGAAAAAGACCAGGTATGTATATTGGATCAACTGATAAAAGAGGACTTCACCATTTAATTTGGGAAATAGTTGATAACTCAGTTGATGAAGCTATTAATGGTTTTGGTGATTTAGTAAAAATTACACTTCATTCTGATAAATCAGTAAGCGTTGAAGATCATGGACGTGGTGTACCAATAGGAATGCACGAATCAGGAAAATCAACACCTGAAGTTATTTATACAGTACTTCATGCTGGTGGAAAATTTGAAAGTGAAGGATATAAAGTTTCTGGTGGTTTGCACGGAGTTGGTGGTAGTGTCGTTAACGCCCTATCAAAGTGGATGGAAGTAACCATTCAAAGAGATAAAGGCATATACTATATGAGATGTGAAAACGGTGGACACGTAACTCAAAAACTAAAGAAGATTGGTACCACAAACAAAACAGGTACTACAGTTAGATTTATGCCAGATCCTGAAATATTTCAATCAACTAATTTTTCGTTTACTACAGTTTGTGAAAGAATGCAAGAAAGTGCTTTCCTACTTAGAGGTATTACTATCGAAGTAATAGATGAAGAAGATGGTAGACATGCTAAATATTGTTATGAAAGAGGAATAGAGGAATTTGTTGAATATATAAACAAAGGAAAAAATGTTCTTCACAATGTAGTACATATGGCAGGAAATAAAGATAAAATAGAAGTTGAAGTAGCACTTCAATATACAGATACATATAATGAAGAAATAGTATCGTTTGTTAATGATGTTAAAACAATAGATGGTGGTAGCCATGAAGTAGGATTTAAAACAGCCTTAACCAGAGTATTTAATGATTACGCAAAAGCTAACGGTTTCATTAAAGCAAAAGAAAAATCATTAGAAGGTAGCGATGTTAGAGAAGGTTTAACAGCTATAATATCATTAAAAATTCCAGAAGGATTATTACAATTTGAAGGTCAAACAAAAGGTAAACTTGGAACTCCAGAAGCTCGTACTGCAGTAGATAGTATTGTAGATAAAGAATTAAGAGTATTCTTAGAAGAAAATAAAGCTATTGCTACAGAAATAATTAATAAGTCTTTAAGAAGTAAAATTGCTCGTGAAGCAGCAAGAAAGGCAAGGGAAGAAGCAAGAAAAGGTAAAAAAAATAGCCCTAAAGAAAGAGCTTTATCTGGAAAGCTTACACCTGCACAATCAAAAGACAAAACTAAAAAAGAACTATTCTTAGTCGAAGGAGATTCAGCCGGAGGTTCAGCTAAACAAGGAAGAGATAGACGCTATCAAGCAATTCTTCCACTTCGTGGTAAAGTATTAAATACTGAAAAAACAAAAGAAGAAGATATTTTAAAAAACGAAGAAATTAATACAATGATTTATACAATAGGTGCTGGATATGGTCCAAACTTTGATATAAAAGATTGCGAATACTCAAAAGTAATAATCATGAGCGATGCAGATGAAGATGGAGGACACATACAATGTTTACTTTTAACATTCTTCTATCGCTACATGAAACCATTGATTGAAGATGGAAGATTATTTGTTGCGCTTCCTCCACTTTTCAAAATTGATTATGGAAAAGGAAAACCAGTAGAATATGCATACAACATAGAAGAAATGCAAAAACTTACTAAAGGTAAAAAATGTGAAGTACAACGTTATAAAGGATTAGGTGAAATGAATGCAGATCAGCTTTGTGAAACAACTATGCAGCCTGGTTCTAGAACATTAATTAGAATTAATATAGAAGATGCTCAACTTGCAGAAAAGAGGGTATCAGTACTTATGGGAGACGAAGTAGCTCCACGTAAAGAATGGATTGAAGAAAATGTAGAATTTTCTTTAGAAGATGATTATAAAATAGCTTAAAAAAATAAACAAATATAGAAAGTAGTGGTAGAATGCCAAGAAAGAAAACTGAAACTGAAGAAGTAATTGAAAAAATATATGATTATACTCTAGAAGATATAATGGGTGAAAGATTTGGAAGTTACTCTAAATATATAATACAAGATCGTGCTATCCCAGATGCTAGAGATGGTTTAAAACCAGTTCAAAGACGTATACTATACTCAATGTATAAAGAACACAACACATATGATAAACCTTATCGTAAAAGTGCTAAAACCGTTGGAGATGTCATAGGTAACTATCATCCACACGGTGATACATCTATATATGATGCAATGGTTCGTATGAGTCAAGATTGGAAAATAAGACTTCCATATATTGATATGCATGGTAATAATGGTTCAATCGATGGTGATAGTCCAGCTGCTTATCGTTATACAGAAGCTAGACTTTCTAAAATCAGTAACGAAATGATTAGGGATATTGATAAAGATACAGTTGAGTTTTCACCAAACTTTGATGATTCTACAGTTGAACCTACTGTTCTTCCAACACGCTTTCCAGCACTACTCGTAAATGGAGCTACAGGTATATCAGCTGGTTATGCAACAAATATACCACCTCATAATTTAGGAGAAATAATAAATGCAACAATTCATTTAATTGATAATCCAGAATGTACATTAGATGATTTAATGAATTTTGTAAAAGGCCCAGATTTTCCAACAGGAGCAATTATTGAAGGAATCGATGGAATAAAAGATGCTTACACAAAAGGACGAGGAAGAGTAGTTGTAACTAGTAAAACAGAATTTGAAGAAAAAGGCGGAAAAACATCACTAATCGTTACAGAAATACCATATGAAATAAACAAAGCACTTTTAGTCAAAAAAATAGATGATATAAGAATAGATAAAAAAATAGAAGGTATAGCTGAAGTCAGAGATGAAAGTGAAAAAGATGTAAGAATAGCAATTGACCTTAAGAAAGATGCAAATAAAGAACTTATATTAAATTATTTATTAAAAAACACTGATCTACAATCAAGCTATAACTTTAATATGGTAACTATAGTAAATAGAAGGCCTAAATTACTTGGTTTAAAACCAATACTTGAAGCTTTTGTAAATCATCAAAAAGAAGTAGTAAAAAGAAGAACAATGTTTGATTTAGATCAAGCAAGAAAAAGATTACATATAGTTGATGGATTAATTAAATGTTTATCCATTCTTGATGAAGTAATTAAAGTAATTAGAGCATCTAAAAATAAATCGGATGCTAAAGATAATTTAGTAAAAGAATTTGATTTTACTTTAGAACAAGCAGAAGCAATTGTAGTATTACAACTTTATAGATTAACAAATACAGATGTAGTAGCACTAGAAGAAGAAAAGAAAAAATTAGATAAACTAATTAAAGGCTTAAGTGCAATATTAGAAGATGAAAAAGCATTAAAATATGTAATGAAGAAAGAACTTAGTGCAGTTCGTGATGAATTTGAAACTCCACGTCTTACAACAATAAAAGAAGAAGTAAGAGAAATTAAAATTGATCAAACTGAAATGATTCCTAAAGAAGATGTAATTGTTATGATTACTAAAGACGGATACATTAAAAGAACAAGTATGAGAAGTTATGGAGCAAGTGGGGATAGTCCTACACTAAAAGAAAACGATTACATAATAGGACAATATGAAATGAATACATTAGATACATTACTAGTATTTACATCATTTGGTAACTATCTACATATACCAGTTCATGCAATATATGATTTAAAATGGAAAGATATGGGAAAACATATCAGTAACATTGTTCCAACTGCTCAAGATGAAGAAATTATTGGAGCTATACCAGCATATGACTTTTCTAGTGAAAGACCAATTATATTTATAACTAAAAATGGTCTAATTAAACGTTCTATATTAAAAGAATTTGAAGTAAGTCGCTGGAGCAAACCAATTAATTGTATGAAATTAAAAGAAGAAGATAGATTAATACAAGTTTGTTTAGAAGAAAAAGATTGTGTATTTGTAACAACTAAAAACGGATTTGGATTATCATTCAAAACAGAAGAAATACCAATTTCAGGAGTAAAAGCTGGTGGTGTTAAGGCTATAAATTTAAAAGATGATGAAGTAGTCTCAGTAAATAATTTTGATTACAACACAGATGAATATCTTTCTATAATAACAGATAAAAATACAGGTAAAAGAATTAAACTTTCAGAATTTGAATTATCAACAAGAACAAGAAAAGGATTATTAGTAATTAGAGAAGTAAAATCTAATCCACATAAAGTATTAAAAGCATTTATAGAGGATTCTAAAGAACATTTAGGATTAAAATCAAGTAAAATTATTGATATCAAGTTAACTGAACTTCCTATAAGTGATAGATATTCGATAGGTAAAGAATTAACAAAACATAATGTAACAGATGCATTTATATTTAAGAATCTAGTAGAAAAAAATATAAGTGAAACAAAAGAAGAAAAGAAAGAAATTCCAAAAAAAGAACAAGTAGATTTAAATGATATTGATAGTAGATTAATGACAATAGACGATTTCTTAAAATAATAATTAAAAGGATTTAATTTATATAAATTAAGTCCTTTTAAATTAAAATAATTAGTTATTTTTTTATCTTCCTTTTCATAAAATTGAATAGGTGATAATATGTCAAAAGAAACTTTTAAATCATTTGCCCGTCTTCATCCAGAACTAGCTGAAAGTGTATTAAAAGATAAAATAACATGGCAAAAATTATATGAATTATATGATATATACGGTGAAAATAGTAGTGTTTGGAATAAATATTTCACTAAAGAAATATCAAGTGACTCAAAAATTGGAGATATAGTAGACACTATAAAAAAGATAGATATGAAAACTGTACAAAACAGTATAGAAAGTATGCAGAAGGCAGTAGCACTCTTAGAAGGTTTAGCACTTAATAACACAAAAACAAATGTACCAAAAGAAACTTATGAAAAAAGGCCAATGTACAAATACTTTGAAGATTAGTTAATTTATGAGACAAGATATAAAAATAAAAATAGACAGTAATCCTAATTTAAAAAAGTTTTTAAAAGAAAATTCTTATTGGTACAACTATTTAAATAGAGACCCAAGCAGTATAAAATTTATGGAAGATGAGATGAAAAAAAGATTTAATTTAACACCAGAAGATAAATTAAAAAAAATGAATAATAACATTGCAATAGTAAAAGAATTCTTAGATATATTAAAAAAATAAAAAAACACTTGCAAAAAATGTTATTTTTTGGTAATATATTATTAGAAATTCTAAAGATTGTTTAGGATTTCTAGGTTGATGTTTGTGCGCATCACCTTCGAACACTCTCTTTAGAGTGTTTTTCTTTTAATAAAAGGATGATATTATGAATATATATGTTAAATTAGATGATTTAAAAAATAGTTTAGATAAAGATAAAGATATAATAGAAATTAAAGAAATTCAAAATAAAATATTAAATGATAAGACTCTTATAAAAAAAATAAAAAATAATGAAGATGTTTCAAACAATGAATTAATAATAAAATATAAACATTTAGAAAATAGAATTAACTATAAGATTTTAAGTATTAATAAAGAATTAAAAAGTATAATGGAGTAAATATGAAGATAATACAAGGTAAATATAAAGGAAGAACATTAAAAGGCTTTGACATAGAAGGAACAAGACCTACTATGGATAGAGTAAAAGAATCACTATTTGCAATGATACAAAATAAAGTTAGTGGTAGCACTATACTAGATTTATTTTCAGGATCTGGGAATCTTGGTATAGAAGCATTAAGTATGAATGCTAAAGAAGCAATATTTGTAGATAAAAATAAAATATGTTTTAAAACAATAAAAGAAAACTTATCTATGCTTAATGAAGAAAGAGAAGTATTAAACTTAGATTATAAAGAAGCATTAGAATATTTAAAAAGCAAATATAAATTCGATATAATTTTTTTAGATCCCCCATACAAAGGAGATTTAATAGAAAAATCATTAGATTTAATATGTGAGTATAATTTACTAAATGATAATGGAATAATAGTATGTGAAACAGATGACATAAAGAAAATAAAAAATGAAGAAGTGTTAAAAGAAGTAAAAAGTAGAAAATATGGAGAGAAGATAGTAGTTATTTTAAAAAAGTAATGTTATACTATAATTAGGTGATAATATGAATAAGTTAAACAATAAAGGGTTTGCAATATCAGCTCTTATATATAGTATTCTGATTATGGGGATTTTAATTATGAGCCTATTATATAGTACAATTGCTTTTAGAAAGAAAGCAACATCTGATTTTACTCATAATGTTGAAAAAGATTTAACAAAAAGAGAAGTACTTAGTTATACAGTTTGTACAGCTGCAAAAACATTGCATAAAGTAGGAGGTGTTGAAATAGGTACAAAACCTAGTGGAAATACTTTAAAACCAGGTGATGCGTTCGACTGTAATGTTGCTGTTATAAACAACTATGTTGAAGATACTTATGTAGGCTATAGATTCTATTATTTATCAAGAGAAGATGGTAATAATAGTTCACAAAATGCAGTATTAATATACTATCAAAATACACCTACAGGTTCTGATAATGCAACAATAGCTTACGATACACAAAAAAAAGATAGTACAAAAGTAACACCAACAGGATTAATGGAACAATTTCCTACTATAGATTATTGGAAAAATACTTCATTAATAAATCCAGGTAATGAAGAACACAAAAGTACAATTAACGGATTAGATTTTTATTATAAAAACAACGCAGGAAATATCATAGCAGTTAGAGCTCCTAGACTTTCAGAAATTAAAAGTGCAGCAGGAGAAGGAAAAACTTATTCAGAGACAAAGACAGGTACAACTGGTAATCTTTCAGAAACAAAATTATCTTTCCTTAGTGAAAGAACCAAAGGTACTCAAGCTTCTGCCGCTAAAGGGTATTGGCTTGAAACAGTATCAAGTACATCTACTAACAAGGCATGGGTATATGATGGCGAATACAAAGGGCTATACACCGTTGTAGCAAATGATAATGAAAATGAAGAAAATAAATTCGCTACAAGACCAGTAATAGTAGTTGATATCAATAATTTATATTGGGAATAGAGAAGTTAATAATTTAGCTTCTTTTTTTACACTTATTTTAGCAATATTTATTGACAAGTGCTAAAATAATAGTATAATTAAATTAGCACTTTGAGAATTTGAGTGCTAGGAGGTTGATTTCATGTTGACAGAACGTGAAGAAAAGATATTAACTTTAATAGTTGAAGAGTACATTAAATTAACTAAACCAGTAAGTTCCAATCTCATCTGCAAGAGATTAAAGTGTTCATCAGCTACCGTTAGGAGCGAGATGAAAACTTTAGAGGATTTAGGCTTACTAGAGAAGAGACACACTTCTAGTGGACGCGTGCCAAGTGAAAAAGGTTACCGTTACTATGTTGATAATTTAATGAGTATTAAGAAGATGAAGGCAGAGGATATGTACAAACTTAAAGTAATATTCGACAATCATCAACTTAACTTATCTGATACAATATCTAAGAGCTTAGAGGTAGTAGCAGATATGACAAACTATACAACCGTAGTTTTAGGAAGCTCATCACATGACAACTTACTAAAACAAATTGAAGTAATACCAATAAATGAAGAGTTTATAACTATAATAGTTGTAACTGATAAAGGACACGTTCAGCATAAAACAATCACATTAAAAGATGTATCACAAGAAGAAATAAAGAAAACCGTAGGACTAATCAACAACCTAATAGTTGGAACTCCAATAGATGAAGTATCCCAAAAATTAGAGTATGAAGTAAAGCCAATAATCGGTAGATATGTTGAGCAACATGAACAAATATATAATGCCTTTTATAATGTATTTACAGATTTCACTAATGTAAAAGGTAATGCTAATTTTCAAGGAAAAAATAATATACTAAATCAACCTGAGTTTACTGATAGTACAAAAATGAAAGAATTATATAGTAAACTAGAAAATAATGATGTAATAGATAATATAAGAAGTATTCATAAGGATAATAGTAACAACATAGAAATATATATTGGAGAAGAAAATAATATAGATGATGATGTTACAGTAATTAAAACAAACTACAAGTCAAAAGAAGATAATGGAACTATAGCAATTATTGGTCCAAAAAGGATGGATTATGAAAGAGTAGTTGGAATACTTGAATACATCAAAGAAAACATTGAAAGGTAAAAAATATGGCGGATAAATTAAAAGAAGAGAAAATAGAAGAAACTGAAACAAAAACCGAAATCAATGAAGTTATGAATGATATTGATTCGGAAATAGAAAATAAAGACAAAGAACTTGAAGTTTTAAGAAAAGAAAACGAAGAGTTAAAAAAAATAAAAGAAGAATTAGAAAACAAAGTTAAATATACTCAAGCAGAAATGATTAATTATAGAAAAAGAAAAGACGATGAAGTAGAAAAAGTAAAAAAATATTGCAATCAAGATATTATAACTGATCTTCTTCCAGTAATTGATAATTTCGAAAGAGCCATAAAATACGATGATAATAACTTAGAAGATCAATTTTCTAAATTCTTATCAGGTTTTAAAATTATGTTTTCTGATTTAAATAACATACTTGTTAAATATGGAGTATCCGAAGTTAATAGAGTAGGAGAAGAATTTGATCCAAATTTAGAGCAAGCTTTATTAACTGACAAAGTAGAAGGTAAAAAAGATGATGAAGTATTAGAAGTTCTACTAAAAGGATACATGTTAAAGGACAGAGTAATCCGTCCAGCTACAGTTAAAATAAACAAAATAGATGAATAGGAGAGATAAAAAATGAGTAAAATTATAGGTATAGATTTAGGTACAACAAATAGTTGTGTATCAGTATTAGAGGCAGGTAGTCCTGTAGTAATTCCAAATCCAGAAGGAGGAAGAACAACACCTTCAGTTGTTTCATTTAAAAAAGGTGAAAGAATAGTAGGAGATGCTGCTAAAAGACAAGCATTAACTAATAAAAATACAATAAGTAGTATTAAAAGATTAATGGGTTCCGGTAAAAAAGTTGAAGCAGAAGATAAAAAATATACACCAGAAGAAATATCAGCAATGATACTTTCTTATATGAAAGATTATGCAGAAAGTTATTTAGGTGAAAAAGTTGACCGTGCAGTAATTACTGTTCCAGCATATTTCAACGATTCACAACGTCAAGCTACAAAAAATGCAGGTAAAATAGCTGGTCTTACTGTAGAACGTATTATTAATGAACCTACAGCAGCAGCACTAGCATATGGTCTTGATAAACAAGATAAACAACAAACAATTTTAGTATATGACTTAGGTGGAGGAACATTCGATGTTTCAATACTTGAACTTGGTGATGGTGTATTTGAAGTTAAATCAACAAATGGTAATAATAAGCTTGGTGGAGATGACTTCGATGAAGCAATTATGGACTATTTAGTAGATGAATTTAAGAAAGAAAACGGTGTAGATTTATCAAAAGATAAAATGGCTATGCAAAGACTAAAAGAAGTTGCTGAAAAAGCTAAAAAAGACTTATCTGGAGTAACAAGTACTCAAATCTCAGCACCATTTATAGCACAAGGAGAAGATGGAGGACCACTTCACTTAGATATGACACTTACACGTGCTAAATTTGAAGATTTAATTCGTGATTTAGTAGAATCAACATTAGATCCAGTAAGAAAAGCATTAAAAGATGCAAAATTAAAGAAAGAAGATATCGATAAAGTAATATTTGTTGGAGGATCAACACGTATTCCAATGGTATATGATTTAATCAAAAAAGAACTTGGAAAAGAACCATCAAAAGAAGTTAACCCTGATGAAGTAGTTTCAATGGGTGCAGCTATCCAAGGTGGAGTCTTAACTGGTGATGTTAATGACATCGTACTTCTAGATGTAACACCTCTTTCACTTGGTCTTGAAACATTAGGTGGAGTAATGACTACATTAATCCCAAGAAATACAACAATTCCAACTTCTAAAAAAGAAGTATTCTCAACAGCAGCAGATAATCAACCAGCTGTAGATATTCATATCTTACAAGGTGAAAGACCAATGGCTGCTGATAATAAAACACTTGGTAATTTCCAATTAACAGGAATTCCTGCTGCTCCACGTGGAGTACCACAAATCGAAGTAACATTTGATATAGATGCTAATGGTATTGTAAACGTAACTGCAAAAGATTTAGGAACAAACAAAAAACAATCAATTACAATCACATCATCAACTACACTTTCAGATGAAGAAGTAGAAGAAATGATGAAAGAAGCAGAAAAGAACAAAGAAGAAGATGCTAAGAGAAAAGAAGTAGCAGAAGCACGTAATGAAGCTGAACAATTAGTATTCCAAACTGAAAAATCTTTAAAAGATTTAGGAGATAAAGTAGAAGATAAAGAAGAAAAAGAAATCAGAAAACTAATTGAAGAAGTAAATAAAGAGCTTGCAAAAGAAGAAATTGATTTAGATGATTTAAAGAGTGCTAAAGATAAACTTCAAGAAAAAGCTATGGAATTAGCAACAAGAATATATCAACAAGCACAAAGCGAAAATACTGAAGCAGAAGCTGAAGATAAAGATGAATCAAAGAAAAAAGACGATAATACTGAAGAAGCAGATTACGAAGAAGAATAACAGAAAGTAGTCATTAAGACTACTTTCTTAAATATAGGAGATATTATGGCAGAAAAAACTAGAAGTGAAGTAAGAGAAGAAGATAAATGGAATTTAGAACTAATATACAAAAACATAGATGCATATAATGAAGATTACAAAAAATTAGAAGAAATGCTACCTATAATAGAAGAAGATTGTAAAAACCTTCTAGATGATAGTAAAAGCTTTGCAAAATATTATAAAGATGTAGAAGTTTTTGCTAGAATTCTAGATAAAATGTTTACATATGCACACTGTAAAAAAGATGAAGATACAGCTAATTCGACATATCAAGAATTATATGATAAAACAGTTATTATATATACAAAATTTAGTGAAATAAATTCAAGTGTTGTACCTAAAATAATTAAAGAAGATGAGAAGAAGATTAGAGATTTTCTTGAAAAAGAAGAATCACTAGAACCATACAAACATGAAATAGATAGTATTTTAAGGCAAAAAAAGCACTCATTATCAGAAGAAGAAGAGAAAATAATTGCAGCTTTCACTCCTGTATTTGAAACAGCTGATAACGCTTATAGTTATCTTACAAATGCAGATATGAAATTCAAAAATATTATTGACGAAGATGGTAATGAAGTAGAATTTAACGAAAATATGTATTCCAAATGTATTAGCTCAAAAAATAGAGATGTTAGAATAAGTGCATTTAAAAGCCTTTTTGAAGGTTATAAATCATTTGAGAATACAATAACATGTCTTTATGCTAGTGTATTAAATCAAGATAGTATTAATGCCAAATTAAGAAAATATAATTCATCAATAGAAAGTTATTTAGATGGAAAAAATATTTCAGTTAAGCTATATGAAAATTTAATTAAAAGTATACGTTCTAATTTAAATAATTTATATAGATATTTTGATATCAAAAAAGAAATGATTGGCTTAGATGAATTCCACCTATATGATGGTTATGTTTCAGTCATTAAAAGTATCGATAAAAAGTATACATTTGATGAAGCAAAAGAAATAGTAATTGATGCATTAAAAGTATATGGTGAAGAATACACAAATAAATTAAAAGAAGCATTCGATAATAGATGGATAGATAAATACCCAAACAAAAACAAAAGAGGTGGAGCATATTCTACAGGTTCTTATGACACACTTCCATACGTAATGCTTAATTATACAGAAGAGTATAATGACGTCAGTACATTAGCACACGAATTAGGTCATTCAATGCATACTTACTTTGCTTCAAAGAATCAGCCGTTTGCAACACATGATTATGTAATATTCTTAGCAGAAATAGCATCAACAACAAATGAATTAATATTAAATGATTATATGTACAAAAAAGCAAAAACAAAAGAAGAAAAATTAGCCATATTAAATGAAAAATTAGACTTGTTCAAAGCAACTTTATATCGTCAAACAATGTTTGCTGAATTTGAAAAAGAAGCACATGATTACGTTGATAATGGCGGAGTAGTAACTAGTACATATCTAAATGATTTATATTATAAATTAAATAAAGATTATTTTGGAGAAAATGTAGTAGTAGATGACGAAATAAAATATGAATGGATTAGAATACCACATTTTTATTCACCATTTTATGTTTATCAATATGCTACAAGTCTTTCAATAGCATGTTATGTAGCTGATAACATTTTAAATAATACTCCAGGTTTTAAAGAAAAATATTTAAAATTATTAAAATCAGGTGGAAAAGATTATCCATTAGAGTTATTAAAAATAATTGATATAAATTTAGAGGATACAAAAGTATTTGATAGCGCTAACGAAATGTTTAATCAAACATTAGATGAATTTGTTAAAGTATACAAAAAGTAGAGGTGAATTATGAATAATAAACGTGATTATTATGAAGTATTAGGTGTAGAAAAAAGTGCAACAGAAGCAGAAATTAAAAGTGCATTTAGACGTTTAGCAAAAAAATATCACCCAGATCTTAATAAAGATGATCCAACAGCTGCAGATAAATTTAAAGAAGCACAAGAAGCTTATGAAGTTTTAAGTGACGAGCAGAAAAGGGCACAATATGACAGATTTGGTCATGCAGGTGTAAGTGGAAATGCAGGACCTGGAATGGGAGGCTTCTCATCATATAGTACAGGATTTGATGGAGTTGATTTAGGAGATATATTTGATAGTTTCTTCGGAGGCGGTTTTGGAGGCTTCGGTGGATCAGGAAGAAGTTCAAGTAGAAAAGTCAGAGGTTCAGATATATTAAAAAAAGTAAATCTTACATTTGAAGAAGCAGTATACGGAACAGAAAAAGAATTTAATTTAGATGTAATTGAAAATTGTGAAGAATGTGATGGAAAAGGTGGAAAAGGTGAAACAACATGTCCGACTTGTCATGGCTCAGGAACAATAACTTCAGAGCAACATACTATATTAGGTTCATTCCTTTCAAAAACGACATGTCCTGATTGTCACGGAGAAGGTCATACATATAAGAAAAAATGTGAAGCTTGTGGTGGTAAAGGAAAAATTAGAACAAATAAAACAATTAAAGTTACAATACCAGCAGGTATAGATACTGGTGGAAGACGTAAAATTACTGGAAAAGGTGGTCCTGGAGAAAATGGAGGGCCAAATGGAGATTTGTATTTAGAATTCTATGTTAAAGAACATGAATATTATAAGCGTGATGGTAATGATATTTACTTAGAAATACCACTAACAATAACAGAAGCAGTATTAGGTTGTAAAAAAGTGATACCAACCCTTTATGGAAATGTTAGTTTAAACATACCTAGCGGTATAAACAACCTAGATAAACAAAGAATAAAAGGTAAAGGTATTAAAAATGAGTCTACTGGATCAACTGGTAATATGTACTTAATATTTAAAGTTTTAACACCTAAAAAATTATCTAGAGATCAAAAGAAATTATTTGAAGAGTTAAATGAAACAGATTTCGATGATAAAGAAATTAAAGAATTTAATAAATTTACAGAAAAGAATAATAAATAATTTATTGTTCTTTTTATTTTGCTATGTTATACTTTGTGATAGAGATAAGATGGTGAGTTATGGAAAGATTTATTGAAATAATTAAAAAAGTTATGTTTTGGTTTTTATTATTATTTATAAGTATACTAATATTTATATCAACCTTTGAAAATGGTATATTATTATCATTTTTGTCACTAATAATCATATATTTATTTGTAGATAAAATTAAAATTAAGAATTTTGCTTTCTTCTTAGTATTATTTTCATTCATAACAAAACTAATAGCTGTAATAGTTTTAAAAATACCACTAAGAGGAGATTACTATTTAATGTATCATGCATCTAAAGCTGTACTAAAAGGTGATTTATCATTTGCTAACGATGGATATTTTGGTGTATTTGGTTACCAGCTATTTAACGTATTTTATCAGGCATTAATATTAAAAATATTTAAATATGGTTTTACATTAAAAGTATTAAACTGTATATATTCAAGTGTAATAACGTTATTAATATATAAAATATCAAAAAAAGTTTCAAATGAAAAGGCAGCAAGAATATCAAGTCTAATATATTTAATTGCACTTTATCCAATATATTTAAATACTATTTATGGAAATCAGCAACTATCATTAATGCTAATACTTTTAGGAGTTTATTTAGCACTAGAAAAAGATAACAAGCTAAAATATTTACTTCTTGCTGGATTACTAATAGGAATTGGTAATTTAGAAAGAGCAGAAGGAATAATATATTTAGTATCACTTGGTATATACCTTTTTATATCATCAAGTAAAATTAAAATTTTCTTAAAAAAAATCATACCAGTAGTACTAATATATGTATTAATAACTACATCAGCCAGTTTAATAATAACAAAGACTAATATTAGTAAAATAGGTTTTAAGAATGCAAATCCATACTGGAAAGTATTATGTGGTTTAAGTTATGAACATAGTGGTAAATTTAATTATGACGATGAAACAGCTTTTATTCATAATAAAAATTCAGAAATAAAAGAAATAAAAAGAAGATTAACTGATTATAAAACATTACCAGGTTTATTTTACAGGAAAATTAAAGTACAATATCTATATGACGATATAGATCAAACTTTTCAAGTAAATAATACAAAACAGTTTTCTGGATTAATTTTAACGATAATACTTAATTATATTAGAGCAATTAATATTTTAACTATATTAATTGCATTTATAGGGCAAATAAAAAGAAAAAAAAGAGAGAAGTGGGAACTATTTATTATAATTAATTTCTTATTATATTTTGCTGCATACCTAATAATAGAAGTTAACGCAAGATATTATTATAATATTCAAGTAGATATAGTAATACTAGCATCAATCGGTATAGCTTATTTAATTAGTTTAAGAGAAAAATACAAAAATAAAAATAGCTAAATGCTATTTTTTATTTTTTTAGAAAACCATAGTATGAAGTATTCTCTGAGTATTATTAAAATTAACTTTTGCGACTTCATTTAACTTATCTTTTCCATACTTTTCTACTAATTCTTCACCAATTTTGTCAACCTCAGATCCAGCACCCTTAACTAACGGAAGACCTACCTTATCACATATTTTATCAAATTCTTTTAAGAATAAATACCTACTTATAATAGAAGCACATGCAACAGCAAGATTTTTATCTTCAGCCTTAGTCATAAAAGTAATATTTCTTTGAATATTAGGAATACCATTTAAATATCCATAATATCTTTGTTCTCTAGCAAACTCATCTACAATAATATAGTCATATTTAGGTTTTTCCTCGTTTACTAACTGATATAACACACTATTATGCATTACAGCCTTAATTTGATTCATATTGACATTTTTATTATACTTCTCATTGTATTCACTGTTACCAAGTATTCTACTTCTGTACTTAATTCTTTTGGCAATTTGAGGTGCTATTTTTAATATCTTATCATCACTAATCTTTTTAGAATCCCCAACACCTAAAGAATCTAAAAATTCAACATCATCCTTAGTAACATAACAAGCCGTAACAACGATTGGTCCAAAATAATCACCAGTACCAACTTCATCAGAACCAACAGAAGAACAATTATGATAAATACTTTCTTCTTGTTTTTTCTTTTCTTTTTCTTCTTTAGAAACTCCCATCATTTCTTGCCACATCATAGCATCAACATCAGCCGATGTTCCCTGAAACATAACTTTACCAGAAGTATACATAGTAATTACAGTATCATTATCATCTGCTTGTAAAATAACATATGGTATTTCCTTATCTCTTTTTTTAGGAGTATAATACTCAATCATCTTATCTTGTACTTCCTTATTCACACGTAGAACTATGTTCATAAAATCCCCTCCAACTTAAATTATTATAGCACATTTTATAGATATTTGATATAATTAAAAATAGGAGAGTGACAATATGAATTATTTTGATATTATATTTGGAATTATATTAATAGTATTTGCTATAAGTGGATACAAAAGAGGCTTTTTCAGAGAAACTTTGAACTTAGTTGGTTTAATCGCAATACTATTTATATCATTTTTATTAATGGGTACAGTAGGTGATATGTTATTAAAATACTTACCATTCTTATCACTAAGTATAATTGGAGTAGAAATAGAAGCATTAAACATATTTTTCTATCAATTAATTGCCTTCATTATACTAACTATAGTATTTTATGTAATTTGGGAATTTGTTTTAACAATTACAGGAATTTTATCTAAAATAATTGGTTTAAACAAATTTTTAATACTTCCATTTAAAATACTAGGAGCAGTTGCAGGACTAATAGGAGGTTACATAATAATATTCTTATTATTACTAGCATTTGGAATACCACTTAATTCAAAATTTGATACATATAAAGATTCAAAAATTAAAAATCACATAATGAATAATAAACTATTATTTACAAATGAAGTAATTAAAGTAAAAGATTCAATAAATGAAATATATGATTTAACATATGTAATAGATAAAGATGAAAAAAGATTAAAGCATTCAGAAATATATAATGCTAAAACAATGGATATAATGCTTAAAAATAAAATGGTAGAAAAAGAAACTATTGAAGAGCTAATTAAACGAAATAAAATTCATACATATAAAGAATTAGATTTAGTTATAAATAAATATTAAATACATCCAAATATCAAAGAATTAAATAATAGTAAAAAGATAACAAAAGAGTATAAAAAAAACAAAACTACACAAAAACGATGGATTATATAAGAAAAGTGCTTAAATAAGCACTTTTTCAATAACTACTGGTGAATAGTTTTTAAGATTCATAAATACTTCTGAAGTAACTATTGCTTCAATAATAACTATATCACTAAATTCTTTATAAATTATTTTAGAATTTAAGAGAATATAGTTTATTTTTTGTGAATCTTCATACGAACAAGTAACTCTAATTCTATATCCTTCTTGAAGTTCCACAATCTCATTTTCTAGAAGTGCATCACTACAAGAGGATGAATAAGCTCTAACAAGACCACCAGCTCCTAATTTAATACCTCCAAAATATCTAATAACTATACACAGAACATGATTTAATTTTTGCCTAGTTAAAACATTTAAAATAGGAGATCCAGCAGTTTTAGAAGGTTCACCATCATCACTCATTTTAGAAACACCATCAATTATATAAGCATATGTATAGTGAGTAGCACCTGGATAATTGATTTTAGATTCCTTTAAATATAGATTAACTTCATCCACATTATCAACTTTATAAAGTAAAGTAATAAACCTTGATTTATTTATAATTTGTTCATAAACTGAATCTTTTTTTATACACAACATAAAATCACCTAATAATATTATAAATAAAATGTACATAATAATAAAGAACATAATTTATCAATTTACATAAAAAAATATAAGTGATATAATTTTAAATATAGGAGGCAATTATGGGACTTTTTAAAAAGAAAAAATTAGAAACTGATTTTGATTATAAATCAATAAATGAATTTGCTTTTACAGGAACTAGAGTAAATAGATTATTAGAAGTTTTAATAACGATAGCTATTGTATGGATTTGTATCGTACTTTTACAAAAACTAAAAGTATTACCAATAATAATAGATTTTTTGAAAGTAATAAGTCCATTATTTATAGGCATAGTTATAGCGTGGATATTATGTCCTTTTGCAGATAAATTAGATAAAAAAATGCCTAGAATACTAGCTTGTATTATTACATATATACTATTTGTTGGAATAATAACATTAATATTAGTATTTACTGTTCCAAGTTTAGTTAACCAACTTAAAACATTTGGAACTAGAGTGCCATCAATGGTAACAGAAGCAAAAGAAATAATTACAAACACATCAAACAAATTAGGATTAAATAAAACAAGTATATTTAATCAAATAAATAAGAACATATTTCAAATGCTAGAAAATATAGATACAACAAAAGCAACAAATGTAATAATAGGTGGTGCAACTTCAGTAGTTAGCGTTTTTGCAACAATAATATTATCACTTATGGTAGGATTCTATTTCTTACTTGACTATCATAAAATATCACCTAAAGTATATAAATTAATACCAAATAAACATAAAAAAGATGCAAGAGAACTAGTAAAACGAATAAATCAATCATTAAGAGGATATATACAAGGTGTACTTTTAGTAATGCTAATAGTATTTATAAGTCAAACAATAGGTTTAACACTTGCAGGACATGATGTGCCAATGTTATTTGCACTAATATGTGCAGTAACAGATATTATACCATTCTTTGGTCCTTGGATTGGTGGTATACCTGCAGTAGTGGTAGGTTTCTTAATATCACCACTTACAGGTGTATTTACATTAGTTAGTATCTTAGTAGTACAAGGACTAGAAAATAACGTTTATCAACCAATCATAATGGGACACGCAATGAAACTTCACCCTGTAACTATAATTGCAGCATTACTAATATTTGGACACTTCTTTGGAGTAATCGGAATGATAATAGCAACACCTGTAGTAGCAACACTAAAACTATTATTTGAATTCATTGATGAAAAAATAAATCTAATGGACAAAATAGAAAATGCATAATTTTAAAAAAAGATATTGAATAAATAAAGTAAATTTGATAAAATAAATCTAGTTTATAAAGAGCAATGACAAGAGATGAGTATTAATATAATTCATTAAAGAGAGATTCTGGTTGGTGAAAAGAATCATGATAGTATTAAGAAGCTACTCTTAGAGCTTTTCGGGAGACCGTTATCAAGAATCAAGACCAAATTTAGGATGGTACCGGGCGTATTTAGTCCTCCTAATTTTAGGTCTTTTATTTGTGTTTGAAAGGATGATGATTATGAAAATATATATGATAGGTGGAAAAGCAAGACACGGAAAAGACACAGTTGCAGCTTTCCTAAAAAAATATTTTGAGGAGTATGGGCAAAAAGTTTGTATAATGCAAATAAGTAGTCACATAAAACATTTTGCAATTAACTATTTTGGATGGGATGGAAAAGAAGAAACTAAACCTAGAAGTTTACTTCAAAAAATAGGTACAGAAATAGTAAGAGAAAAAATGAATAAACCAATGTTCTTTATAGATAGAATTAAAGAAGACATAGAAGTTTTAGATAACTTGTTTGATATAGCAATCATTTCAGATGTAAGATTACCATTAGAATTTGAAGAAATTAAAAAGATATATCCCGATACAAAAAAAATACACGTAGTAAGACCAGACCTAATTAGTAGTCTTTCAGAAGAAGAACAGAAACACATAACAGAAACAGCTTTAGATAATTACAAAGATTATGATTATGAAATAATCAATACTACTATCGAAAAACTAGAAGAAGATGCTAAAAATATAGTAAAGGAGGAATTATAATGAAGTATATGACTCATAATGAAATAAGAAATATGTGGTTTGATTTTTTCAAATCAAAAGGACATAAAATAATAGAAAGTGCATCACTTGTGCCAATTAATGACGATACATTACTTTGGGTAAACGCAGGAGTTACACCACTTAAAAAGTACTTTGATGGAACAGTAGTACCAGATTCAAAAAGACTTACAAGTATACAAAAATGTATTAGAACAAATGATATAGAAAATGTAGGTATTACAAGACGTCATCAAACATTCTTTGAAATGATGGGAAACTTTTCAATTGGTGATTATTTTAAAAATGAAGCTATTGAATTCAGTCACGAACTATTAACAAGCGAAAAATGGTTTAATATACCAATAGAAAAACTATATGTAACAATATATACAGATGATGAAGAAGCATTTAATAAATGGAAATCATTAGGTATGAAAGAAGACCATATAATAAAGTTAGATGAAAACTTCTGGGAAATAGGAGCAGGTCCATGTGGTCCAGATTCAGAAATCTTCTATGATAGAGGAGAAAAATATGATGAAGATGGAAAAGCATTAGAAAGATTTAAAAATGATGATGAGCAAGAACGTTATGTAGAAATATGGAACAACGTATTTAGTCAATTTAATCAAGAAGAAGGAAAATCAAGAAAAGAATATAAAGAATTACCACATAAAAACATAGATACCGGAGCAGGTCTTGAAAGATGGTGTATGGTATTCCAAAACGTTGATTCAAACTTTGAAACAGATCTTTTTAAAGATATAATTAAGCAAATAGAAACTATCACCGGAAACAAATATACAGGACAAACATCATTTAAAGTAATAGCGGATCACATAAGAACAATAACATTTGCACTTTCAGATGGAGCATACTTTGAAAATACAGGACGTGGATATGTACTTAGAAGACTTTTAAGAAGAAGTGAAAGATTCGGAAGAACATTAGGTATGACAGATGCATTCCTATATAAAATAGTAGACAGTGTAGTAGAAACAATGAAAGATGCATATCCGTACATAGTAAGTAAAAAGGAAGAAGTAAAAGAAAAAATATTGGAAGAAGAAAAACTATTCTTAAAAACCCTAAGCGAAGGTGAAAAAATACTAAAAGAATTAGTAGAAAACTCTAAAGATAAAAATATAAGTGGTAAAGATACATTTAAATTATATGATACATACGGTTTCCCATTTGAACTAACATTAGAATATTTAAATGAATTAGGATATACAACCAATAAAGATGAATTTGATAAATGCATGGAAGAACAAAAAGAACTTGCCAGAAAAAATCAAGTATCTAAAACAAAAATGGCAAGTCAAAAAGAGTATTTACTTAACTTTAAAGATGATTCAACATTTGTATATGGAATTCATCGCTTAAAAACTAAGATAATAGCTTTATTTAAAGATGAATCGAAAGTTAATATGTTAAATACTGAAGGATTAGTAGCACTTGAAAGAACATGTTTCTATGCTGAAGCTGGTGGTCAAGTAAGTGATACTGGAATGATAATAGGAGAAACATTTAAAGCTAGAGTATTAGACGTATTTAAAGGTCCTAATGGACAAAATATACATAAGATTAAAGTTTTAGATGGAGTACTTAAAACTGATGAAATTTGTGAAGTAGTACTTGATAATGAGAGAAGAAAAGAAATAGAAAAAAATCATAGTAGTGTACATTTACTACATTATGCAGTAAGAAATATCCTAGAAGGGGATGTACATCAAGCAGGAAGTTATGTAGATAATGACAGACTAAGACTTGATATAACATATTCTAAAAAATTAACTGACGACAAAATAATAGAAGCAGAAGAAATAGTAAATAAAATGATTAATGAAAACTTAATAGTTTCAACTGAAGTAATGCCAATAGAAAAAGCAAAGCAATTAGGAGCAATGGCATTATTCTCAGAAAAATATGGTAATATAGTAAGAGTAGTAAAAATGGGTAAATCAATAGAATTATGTGGAGGAACTCATACATCAAACACAGGCAATATTAAGAAGTTTGCTATATACTCATACGAGTCAAAAGGAGCAAACACATATAGAATCGAAGCCTGCACAAAAAATAAAATAGAATCTACTCTATATAACATAATAAAACCATATAATGATGAAATCTTAAAACTACTTATGAAAGCAAAAAATATATTAGATAAAGCAAAAGAAGATAATATCAAATTAGAATTTGAAGAAAAAGTTGAAAATCCTAAACTAGAAAGTTATAAAGATATAGTTATATATCAAAAAAATTTAGGAATTGTACAAAAGAAAGTTAAAGAATTAGAAAAAAAATATGAAGAAGAAAAAGCAAAACTAACACTTCAAAACTTAGATTCCTACAGAGATAAAGTGAAAGTATATAATAACCTAAATGCTTTACTAATGGAAACTGAAAATATGGATATTTCAGTACTTAAAACTATAGCTGATACATTAGTAAATGAAATCAAACCAGGATGTGTATTCTTTATAAATAAAAAAGAAGATAATACAGCTAACTTTATCTGTAGAAGTGAAAGTCAAATTGATGCAGGAGCACTAGTTAAAAACGCTGCAGCTTCATCTGGTGGAGGTGGAGGAGGAAGTAGAACTTTCGCTCAAGGCTCAGGTAAAAATCTAACTCTAATAGAAGAAATAAAAGAAAATATAGAGAAAGCATTCAAAAATGAATAATTATTTAATTGAATATAATGATATCTATCTACTTAACAATAAGATAGATGAGTTAATAAATAAAGAGTTTAAAGAAGCTTCAAAATCAGTATATGATTTAGAAGAAGAAACATTAGATAATGCATTAAATGATTTGGATACATATTCATTTCTTACGGAAAGAAAAATAATAATAATAAAGAACATTAACAAATTAGAGGATGATAAATTTACAAAGCATCTAATGAAATATT
This sequence comes from Bacilli bacterium, assembly GCA_017941235.1. Classification (GTDB taxonomy): domain Bacteria; phylum Bacillota_I; class Bacilli_A; order RF39; family UBA660; genus CAG-417. The sequence continues at coordinate 43,955 of JAGAWU010000049.1, read as the reverse complement.
TAGATAATCCAAATAATGATAACCTACTTATATTAACAACAAATAAACTAAACATGACTAAAAAAATAAATAAAGAGTTAAAAAATAAAACTAATTATTTAAAACTAGAAGCAAATTTAGAAAAAGAAATTAAAACAATGCTTAAAGGTTATAAAATAGATACAAATTGTATAAATATGTTAATTGAATATTCAAATAACAATATAGATATAATTAAAACAGAATGTGATAAACTAATTAATTATAAAGAAAGCGATAAAAATATAACTAAAGATGATATTGAAAAAATAGTTGTTAAACACTTAGGTGATTCAAATAATTTAGTATTTGATTTAGTAAAGTATATAGCATCTAAAGACAAAAGAAGAGCATTAGAAAAGTATGAGAAACTAAAAGAATACAGTATAGATGATATAGCACTTACAGGTTTATTAGAAAGTCAATTAAGATTGATGGTACAAGTTAACATGCTAATGAAAAGAAGATATAGTAAAGATGAAATAGCAAAAACATTATCACAGCATCCATATAGAATACAAAAAACTATGGAACTAGTAAGAACAATTACAAATAAAGAATTAACTAAATTAATACAAAATTTAAGTGAAATGGATTACAAAATAAAATCAGGTAAAATAGCACCTAAAGATCAAATGTTAATGTATATAATTAATCTATAACAAAAGGATGATTACTTAGAATCATCCTTTATTTTATTTAACTTATCATAAACTTGTTTAAAATTGACTTCATATCCAATACTCTTAGGAGTATAATAAATCTTATTTTTTAGTTTGTCTGGTAAATATTGTTGAACAACATAATTGCCTGGGTAATCATGAGGATACTTATAAAGAGGGGAATCAGTCCTAATATGATCAGGTATTCTCCCTACATTACCATTTCTAATATCTTCTAATGCCAAATCAAAAGCAACATGACTAGTATTACTCTTAGGAGAAAGCGCCATTTCGGTAACTATTTCACCAATAGGTATTCTTCCTTCTGGAAGTCCAACCCTAAGGCAAGCATTAATAGCAGCCTCTAATCGTGGGCCAATAGAAGGATTAGCAAGTCCAATATCTTCATAAGCAATAACTGAAAGCCTCCTAAATAATGAATCTAAATCTTCTTCAGCAACAAGTCTAGCAGCATAATGAAGACTCGCATTAACATCACTACCACGAATTGATTTTTGGAGACCACTTAAAACATCATAATGACCATCATCACCCTTATCAGAGAAAAACACAGGTTTACTATTAACTCTTCTTACATCATCTTCATCTATCTTCTTATTACTAGAAGCATAATAACATACCTCAAGTAAATTATACGCATATCTTAAATCACTACCAGAAAGCTTAGATATTAAATTTAATGCAGAATTACTAATATCAATGCCCTCTAAATCAGGATGTTTCAAAGCTCTCTTTAACCCAGTTAAAATATCTTTAGTATCAAGTTCCCTAAGTTCAAACAACTGACATCTACTTCTAATAGCAGGATTAATAGAATGATAAGGATTAGAAGTAGTCATACCAATTAAAGTAATCAAACCACTTTCAAGTTGAGGAAGCAAAACATCTTGTTTATCCTTATTCAATCTATGAATCTCATCCATAATAAGAACAATACCATCATACATCTTAGCTTCTTCTATAACAACATCAATATCCTTTTTAGTATTAATAGTAGCATTCAAAAATCTATATCTCATGCCCAAATCATTAATCATCGCAGTTGCAATAGAAGTCTTCCCAACACCAGGAGGGCCATATAAAATCATAGAAAAAAGTTTACCATTCTTAACCAAATTAGTAAGAATTTTATCTTTTCCTATCAATTGTTTTTGTCCTAAAACTTCCTTCAAAGAAGAAGGTGCCATTTTAAGTGCTAAAGGTTTATTCATAAACATCACCTAAAATATATTGTATCAAATATAACTAAAGTTGTAAAAGTTAAAATAATTTAATATAATATATATATATAAAGTATATGAAAGGAATCATTTATATTAATAAATTGATTATGTGATTATATGAGTTTTAAAGAGTCAATTGAAGAATACTTAAGTTTTTGTATGATTGATAAAGGATTAAGTAAAAACACTTATGAATCATATAAAAACGATTTAAATAAATATAAAGAATATTGTGATACAAAAGGTATTACAAGTCCTAAAGATATAAAACCTGAAACAATAGAAAATTATTTAGCATATTTATATGAAAATGATAGTGATGAAACATCTACAGTAGCAAGAAAACTAACAGCGATTAAGAATTATCACGCTTTTCTAGAAAAAGAACACATTACAGATAAAAATGTAAGTTTAGGAATAAAAAGGCCAAAGTTAAAAAAACAAATAGTAAAAACATTATCTATAGAAGATGTAGATAAACTATTAGACATAACATTAAAGACACCATTTGACTATCGTAACAAAGCTATGTTAGAATTAATTTATGCGACTGGTTTAAGAGTTTCTGAACTAGTTAATTTAACATTAAATAATATAGATTTCACTAATTGTATTATAAGAATAGTTGGTAAAGGTAACAAAGAAAGAATAATACCATTAGGTGAATATTCAATGTATTATTTAAATATGTATATGGATGTAAGAAACAGCTTATTAAAAAAAGAAGTTTGTGATGCTTTATTTGTAAATAATCATGGGAAAAAAATAACAAGACAAGGTTTCTTTAAAAATTTAAAAGCTATATTGAAAGAAAAAGGACTGGATGAAGAAGTATCACCACATACATTAAGACATTCATTCGCAACACATCTATTAAATAGTGGTGCCGATTTAAGAAGTATTCAAGAAATGCTTGGTCATTCAGATATATCAACAACAAGAATTTATACTCACGTAAGTGATAATAAACTTAATAGTGATTATAAAGAATATCATCCACGTAACAAAAAAGGAGTGTAATTATGAAGTTTAAAAGAGTTTTCTTAATGATTCTAGATTCATTAGGAGTAGGGGAAGCAGAAGATAGTATAAAATATGATTCTAAAGGAGCTAACACTCTAGGTCATATAGTAGAAAAAACAGATTTATTTATTCCAAATTTAGCAAAAATAGGTTTATTAAATACAATAAATATGGATGAAAACAAAGATGTTGATGCATATTATACAATAGCGCGTCCTACAAACATAGGAAAAGACAGTTTAAACGGTCACTATGAAATAATGGGTGTTTCATCAGAAGCTGTTTTTAAAACATTTAATGAAGGTTTCCCTAATGAATTACTTAATGATATAGAAAAAATTACAGGAAGAAAAGTTATTGGTAACAAAATAGCAGGAAGTAGTAATGAAATAATAAATGAATTAGGAGACTTAGAAAAAAGCTATGGATCACTAATAGTATATACTTCAGCTGATTCAGATATACAAATAGCAGCACATGAAGATGTAATACCAATATCAACACTATATACATATTGTGAAAAGATTAGGGAATTAACTTTAAGAGATGAATATAAAGTAGCAAGAATTATTGCAAGACCATTTACAGGTAAAACAGGTCATTATAGATTAATTTCATCTGCTAGAAAAGATTATAGTATAAAAGTAACAGAAAGAACCCTTTTAAATGAATTAAATGAAAATAAATATAATGTAATAGGAATAGGGAAGATAAGTGACATATTTGATGAAAAAGTAGTAAATAAAACTATTAAAGTATCAAATAATCAAGAAGCAGTAAATAAATTATTAACTATAATGGATAAAAAATTTACTGGTATATGTATGGTTAACTTAGATGACTTTGATTCAATATATGGTCATAATAGAGATGTAGAAGGATATAAAAGAGCCTTAGAAGAATTAGATGTTGAAATACCTATAATTCTAAACAAATTAGAACTAGATGATTTATTAATTATAACTGCTGATCATGGTAATGATCCAACATACCCTGGTAATTATCATACTAGAGAAAATGTACCAGTCATATTCTATAGTAATAAATTTGTAAAACCAAGAAAATTATCGCAACTAAGTTCATTAGGTTCAATCGGAGCTACAATCGCTGACAATTTTGAACTATCAAAAACTGAAATCGGATTAAGTATATTAGAAGAATTAGAATAGAAAAAAGTAGGGGAAGTCCCCTACCGTAGATTTAAAAAGAGAGTAGTAATACCCTCTTTTTTATATATAATAATATTATCTATTATATATAATGAATATGTAATTTAAATCAAGATAAACAATCATATATAAAAAAGAAACTCGATTGCTCAAAATTAAGCCATAATTTAAGTTGAAAACTGGTATTTAATACAATTAATCGATTTGTTAAAATAAACACGAATTTGAGCTTAAGAACCACCAATAAAACTAAATCTAAATTCTTTAAAATTAAGTAGTAAAATTAAATAGTAAAATTGAGGTGATGAACTGTATATAAAAGTGATTCTCGATTGCTTAAAATTAATCTTTAAATTTGAACTGATGAACTAATAAGTAAAAAGTATTTCAACTGCTTAAATTTAACTTCAATTTAAGATAAAGAATCATACATAAAATGAATAGTTGATTCTTTAAATTTAACTATATATAATTTGAGATAGATAATTAATAACCAAACATAAATTCGAACGCTTAAAATTAATCATATAAATAATAGATCATAGTAATATTCATAATTAAATAAACAATAAAAGTATAACAATATAATATAAATAATACTAATAAATTAGAAATAAAAAAACTAGCAATAATACAAGTATTAATAGTATAAATCCTAATTACTTATTCATATATATAATTTCCTATAATTGATATTATGTTAACTTCTATAAATTAATTATATAATATATAAGTAATATATATAAACTATTCTACTACTATCTATACCTAATAAATATAATATAAATAAGTATAAATAAATCAATAAAATTGAATTATCAATTTATTAAATAAGTATTCATTAATTTAAATTAATTTCTATAATTTATATACTTATACAATTAAAAAAACTTAGTCACTTAGTCCTAGTATTTACAACTATAAATTTTATTATTTAAATAATCATATAATATATTATATTATAATAAAAAGAAGGGAAAACTCCCCTTCTTTATAATTACTAAATTTAAACTTTTCTAGATTGAATTTCAGCAATCTTTTCTAAAACTTCTTTAGCATTCTTTTCATTAATTTCACTATATCCAAGTTCTTTTAAAGCTTGAATTTTAGCTGTATTTAATTCTTGTGTTCTAGATAGTTTTTCTTCTTTCTTATGTTCAATATCCTCTACGAATCTCTTATGAGCTTCAGCTAATTTAGTCTTAGAAGATCCTCCCCCACTATAAAGTGTCATAGCAGAGAACATAATACTTTCAAAAACAAACTGTTTATCTTTATCAAAAACAAATTCTTGAGGATTAGTAAATCCTAATGATTTAGACATATATGCAAGCATATATTTAAGTTCACCTGCAGCATCCATCGATTGTAAAAAATGATATAAATATACATAACTAAAATATGTTTCCTTTGTTTTATCATCTTGTAATTTTTCTTTTAATAAATTGATAATATCAGCTAAAACTTCTTGTTCTTTTTTGTTAAAGCCCTTTAAATCTGCAGATAATTCACGACTAGAAGACTCTTTAGTATTATTAGATAATCTATTTTCAACAGCAATAATATAAGTTCCATCTACTTTAATATCTTTAATTTCTTTACTATCTTCAATTTTTAATAGTGCAAAAAGCTTAGCAGCCTTTTCCTTAGGCCATTCATCAACACTTGGAAGTGCTAAATAATTATAAAGCATTTGACGTGAAACTCCTAAATATTTTGCTAATCTAACTTTTGAAATACCTAATTGATTAATTAACGTGTATAACTCTTGCATGATTACTACCCTCCTAAATTAATTTTATCAGTTTTACATAGAATGTCAAGTGTAAAATTGACATAAATTAATTAATAATACTAATTATAATAAATACCATAATTTCTTATTATCTTTTCTAACCTCTTTAATAATTCCACCACCAAGACATATATCATCTGAATATAAAACACAAGCTTGTCCAGGAGTAACGCTCTTAACATCTGAATATTTAACAAGTATATTTCCATCATCCAAATACTCTAAAGTTGCAGGATTATCTTCTTGTCTATATCTAAACTTACAAGTAACTTCAGTAGGTCTTAAATCACAATTAAAGTTAACATCTTCTATAATACAACTATCAGAAAGTAAATACTTATTATCTTCACCTTCACATACATATAAAACATTTTTATTTAAATCTTTTCCAACAACAAATAGTTTATCTTTAGTACCACCAACTTCAAGTCCCTTTCTTTGACCAATAGTATAATACATAAGTCCAATATGTTTACCTAATTTTTCATTAGTTTCAATATTAATAATATCTCCCTCTTGATTAGGTAAATAATTCTTTAAGAAGTTTTTAAAGTTTCTTTCACCGATAAAACATATACCAGTAGAATCTTTCTTTTTAGCAGTCAATAAACCATGTTCTAAAGCTATTTTTCTAACCTCAGGTTTATCTATATCACCTAAAGGAAAAATAACGTTAGAAAGCTGTTTTTTAGATAATTGTGATAAAAAGTAAGTTTGATCTTTATTTTGATCATGACTTCTCTTCAAATATCCATCTTCCATCTTAGCATAATGACCAGTAGCTATATAGTCAGCACCTAATTTTTCAGCTTCACGCACAAAACAGTCAAATTTAATATATTTGTTGCACATAATATCAGGATTAGGAGTTCTACCTTTCTTAAGTTCATCTAAAAAGTATTTAAAAACAAAATCCCAATATTCCTTAACAAAATCCACTCTATGAAGAGGAATACCAATTTGTTTACAAACTTCTAAAGCATCATTATAATCTTGTTCCTGAGGACATATATTATTATCTAAATTAGGATTACCCAAAAAATCATTATTAATACTACTATCCCAATTTCTCATAAAAAGTCCAATAACATTATATCCTTGTTCTTTTAATAATATAGCTGAAACGCTAGAGTCAACTCCCCCACTCATCCCAACTACTACAGTCTTTTTATTCATAAAAATCACCAACTATATTATAAACCAGTTTTAACTATTTGTAAAAAGTTTTAATATATATGGAATAATAAAATATTGAATTAAACTACTTAAAGAAAGTAAAATAATAGAAACACCTAATACTTTTAAGTATTTCTTCATTAATGATTTTAAATTATACTCTTTGTTTTTAAATAAATACTTATATAAATAAATAGAATAATTGAGTGCAAAAAAACCTAATATAAAGTATATAAAAAGATTAAAAATATTAGGAAACAAATAAATAAGTCCAATAAGAATACCTTTAACTTTAAAAGTATAAATAAAACTACTTATTGAAAATCCAAGTACAAAACTTTTAGCAATTAAAAATAGTATTTCAAATATAACACCAAATAAACTTACTCCAAAAAGAAACATAATTATTGTAATTAAAACATTGTTTTTAAAAAGTAAAAATAAGTCTTTTTTATTATAATTTAAATTATTTATATAATTATTAATAGTAGAAACAACTATACTTTTTCCATTTTTATCTAAAAGTGCTAAAAAAAGTATTCCAAAGATAAAGCTTATTATACATATAACTAATAATATAATAAATATTTTTCTTCTGCTAAGACCTTTGTATTTATTTAATTCTTTAATCATTATTATCACCATTTAATTATATTAAGTATAATAATGTTTTATTTATTAATATAATTTACTTTTTCAGACAAATATTTTATAATATTATTAGAGGTGATAAAGATGAGTAAGAAGACTATTAAAATTATTTCTATAGTTTCAACATTAGTAATGGTACTTAGTTTTTTTGGAGTTTTAATATTCTATTTTGTATAATTATTCTAATAATGAATAATTAATTACTTTTTCATCTTTAAAGTAGAACTTTAAATCATTATTATTAATAGTGCAAAGAAGTATTGAATCTATATTATTTAGATTCATTTTTTTTATTCTTTTCTCTAATTGTTTTTTTGTAATTCTACTATTTTTAATAGCTTCATCCATATATTTACCATTAACTATTAAATTAGATGTTAAATAAGTTTCTTTATCTTTAATACCTAAATCACTTATATTAGTCATTCTATATTTATCTTTAGGTAAAAAACTTATATTACCATTAGCTTCCATTATTGCAAATTCTACCTCATCTATATTAAAATACCCTTCTATTCTAGCATCTTCAAGTAAGTCATTTACATCTATATTTACTCTTTTTAATCCAGATTCTATTATCTTTCCTCTATCAATAAGTACAGTAGGAGTACCAATTATTATTCTTCTTAACTTAATACTTTTATTTAAGAGTTTTGATATCAAAAAAGAAAGAACTCCAAATGTAAATATAGCCATCATTCCATTAACATATTGTACATCTTTATTTAAAGTCATTTCAGCAGTAAAATTACCAATTGAAATACTAATTACATAATCATATAAGCTAAACTGTGAAACTTGCTTCTTCCCCATAAATTTAGAGATAATAAACAAAAAAAATATTGATCCCAAACATCTAGGAACTACATTAAACATATCTAAAATATCTATTTTCATAAAAAGACCTCCAATATTTATAATATTGAAGGAATATTAATATTTTATACATATATAACTTTTAAAATTGCATCATAGACTTTACTTCATTTAATAAAGAATCAGAATAATAGAAAGTTTTATCCTTTAGTTCTTTTAGTTTATCAATTATTCTATTTGCTTCTTCAGGATTAGTTTCAGCAATTTTTCTATACTGTCTTTCAGCATAATTAACACAAAAAACATAATATTTTAAAACATCAATATTAGTTTTATCATCCAAATTATCTACTGTATAAAAAATATTATCTATATAATCAATCAAATTATCTATTTCTTTAGAAACACTAATTCCTTTAGTAAGGGTATTTTTATTATCTTTATATATATATACTACATCTTGAGTATTTCTAATATTTTTAGCGTTAAATAAACACAAATGATTAAAACTATTATCTTCACTAGTTCTAGTTGTATTAAACTTAATACTATTATTTTGAATTAAATTTCTACTATAAAGTTTACCATGTAAACATCCATCATGTCCCCTTAAAATATTCCTAAATCCATCTTCTTCAAATATAACTGCTCCATAAGCATAATCACAATCTCCATCAGAAACAAGATTATAAAGTCCCTGAAGTGAGTGTGAATCAAAAAGTACATCATCACTATCCAAGAATAAAACAAAATCCCCATTACTATTATCAAGTCCAAATTGTTTAGCAACGCCTGCCCCACTGTTTTTAGAAAGTTTTACTTCTTTTACATTTAATGTACTTTTAAAAAAATCAATTTCATTCTTATAATCACATTTAGAACCATCATCAACAACTATTATGTTAAGAGGAAAATTAATTTTTTGAATAGATAAACTAGCTAGTGCTTTAATTATTGACTCATGAGAATTATAAGCTGCTATTATAACATCTACTGTAAATTTATTTTTTTCCATAATTTGAAACCTCACTTAAAAACTGATTAAAAGTTATATTGGGAAGAGTAACTAATGATAAAGATATACTATTAGTATATTTAGAAATTTCTTTATTTATAATTTCATTTTCATCATCTAAAGAAAGAAAATCTTTAAATAAAGTATATCTAGCAGCAACCTGTTTAGTACTACTCATCAATATATCAATAGCTTCTATTTTATTATCCCTATCAAAAAACAAATATGTATAATACATTTGAAGAAGAGCAAAGAAAAGTACTTTTGCTATATTGCTTTTAGGAGCATTTCGTTCTTCTAATGAAAGAGAAAGATTATAAATATTTCGAATATAACCTTCTATCCCTTTATACGAGAACTCATGATTATTCTTTCTAGTAATAGAATCATTATTATTTTGCCAAATATATGTAATATTATCTATATATGAAACTTTAGCACCAGTTAAAATAATAAGAAAATTAAAAAATAAGTCTTCATTAGATCTTTCATCAGTAAAACGTATATTATTATCTTGTATATAACTTCTTCTATATATTTTTCCATGATCCCAAATATTATCATTAAAATGTGGGATATATCTATCATCCCCTACTTCTTCTAAAAAATTACTTATAACAACGTCATATGAACTATTATTAATTCTTTTATATAAAGATTCAAGTGCATAAGGAGTACTAAATATATCATCACTATCTAAAAAAACAATATATTGAGAAGAAGAATGATCAATACCATAATTTCTAGCAAAACCAGGTCCTTTATTCTCACCATATGTTAATTCAATAACATTTAAATACTTACTATATTTTTCTATCACATCAGAATAATCTGTATCAGATTTATCATTAATAATATAGACATTAACCATATCTGAAATATTCTGCATAATAATACTATTTAAAGCTTTTTCTATAGTATTATGTGCATTATAAGCAGCAATTATAATATCAATCATAAACACCCTCCACTATAAAAATTATATAATTTAAATAATTATTTATCAAGGTCAATAAAATTACATTTCTGACATAATTTCTCTACTTTAATATTATTTTTAAAACCATTAAGCATATTAATAGCCTTATTACTTTTTATCGCATCATCAATACTATCTTCAAAAATATTTCCAAGACTTAAATCACCCTTAGAATCTAAACAACAAGGAACAATAGTCCCATCACAAAGAATACCAATATGATTCCTAATAGCATAACAAGTACCACACTTATTATTTAAACTATTATCAAAAGATGGCCACTCAAACTCTTTAAACGTATTTATAAAAACTTTATCAGAAAGTTTATTAGAAAGTTTTAAATCCTTAATGTTAAAATTAGTATTATAATGTTCATTTAGTTTGCTTAAGATTAACTCACTATATTCGTTATTAACCCAAAATCGATAAGATATAAATGTATCCTCAAGTCTATCTACTACAGAAAATATATTATTCAAATAATCATCTAAACCAATATTATACTTAGGTGAAAAACTATGAAGTGAAATATTAATTTGTCTAACATTAGAAGTCTTAAGTCTATTTATTAAGTATCCATTAGTAGTAATATTAACAAAAAAATTCTGGCTTGCAAGTTCAATGAAATCATTTATTTTAGGATGCATAAAAGGTTCACCTAACACATGCAAATAAAGATAATCTGTATAAGGTTTAATTTTATTCAAAATAATATTAAAATTATCTATATCCATAAACATTTCTTTCCTAGTATTTTTTATACAGAAAGAACAATTTAAATTGCATGTATTAGTAATTTCTACATATACCTTTTTCATAAAAGCATCCCCTTAAAACTTATATAATAAAGAATAACATGTTTTTTAATAAATAAAAAGATGAAATATCAAAACTTACATATTTCATCATAAATCTCAATTATTTTATTAGAATCATAATTTTTATAATAGCTTTTAATTACTTTATAATTAATATCTTCTTTCTTAATAGTCTTAGCAGTCTTTTTATTTTTTAATCTGCTATAAATCTTCTCTATTTCTGAAATAGCTATTAAAATTGACTCAGTATCAGTTATAAATCTATCACTATCTATCTGCATTATACCAAGTGGTCTTCTTCTATTATTAAGTCTAAACTTAAAGTAATCTACTCTTCTCAAATATTCTGGCCTAATATTATTATAATATACAAGTCCAGCATAAATAATATTAGAAATATCACTGTGTTGTTCTATTATGTTTCTATATTTAATTTTAAACTTAGTATAACTTAAAATAATATAGTTTTTATCAAATTCTTCATCTGAAATAGATTTTAATTCAGGACTCTTATAACTAATATTTTTATTTTTTATAAATTGATAAATAAAATATATAATAAATATCCAAACAATTATTTTCAACGTAGGTTTATCTAAATAAATAATACTAGTGTCAATTAAATATCTATTAATTAAATAAGAACTAATTACAATAACAATATACATCTTAATAATTGAACCATTACTAAAAAAATTAGTTTCTTTTACATAAATAGTATAAATAATATCAATAAACATTAAAAATAGTGAAACCAAAAATATATAATGATTAAATTTAAAAAACATGGAAACAATAATTATATATATCAAAGGTATAAATATATATTCATATAAATTTAATTTGAATTTTTTATTTAAATATTTAACTATTAAAAACAACAACATGCTAAAAAGTATATAAGAAAAAACTATTAATAAATCCATACTCTCCTCCAATTAGGACTTATTATAACTTTTTTCTCTTTATTTTACAAGATATTTTTAAATAGGAAATTTATTACTATTGTTTAATAAAAATATTTGTTCATATTAATAGTGTAGTTTGTTTAGGAGGAGATGATATGAAAAGAAATAAACTATATTTAAAACTTTTTTTATTTATACTATTATTTATTCCCTTAAATGTTTTAGGATATTCAGAATATATAATACCCGGAGGAGAAAATATAGGAATAGAAGTATCTTCTAATGGTGTACTAGTAGTTGGTTTTTATAAAGTTAATAATGAATATATTGCTAAAGAGAATGGATTTGAAATTGGAGATAGAATAATAAAAATAAATAATGAGAAAGTAAATAACATAGATAACATGGTAGAAATAGTAGACAAATCAAATAATGATACAATCGAATATACAATAATAAGAAATAGCGAAGAAAAAAATATTAAACAAAATAAAATAAAAGAAGAAAATACAATAAAAACTGGATTATATGTAAAAGATAAAGTAATTGGTATAGGAACACTTACTTTTATAGATCCGGGAACAAGAAAGTTTGGCGCACTAGGACATGAAATATTAGAGAAAACAACAAAAGAAAAATTTGAAATAAAAGATGGAGAAATTTTTAAGTCTGATGTAACAGGAATAGAAAGAAGTGAAAATGGTTCTGCAGGAGAAAAAAGTGCTATATACGATAAGGAAAAAGTATATGGAAGAATAAAAGAAAATGAAGAATCAGGTATATTTGGAGATTACATAGATAATTTACCAGAAAAAGATAAATTAAAAGTTGGAACAAGAGATGATATAAAAGAAGGACCTGCTATTATTAGAACAGTAGTTAATAATAATGAGATAAAAGAATACTCTATAAATATTATTAAAATAAATAAAAATAGTGATACTAAAAATATATTATTTGAAGTAACAGACAAAACTCTAATAAACAGCGCTGGTGGGATAGTACAAGGAATGAGTGGTTCTCCAATCATTCAAAATAATTTAATTGTAGGAGCTGTAACACATGTTATTGTAAACGATACTAAAAAAGGATATGGTATATTTGTAACTACTATGTTAGAAGAATCAGAAAACTAAAAAAAGAGTTCTTAAAAACTCTTTTTTATTATCTTAATACTGTTTCTCTTTTAGCACTGAAATCTTCAGCAGTGACCATAGCTCTTTCAGAGAATAATTCACCAAAAGTCTTATTTCTATCTTCCATAACACCATATGAAATATAAGCTTCACCATCACCGTATCTTTCAATGAAATCACTAGCAGGAATTCTAGAAGCATCTTCAGATACTATAGTTCCCATAATACTTTTTGGAATTCTAACAGTTCCATCTGAATTATATTTATCATATCTTAATGAACTATCAAGTCCTAACATAGTAAATAATTCAGCATCCTCAACAGGATTAGCAACAAAATACTCTTTTGCATCTTGATCATAATATAAAACCGAAACACGAGTTCCCATTACTTCTTTACCATTATAATCATATGGTTCACGAGTATAAATAAAACTTGAAGTAATACCATTCTCTTTTAGTTTTTTAGCAAGAATTAATGATGAATGTATACAACATCCACCTGCTCCATTTGAAATGTTTTTTTCTACCTTTTCAGCTAATTCAGATATAGACATCATAGCAGATATATCAGCTCCAGCAGTAATATCAAAATTAACCATAGCAGTTGTGTCTTTATAACAATTTAATAATTCTTTCATAATTTCTCTCCCCTCATTAATAGACAGGTCTATATAGTATCATATATTTTTGCATAAGTCAAGTTAAAAAAAGATATTACCTTCTAAATATCTTCTTTTTAAACTTATTAACATAACTGTCACCAAGCACATAATTAAATATACCCATCTTATAAGTAATAACTAAGTATACAGTTCCACCTATTATAGCATTTAAGCAAACATATATCACACATGATAATTTACTATTTAAATTAACTGGTATAAAATGCATTCCTATAAGAACAAATAATATCATAAATGTAATAGGAACAATTAATTTTAAAAGTACTTTAAATGTATTTTTATACCTCAAATTACATTCTTTATGAAGAGCAATAAATATAATTATAATACTTAATGTATAACCAATTATACTAGAAGTAACTGCACCTAAAAATGGTGGAATACCTATTTTACTATAAAGAAGCATTAATGGTACATCTAAAATAGCATTAGTAACAAAACCAGTTATTGTAGATAAATATACTATTTTAAACTTATTTAAACCTTGTAAAGCAGATGATGAAATCATATATATATTAATTGCAAGACCAGTAAACACATTTAAAGCAAGTATATAACTACCATTAATACTAGGTTCATAAAACATAGCCCATACTTCACTGCTTAAAAGAGAAAGGCCTATAGTCATAGGAATTGATACTAATAAAAGTATTTGAATAGCTTGATTAAACTTATTATTAACTTCATCCCATTTTTTCATAGTATAAGCACTTACCATTGTAGGAATAAAACTTGTACTCATACCCATAGCAATTGATGTTACAATCATATTAATTTTAGGAGCCCAAGTAGCAACAGCACTTGTGATAAACTCAACATCTTGGGTAGAAAACTTTAAATACTTAATAGTTCTAAGAAGAAGAGTCATATCAATAAAGTTATAAAGACTACTAACTATATTTATTATAATAAAAGGTATAGCATAACTAAATATTTTCTTTAGTATAGCCTTATTAGTAACCTCATCTTTTTTATATTCTTTATCAAGTCCTAAAACACCTTTATTCTTATTTACAGAATGTCTAACATAAAGATAAGCAACTATTCCACCAAAGAAAGCACCAAGTACTGCTACACCAACAGCAAGTGTTACAGACTTATTAAAAACTTTAATAACTAGATATGAACCACCAAGTATTATAGCAATTCTAATTACTTGTTCAAGTATTTGACTTATACTAGAAACTTTAATGATTTTATGCCCTTGCAAATACCCTTTTTCAACACTTAAAAAAGGAACAACAAGTATAGCAAAACTAACACATCTAATAGCAAAACTAACATCACTTACCGTATTACCACCCTTTAAATCGCCTAAAAGTGCTCTTGCAATTTGAGGAGCAAATACCATAAGAATAATAAATATTGAAACTGCTATATAAAGCATTATTCTCTTTCCAATACGATATGCTCTAAGTTTAGCATCCATCATATTTAAAGTATTATACTCATTAATTATTTTACTAATTGCTATAGGAAGACCAGCAGATGATATATCTAGAAATATATTATAAATAATATAAGCATATGAATAAAGTGCACTTCCCTGTACACCAACTATGGCATAAAAAGGAATAACATATACCATACCAAGTATTTTAGTAAAAACAATAGCAAGTGTTGCAATTAAAGTCCCTTCAACAAAAGAACTTTTTTTTAAAGCATTTTTTTTCATACATAATCACTCTTCTCTTTTTTAACTCTATACAATACCTAATAATTATATCATAACAAAAAAAAGAAATCTACATTATGTAGATTTACTTACATCTTTTTGTCAAAAGAAATACTATTATTATATTTCTCCAAATGATCATTCAATACAAAGTTTAATTGGCCAAAACTATTCTCTAATTTTTGTCTATTGAGTTCTCCATTTTGATTTTTAAAACCTATATAATCATTCTTAAATGAATTAACTAGAGTTTCTAACTTCTTATCAGAAATACTGCAATTAAGATTATTTGAATCAATACTTTTAAGTATTCTATTATCAAAAGTTAAAGAATCTAATCCAAAAACAAAACAATTTAAAAGTAACGTGATTTCATCAGAAAAATCACTCGATTTTACCACTTTAATTATTTTAAATATTTTATTACTACTATCCATTAACTACTCCCATTTTACTATATACTCCATGTAAATAATTTTTATAACTAGATGCAAATTCAACTATTAAATCACTAGATAAAGATACTTTATCTATAAGCTCTAAACTATCATCAAAACTATTTAACTTAAATACTTTAAAATCAATATCATTAATTGATGCTAAACAATAGTAAATATTATTATTTTTATTTGATATAGCTACAACAAAATAATCTTTTTTATCATCTAAAGTTAATAAATCTCCAACTTCAATATTCATACTTTACTTCCTTACCTTCTTAATTAATTTAAACACATAATACATAGGTGAAACAGGATAAGAAAATTCTCCAACTAATTCTTCAACAAAACCATTAAAACCTGTTTTAAATTCATATATACCATAATCTTTATCATTTTTATCAAAATTACCAGTAATACCATAAAAATTATATCTTTTAAAGCCATGTTCTATACCATATTTAATCATTTCCCATTGTATTAAATATTGCGAATTATAAGACATAAATTCTTCATAATTACCACTAGATAAATAAACAACCTCAGGATCAGTCATAATAAACATTGAACTAGATAAATTAATAACCTTTCCATGTTTATCAATTAATTCTTTAGCATGTTCAATTCTTTTATCAAGGCCACTTATAGCATTATCAAATGCTTTTCTTTTACCATCATTGTATTTAGCATCACTAAGTTTATTTTTTTCCTCTAATTGTTTTTCTTTATCTTGTTCAAGCATTTGAATATGTTTAGAAAGGTCTAACTTAGTAAGTAAATATTTAATCTCACCACGAGGATAAAATAAGTCATACATATTTTCAAAATAGTCAAGCTTGCGAATAGAAAAACCTTTTCTTTGACCAGTTTCAATCATAATTTTATGAAAAAGTGGTAAATCTTTCTTTTCAAGTTCAACTATTTCAATACCATTCTTTAAAGTTTTACGAATAGTATTACGTGTATTAGGTTTCATATTTTTTAAAACTTCATCTTCGGTTTTACCATCAATATCAAGAACATACATCCATCCAACTTGTTCCATATCTTCTTTTTTTACTCTTTTATACCCTAGTGATAATAAATTTTCTCTAATATCTCTATTATCTATACCACCTTCAACTATATCTCCATTAGTATCTCTTTCTACATTTATTACATAAGGATCAATTCTAAACTCATATCCCTTATTCTTTTTAACATATTCTTTTATATTTTTTGTAAAAAAATCAAGTAATTCTTTATTATGATAATCTACAAGTAATCCTCTTGGTGAATAAAATTCTTTATAACCAAAATGTTTAGTAATAGATACAAACATAGCAGCTGCTATTACTTTTTTATTTTCTTTTACTCCTAAATAATGAACAACCCAACCAGACTTTTCACGAAGTTTACCTATTTCTGGAGTTTGTAAAAATGTTCTCTGTTCATTACTATCTAAAAATTTTCTAAACTCTTTTTCATTAAGTATGCAAAATTCCATATATCTTCTCCTAATATTATTATAACTTCTATATAATTATACCACGTATTAACTTATTTAAAAAGAAAAAAACTTCAAATGAAGTTTTATTATTAATCCTCTTTTATTTCAAAGTCTTGAAGTTCACCATCAGGTGCAACTATTTTAGTAATAGCTTCCTCTGCATTTTTTAATTTTTCATCGCAAACTTTTGAAAGTGTCATTGCTTCTTTATACTTTTCTATAGCATCATCTAAAGGAATATTACCATTTTCTAAATCTTTTACTAAATTTTCTAATTTTTCTAAATTTTCTTCAAAACTTAATTCTTTCTCTTTTGCCATATTAAACTACCTCCGCATTTATTTTTCCATCAGAAAGTTCTATCTCCACTAAATCTTTCTTCTTTACATCTTTAACACTATTTATCACTTTATTATTAACTCTAGAAATAGAATAACCTCTCTTAATTGTTAATAATGGACTAAGTGTCTCAAGTTTACTAATTAATCTTAAATAATCATTTTGTTTCTTCTCAAATAATACATTAGGATTTTTAAATATAATATTCTCTTTAATTTTTAAATAACTATTAGATCTATTAGTATAAATATTTAGTATATTAAATTTTAATTTTTCCATTAAAAAGTCAAATTTCTGTTCTTTAGCTTCATATATTTTAATAGGTTCTTTAAATATATGTCTACTTTTAACATCTAAAAGTCTTCTACGGCTAAATTCTATTTTGTTAGAAATAGCTTTATTAAGTCTTATATTAATTTGTGAAATTAAATTACTTACATCAGATAAATTAGGTACTGAAATCTCAGCAGCACCTGTAGGTGTAGGAGCACGCATATCCGCTACAAAATCAGCTATAGTAAAATCAATTTCATGCCCTACAGCGCTAATTACAGGAATAGAGCATTCATATATTGCACGAGCAACTATTTCTTCATTAAATGCCCATAAATCCTCTATACTTCCTCCACCACGTCCAACAATTAAAGTATCTAGATTATAATCCTCTGCTCTCTTAATTTGTTTAACTATATCTTCTTTAGCAAACTCACCTTGTACCAAAGAAGGAAAAAGTATTACTTCAGCAAGTGGCCAACGTCTTTTTATAGTTGATATTATATCTCTAATAGCAGCACCAGTAGGAGCAGTAACAACGCCTATTCTATTAGGTATATACGGTATCTTTTTCTTATGTGATTTATCAAATAATCCTTCATCTTCAAGTTTCTTTTTTAACTGTTCATAAGCAATATATAAATTACCAACACCATCTTCAAGCATCTCATTTACATATATTTGATAACCTCCATTTTGAGGATACACAGTAACCTTACCAGTAACAAGTACTTTCATACCATCCTGAGGAGTAAATTTAATTTTACTAGCACTAGAAGAAAACATAACAGCATTTATTCTTGATTCTTCATCCTTTAAAGTAAAATAAAAATGTCCTCTAGAATGAGCTTTAAAGTTAGATATTTCACCCTTTAAATAAACTGTATCTAAATTAACATCATTATCAAACTTATATTTTAAATACTTACTAAGTTGTATAACTGTAATATATTTATCTTTCATCTATATCCTCATTATGATAAATATTATCTAAAACACCATTAATCATCTTAGTAACAGCTTCATCACTATATTTCTTAGAAAGCTCTATAGCTTCATTTATAGAAACAACAGAAGGAGTCTCAGTATATTTAAGTTCAAAAATACCAATAGAAAGTATAGCCTTATCAACCTTATTAAGTCTATCAATAGTCCAGTTTTCTAAATACTTATTAGCAAGTTCATCAATACTATTTTGATTAGTAATAACACCATTAACTAATGTATTAACAAAGTCATTTTCAACTTCTAATTGTTCATGTATAAGTTCAGAAATATCATAATCAAGTTTAGTAGGTTCCATTATATATACTTGATATAAACATTTCATTGCTATTTCTCTTAATTCACTACGATTCTTCATTTCAATCACCATAATAATAATAACATAATAAATAAAAAATAAAAAGAGTTAATCTCTTTTTATATAAATAAATTTATTTTTTAACATACATTTTTTGCCCAAGAAATTCCCTATATTTTTCTTTATTTTCTCCTGCTTTAATTTTATTAATTGCAGTATTAAAAATAACTCTAATTCTTTCTCTAGAGAGTTTAAAAGATTTAGACATATCAGTAAAGCTTTCTTCATTACCATAAAATCCTAAATGTCTACGAACAACTTCTTTTTCAATAACATTAATATTCTCAGAATCAAGTAATTTTCTAATTTCCTCTTTATTATCTTCTACAACTACTAAATCAAGTAACGAATCTAAAGGAGCTAAAATTAAATCTTGAAGTTCACTATTATTTTCATCATCTAAAATTGAATTTAAACTAACTGTATCAGCAAGTAAATTTTCAAAATAACTAATTTCTTCTATTGACATATCAAGATAATAAGAAAGTTCTTTTATTGAAGGATTATGTAAAATTTTACTAGTAACTTGTTCTTTAGCCTTTAAATATTTTGTAATTTGTGCTCTCTTATATACCGGTATTCTAATACTTGCACTTTGATTATCAATAGTGCGGCTAATACATTGATTAATCCACCAACTAGCAACAGTTGCAAATCTAACACCTCTAGTATAATCATATTTAGAAGCTGCTTTAATAAGTCCAATATTACCCTCACTAATTAAATCAAGTAATTCAACCCCAGAAGTTATATATTTCTGTGTAATTATAGCAACAAGTTTTAGATTATGATAAACAAGTAAATCACGTGCCTTTAAATCTCCCTTTCTAATCTTTTTACCTAAATCAATTTCTTCTTCAAAAGTAAGAGGAGAAAAACTATTTATAAAAGAAACATAAGAAGAATAATCATAGTCACATAATAATTCACTAACTATTTTAAAACTATCATCCTTTTTACTTCTTTTTTTACTAGAGGGCTCTTTAATATTTTTATCTTGTTTCTTAATTGTCTTCGAAGAATACTTTATATCATCACTTTTAACACTATTATTAAAAGAATACATAGATAGATAAACATTAATTATAATAAGCATAATATCATTCTTAATAATATTATTAAGTTTACCATTCTGTATATCTTCTTTCTTATTAACTACTATAGTTTGAACATTTTCTCTTAATACTGCACTTCTTTCCATAAGTTCAAAAATATATTTTTCAGATAAATAAATTCCAGCTTTTTCAATAATATAAGCAAGTTTATTAAGGGAAATAAGTGAATCATAATAATTATCAGTAAATTCAAAATTTTCTTCTATAATTTTACATAAAAAATCAATATTTAAAATATTATTAGTAAAAAAAGAAGAAAAAACTTTATCAGTAATTTTTTCTAAATCATCATAATTAATATCTTTATTTCTATCACAAGAAGAACTAATTTCTTTCTTTACTAATTCAATAACACAATTCTTAATATCTTTTCCAAGTTTAAAATTTAATTTATCAAAATATGCTTTATCAAGTTTCATTCTTACAGTTCTACTATTAAATTCCAAAAAATCACTAGTTTTCATATTAATCCCCCGTTTTTATAGGGCATATTATACCATAATTAGTTATAAATGTAAAGTTCATGTTGAGCTCTAGTACATGCTACATAAAGTAAATTCTTCTCTTCTCTTTTATAACGAGATTTAGGATCGTTATAAACTATTACAGCATCAAATTCTAATCCCTTAGCAAGATAAGCAGGAATAACCACTAAGTCTTTACGATTCTCTTTAGTATGTTCATCAACTAATGATACCTCCACACTATCTTTAATAGAATTATATAATCTTTCAGCAATATACTTATCCTTAGTAATAACAGCTATTTTAATATAATCAAGTTCTAGTAAATTAATATCTTCTATTAATGTTTTCTTTAAGTCTACAATATTTCTTCTTAAAGAAACAGGTCTAGAATTACGCCTTCTAATAGCAGTTACATGTTTTAACCCTAGTATTTTATTAGTATATTCAATAATTTGAGGTGATGATCTATAAGTTTTAAGAAGTTCAATATATTTAGAATCAATAAATAAATCTTTTAAATTTTCAAGTGATTTATGTGCATAATAAGGATTTATATTTTGATTAATATCACCTAAAATAGTAAAAGCAGCCTTTCTAAATATTTTAGAAATAATTACATATTGTAATCTATTATAATCTTGTGCCTCATCAATAACTACTTGTCTAATATTATTTTCATAAGGAAAACCAGCAAGTCTTCCCTTTAAATAACTAAATAATAAAGCATCCTCATAATTTATGATATCCTTATCAACAAAAGAATCAACTTCCATAGGCGTAAGCTTAATTCTAGAAAAATTACTCAAAAAGAAATGCTTATATATTAGTTTAAGATCTTCACTAAAATTAATAGATTCTTTAATAAGTTTTCTAAAAGTAGCTTTTTTCTTAAGTTTACCATTATAAAAACCATAACAAATTTTTTCTGCCATCTCATCTAATCTTTCAAAAAGAGGAAATCTAGAATACTTTTCATGAAGAAGTTCATTTAAATCATTACGAGATACAAAATTATGTTCACCTTCACGAATATCTTTTATAAATTTAGAATTTTCTATATAAAAATCTATATACTTATCAAAATCAGAAACTATCTCATCACTTTGTTTATATTTAACAAGTTTAACATTATCCTCTTCATAAGTATAATATCTAGATATAAAATCAGAATAATCCTCTATTCCCTTATACTCAGTAACAAAGAAGCTTAAATAGTCGTTAAACGTTGTTTGAAGAGTATTTTCTTCACCTAGTTCAGGAAGAACATTAGATATATAATCAGTAAATATATTATTAGGTGAAAAGATAAGTATATTATTAGAGTTTAAATGTTCAAGTCTATAAAGCAAAAAAGCTATTCTGTGAAGTGCTACAGAAGTTTTACCAGAACCAGCTATTCCCTGTACAATTAAGTTCTTATCAGTTAAATTACGAATAACTTGATTCTGTTCTTTTTGAATAGTATTAACAACATTCTTCATTTTATCACTCGAAGAAGTAGATAAAACCTCTTGTAAAAGTTCATCATCTATATTAAGTGAATTATCAAAAACACCTACTAAATAATTATCTTCTATTTTATATTGTCTTTTACGAATAAGATTTCCTTCAAACTTACCACCGGGAGCACAAAAATAACAAGGACCAGTTTCAAAATCATAAAACAAACTACATATAGGACTTCTCCAATCATATATAATATTAATATCATTTTCGTCCTTCAAATATGTAGTAGATATGTATATAAGTTCCTCTTCACTACTCTCATTATCTTTATATATAATAGATCCAAAATATGGTTTCTTTTCTATTTTAAGAAGTTTCTTTAAGTAATCTTCTTTACGTAGTATCTTAACTTCTTCTTCATTAGTAAGCATTTTAGCCTGTACTTGATCTGCACTATCAAAAGAATTTGAATCAGACCAAACAAGTTTTTTAAAATCAGTTAAATCAGAAAAAGAAACACTAACTTCGTTTCTTAAATCATTAATTGTCTTTTCTAATTTTTTACTAGTTTCCTTTAAGAATTCTTTTTCTTTCTTTTCTTCTTCAATTGTTATCATACTATCACCATATGTTAAATATATCATAATTTTAATTTAATATAAAATAAACTTTACTAAAAAGTGTAAAGAAAAAGAACTATTAATATAGTTCTATAATGTATCAATATGATCATTAAGTTTTACACTAACGAGTTTTGAAACACCAGATTCTTGCATTGTAATACCATATAATGTATCTGCATATTCCATAGTCTTTTTCTTATGTGTAATTATTAAAAATTGAGTTTTATCTTTATAATGACTTAAGTATTTACCAAATTGTATAACATTAGCTTCATCTAAAGCAGCTTCTACCTCATCAAACAAACAGAATGGTACTTCTCTAACATTAAGTATTGCAAATAAAAGTGATATTGCAGTAAGAGTTTTTTCACCACCTGAAAGTAGTGTAATTGAAGACAATTTCTTTCCTGGAGGACTAGCTACTATATCTACTCCAGTAGTTAATATATCATCTGGATTAGTAAGTTTAAGTTCAGCATAACCACCAGAAAATAATTCTTTGAATACCTTCCCAAATTCTTCATTAACTCTTTTAAATGTATTAAAAAATTCTTCTTTAATAACGCCATCCATTTCTCTCATAATATCAAGAAGTGATGTTTCAGCATTAGACAAATCATCTCTTTGTTTACACAAAAATTCATATCTAGTACTAACTCTTTCATACTCTTCTATTGCAGCTAAATTAACCATTCCAAGAGCTCTAATATTAGATTTATATTTATTAACCTGTTCTTTAGCAAATTCTCTATCTACTTCAAGTTCATATTCTTCTCTTGCTTTTTCATATGTAAGTGAATATTCAACACTTAAAGTATTTAAATAATTATCAAGACCAAGTTCTAATTTACTAATCTTAATATTCAAATCATTCTTTTCTTTTTCTAAAGTCCTAATAGTACTATTCTTAACTTTATATTCATTACTTAAATTTTCAAGCTTATCTTTAATATCTTTTATTTCCTCAGTTAATGTAGAAATCTTATTCTTAACAGTATCACGAGTAGCAACAGTATCATAATAAAGTTTAATTAATTCCTGCACTTTACTATCCACACTATCTAAAACTACATCATTAAGAGATTCAATATCTTGTTTAATAATTTCTCTTTCTTCATATTTTGAAGAAAGATTTTTATTTTGTTCATTTAGTTTTTGCTCAATACTAACTTTTTCTCTATCTAATTCAAAATGACTTTCTTCTATATCTTCAATTTCATGAGATATTTTATCAATTAAATTAGATAAACTAACTTTATCTTCATCTAAACTAACTTTTTTAGATTCTAATACTTCAAGTTCTTGTCTAATAGTTATATTACTACGTGAAGCCTTATTAAGTGATCCACCAGTCATAGAACCACCAACATTAACAACATCACCATCTAGAGTAACTATTTTATATTTATGATTAGTTTTTCTAGCTAAAATATTTGCACCATCTAAATTAGTTGCTATAACTACAGTACCAAATTGATTTTCTATTATATTAGAATACTTGCTATCATAATCAAGTAAATTACTAAGTATTCCTAAATAATTAGAATCATTTTCCAAAATATTTAAAGAATTAGAATCAATATATCTTGGTTTAATTACTGATAAAGGAAAAAATGTTGCTCTACCCAAACGATTATCCTTTAAATAATTAATCGCATTCTTACTAGCCGCCTCGTTCTCAGTAATTATAAAATTACGATTAGATAAACTAGCTACCTCAAGCGCTTTAGTATATTTGCTATCAATAGATATAACATTTCCTATAGTGTTATAAATACCAAATAAATTAGTATTAGAAAGTACCTTCTTAACTTGTAGTGGTATAGTACTACCATTATCAAGTTCAAGATTTAACGAATTAATTTTATGTGATGTACTAATTATTTCTTGTTCAAGTTTAGAATAATCTAAAACAGATAATCTTTTTCTATTTTTAGTAGTATCAAGTATATTAGAAGAAGAAATAAGTTCTTCATTCTTTTTAGAAAGACTATTCTTAGTTTCATTAATTTCATTTTCTAATACACTAATTAATGAATCAAGTTCGGCTTTTTTATCAAGTTTTTCAAGTAATAAAGTTTTATTAGCTTCTATATCAGTATTTTTAGCTTTCTCTTCTAATATTCTCTTCTTAGTATTAATTTTTTCACACTCTTCAACTATTTCTAATAGTTTTGCATTGTATTCTTTTAAAATCTTCTCTTTATCAAATAACAATTTATTAAGTTTTTCAATTTCAATATCATCATTATTAGATGAAACATTTTCAAGTGATAATTTATCTTCAAGTTTCTCTAGTACTTCTTTTAATCTTTTAACTTCTTCACTATCGTTATATATATCAAAAGCAAGAAGAGCAACTTCTAATTGTTTTAAACTTTCTTTATTGTCTAAGTATTCTTGAGCTTTTTCACTTTGTTCTTTAAGCGGTTCTACTTGTGTCTCAAGTTCTAATATTATATCATTAACTCTATCTAAATTGTTATGAGTCTTATCAAGTTTTTTTAATGCTTCTTCTTTTCTTTTTTTATACTTAACTATTCCAGCAGCATCTTCAATAATAACTCTTCGATCCATAGATGAGTTTGAAATAATCTTATCAACTTCACCCTGAGAAATAATATTATATGATTCTTTACCAATACCACTATCCATAAGTAGATTAATTATATCTTTTAATCTGCATCTATCACCATTTAAAAAATACTCATTTTCACCCGTTCTAAAAACTTTTCTTTTAATAGAAATATCTGTATAAGGAACATTCAAATAATGATCATTATTATCAAAAACAAGTTCTACAGTAGCAACATTCAAAGGATTACGTGATTTACTTCCTGAAAATATTACATCAGAAATAGATCCATCTCCTCTAAGCTGTTTAACAGATTGTTCTCCAAGAACCCATCTAACAGCATCAACAACATTACTCTTACCAGATCCATTTGGACCAACTATACATGTTATTCTATTATCTAAATTAATATCAAGTTTATCTGCAAAAGATTTAAAACCATAAGCATTTATTTGTTTTAAGTACATACTATCACCTTACTACATAATTATAGCAAAAAAGAAAAAGAAATAAAAGTTTTATTTCTTTTTGATATCTTTATTTTTATTAATTGTAGTATTTTTTATCTTATCAGCAGCACCTTTAGTAGTATTAGCAACTATTCTAGTACTATTAACTACAACATCTTTAGTTGTATTAGCAACTATTCTAGTACTATTAACTACAACATCTTTAGTTGTATTAGCAACCTTCTTTGTTCCATTAACCACTGATTCACCCATTTTAATAGCTTTTTCAGTAGCATTTACTAATAACCTAAGTTCTCTAAATGATTGTTCATTAACACCATCAATATAAGGAAAAGCCCTAAGAAGTAAATTATAAAGAGTAACATTTTTTCTTATTCTCTCAACAATTTGATCTTTAGTCTTTTCAGTACCATCTTTACTTTCATTTTCCAAACTACTCTTCTTTACCTTTTTCATTTTAGTTAAAGTAATTCTAATACTAATCAAAGTCCCTAATGTAACAAATAAATCAGTAAAGAAAATAATTTCACAGAAAGTAGCAATAGAAATCATAGCAGCATGTGGTACAAAGTTAAATATATTAAGAACAAGTGGTCTTAAAAAATAAATTACAACTACACCAGCAATACCAAATAATACTGAATTAAGTAAACAAACTCTACCATTAATATTAAAAGGAAGTGTTGAATAATCCCACCATCTAACTTTAAATAATTTTTCCATAATAAAACTTGTAATATATTCAAGAATAGTACATATTAAAAAACTAAGTGCAAAAAGAGCTTTAGGATCATGATAATAATCCCTAAGTAAGTAAATAATTACTACAGTACCAATACCATATATCGGAATATATGGTCCAAGTAAAAAACCTCTATTCCATTCAAAATATTTATCAACCACAGAACAGTAAACCACTTCACATACATAGCCAATTAAACTAGCTACGAAGAAAAACATAAATACATATGATACTAAATACCATGTTTCCATATATCCATCACCCATATTTTTTATATTATCATTTTATAAAAGTTATGTCAAACATAGAGATTTTATTCAATAACAAAAAAAGAACTCTAAAAAGAGTTCTCATTTATTAATTATTTTTACTATATTTTTTTAATAGTAATGCTGTACCAGCAATAATTCCAGATCCTAATACAATTGAAAGAATTGTTGATAATGGACTAACTCCAGTATCTGGAATTGGTGTTTCACATTGAGCTTTATATTCACTCTCTGTAGTTTCTTTACCATCTTTACCAAAATATTTATCTCCAACAATCTTACAAATATTAGTTTCACATTCTTGTCTATATTTTAGTTCAGTAGTTTCTTTACCATCTTTACCAAAATATTTATCACCAATAATTATACAAATGTTAGTTTCACATTCTTGTTTGTATTTTAGTTCAGTAGTTTCTTTACCATCTTTACCAAAATATTTGTCACCAACTTTTTTACAAATGTTAGTTTCACATTCTTCTTTATATTTTAGTTCAGTAGTTTCTTTACCATCTTTACCAAAATATTTGTCACCAACTTTTTTACAAATGTTAGTTTCACATTCTTGTTTGTATTTTAGTTCAGTAGTTTCCTTACCATCTTTACCAAAATATTTGTCACCAACTTTTTTACAAATGTTAGTTTCACATTCTTCTTTATATTTTAGTTCAGTAGTTTCTTTTCCATCTTTACCAAAATATTTGTCACCAACTTTTTTACAAATGTTAGTTTCACATTCTTGTCTGTATTTTAGTTCAGTAGTTTCTTTTCCATCTTTACCATAGTATTTACCATTATAGTATTCACATACTCTTTTTACTGGTGTCATTATAAATGTTGCAGAATCAGAATCTGATTTATTTTCTTTTTCTGGAACAACTAAATCTTGTAATGCATTATTGTTAGGTGAATATCTTTTAATAAGATATACTGTTTTTCCTACAGAAAGAGTTACTTTAAAACTAGATTTTTCAGTAACCTTATCAGCAGGTACTCTAACATTAAATTTTTGATTAGTAGCAAATTCACTACCATTACTTACAACATTACCATTAGCATCAACTAATTGAGCATATTGATTTCCACTAACAGTTACTTTATATTTATTAACTCCAGCAAATTTAATACTCATATTACCAATAGTATAATAACCATTAATAAGTTTAGCATTATTATCAGTAGTATTAATTTTAACACTTACTTCACTACCACCGGTTGTTTTACCTTTAGCATTATTAGCAATAGAAACAGCTTTATTACCTACAGCAGTATTTTGGAAAGCAGCAGGCATAAAATTACTTCTATACTTCCAAACAGCAAGTTGTGTAATTAAATAACCAGTATCACTAGTATCAGTAGCGTTTTCTAGGATGTAAGCAAGTCCACCATCACTTTCAGTATAACTATAAGTAAAATTGTGTCCTTGATATGCTCCTGTTCTTTCAGGAGTTATACAATAACCGTATCCCTTAGAAGTATAAAACTTAGCTTCAGTTCTACCATTATATGTAATGTATGTCTTTCTTGTTAAAGTAAGACCAGATTCAGCATTAACAGTGTTAGATTGTAACGCAATAAATAATATAAATATAAATATTGCTATGGTTTTAAAATATTTTTTCATAATATCCCCCTCCAATGTCTGTTATTATAACACAAAAGTCATATTTTTGCAACCCTTAATTAAAAAATATCACATACTAAGAATAATATCAAGTAAATTATGGTTCTAATCTATTAGGACCTCTAAATAAAAACTGTGTTTCTTTCAAATTATTTGTACCAAGTAAAAGCATAGTAAGTCTATCAACACCTAAAGCAAATCCTCCATGTGGTGGACAACCATATTTAAAGAAATCTAAATAGAATTTAACATCATCTTTTAAACCCTTTTCTTCAGCTTGAGATTTTAAAACATCATATCTATGTTCTCTTTGAGCACCAGTAGTTATCTCAGTACCTCTCCAAATTAAATCATAACCTTGAGGTATATCATCTTTTCTCATATGATAGAAAGCCCTCTTAGTTTTACTAAAATCAGTAACAAATATAAACTCGTGACCATATTCTTCCATTGCAAACCTAGCAGTCAATTTTTCCGATTCACTATTCATATCTCCAACATCTTCTTTAGGAATTTCATAATTATATCTATTATGAAGTTCCATATATAAATCATTAAGTTTAATTCTAGGGAAAGGTCTAGTAGGAACAACTACATCTTTTCCAAATACTTCTTTAATCTGCATTCCATATTCTTCCTTTACTTTTGAAAGACCAGCTACTAATAATTCTTCTTCCAAATCCATTACATCCTCATAAGAATCTATATAACTAAATTCTACATCAAAAGAAGTAAATTCAGTTGAATGTC
Organism: Bacilli bacterium; assembly: GCA_017941235.1. Classification (GTDB taxonomy): domain Bacteria; phylum Bacillota_I; class Bacilli_A; order RF39; family UBA660; genus CAG-417. Next base: position 14,203 of record JAGAWU010000049.1, on the reverse strand, counting down.
TATTAGTATTAGAATTCTCCGCTCTAAAAGCAGGAGCAACCTCAAATATCTTTTCAAATCCACTAGCCATAGCCATTTGTTTATAAAATTGTGGGCTTTGAGCAAGATATGCTTTTCTATCAAAATATTTAACTTCAAATACTTCACTACCAGATTCACTAGCAGCACCAATTAATTTAGGAGTATGTATTTCAATAAAATTATTTTTATATAAGTATTCTCTCATACCTTTTACAAAAGAAGTTTGAACTTTAAACATAAGTAAATTTTTTTCACTTCTTAAATCAATAAATCTATAATCAAGTCTAGTATCTAAGTTAACTCCTTCTATTTTTTTATAGTTAAATGGTATTTCATTTTCACTTTCACTAACTACATCTATACTATCTGGTATTAATTCCATACCATTAAGTTTAACTTTAGGACTTTCAAGTAACTTACCACTAACTTTAATAACACTTTCTGGTGTTAATTTAGAAACAAGTTCAACCATATCTTTATTCTTTCCTTCACTTTTTTCAATTGTAACTTGAACTTTTCCTGTAGAATCTCTAAGTATTATAAATTGTACCCATTGTAAATCTCTAACACTATCAACAAATCCACTAAATTCAATATTCTGATCGAAATAATTTTTTAATTCGCAAGCATTAATTTTTTTCATAATTTACTCCTATCTATGATGTTCATGACAACTGCAATCATCACCACAAGTACAATGATCATGCTCACAACCACAATCACAGTGTTCATCTTCATCATCAACTAATTGTTCATCTAAATAATACATTATATATTCAATAGATATTTTATCTTCTTGTTTTGTTCTTGTATTTTTAATTTGTACTTCACCATTATCTAAATCTTCACTATTTAAAATAAGAAGGAAATGACTATTTAATCTATCAGCTTGTTTAAATTGAGCCTTCAAACTTCTTCCAGTATACTCCATATCAACATTAAATCCACTCATTCTAAGTTCTTGTTGTAAATATACTGCATATTTCTTTTCTTCTTCATTAACATACATAATAAATACATCAATACCATCTTCTATAGGAAGTTTAACTTCTTGTTCTTTTAAAGCAAGTACAACTCTACTTATTCCAGAAGCAAACCCAATACAAGGTGTATCAGGACCTCCTAGTTGTTTAACAAGTCCATTATATCTACCACCAGCACCTATAGTTTGAGCATTACTAAGTCCTGGCATATCTACTTTTATTTCAAATACAGTATGATTATAATAATCAAGTCCACGTACTATTTTAGGATTAACTACATATTTAACTCCTAATATATCTAAATATGACTTTAACTCTTCAAATCTATTCTTACTATCTTCATTCAAATAATCTATAGTAGTAGGACATCCTTTTAAAAATTCACCATCACCATCTATTTTACAATCAAGTATTCTAAGTGGATTTTTTTTAAGTCTTTCTTTACAATCATCACAAAGTTTATCTTTATTAGGTTCTAAAAACTCAAGTAAAGCTTTTCTATAATTATCACGTGATTCATTATCACCAAGTGAATTAATTTCTACACTAATATCTTTAAGTCCAAGCATTTTATAAATATTTACTGCAATAGAAATAACTTCTGCATCACTAATTGGATCATCAGTACCTAATACCTCAAAACCAAATTGAGTAAGTTCTCTATCTCTTCCAAGTTGTGGTCTTTCATATCTATACATAGTCCCATTATAGTAACATTTAACAGGAAGCGATTCACTATACATTTTATTTTCTATAAAACTTCTGACTACACCAGCAGTTCCTTCTGGTCTTAAAGTCATTTTTCTATCTGCTCTATCTGTAAAATCATAAGTCTCTTTAGTAACTATATCAGTTGAATCACCAATTCCTCTATGGAAAAGTTCAGTAGATTCAAATATAGGAGTTCTAATATAATTATAGTTATACTTTTCCATTACTCCATCAACTATTTCTTCTACATATTTCCATATTTTAGCTTCTTTACCATATATATCACTAGTACCTTTAGGTTTTGTTATCATAAATCCTCCTCCAATAAAAAGGAATAAAGAGATTATCCCCGTTATTCCATTATACACTATTTTTACATTTTATAACACTCGAAATTATATTTTTTTAATAGAATTTATAGTATCAAGAACAGAGTTAAGCCTTTCACCCTTAGAAAAATTATTCATATAGAAAGAAGAATCAGCAGAAGAACTAATTAAATCATTACTTTCAGATATATTCTTAAGTAAATTACCACCAATTTTACCATTAATAATTCTTATATCAGAAACACTAGGTTCATCAAGTAGTTTTTCTAAATATTTATTTTGCTGTTCAAGTTCACAAACTAAAAAATGTTTAACATCATAAGTAAATACCCCTTCACTAAGTAAATAATCTAAAAACTTCCTTTCTTGATATAAAGGATAAGCTTCTACATATTGTTTAACATAAAAAAATTCATTTATATCTATAGGATTCTTATCTTTTAAAGCAAGATAATAATATTTAATATGCCCTATTTCATGTACTAAAGTAATTAAATCAAGAAAATTATTCTTTCTATTAATCTTTAAATAAGGATTAAAAGTAAAATTAGAAAAAATAACTTCTCCTAAACTCCCTTTACTACTACCATCTATAATACATTTCTCATCTATCAAAGAATAAAGAATACATAAAGAAGGATAATCATTAGTATCTTTATAAAACTTCTTAAGCATAAAATATATATTTTTATCACTTAAAGGAGTAAACTTATCAAAAGAAAAAGTATTTTTATTAAAGAAAGAATCAATTATATCTTTTTGTCTTTGAAAAAAGCCATAATCAAAACTACTTCTCATCAAAGCATCACTAGAAACAGAATATTCATAAGCTAGTTTTTGTACCTTACTCCACTTCTCTTTTTGCAAAGAAGAAAGTTCAAAAAGTTTATTTTTTACTACAGATAAAAACTCATTATTTAAAATCTCTGGTTTAAATAAAATTAAATATGTATAAAAGGATAAGAGTTCCTCTAAATCATTACTATTTTCTATAAAATTAAGTGTTTTAAGTAAATCATCTTTTATAGAAGCATAATTATTACCAGAAATAGAAATATTATTTTCTCTAAAATAATAGTCCATAAAACCACCACTAATCTATTAATATTTTAAAATATATATTTTTCTAAGTCAACAATTGACTTTAAGTAAATAAAAAGCTAAAATATATACAAATATTTTAGAAAGGGGAAAATATGTCAAGTGTAGGAATTATATGTGAATATAACCCATTTCACAATGGTCATCTTTATCACTTAAATAAGATTAAAGAACTTTATAAAGACGATACCATTATTCTTGTATTAAGTGGTAATTATACTGAACGTGGTGACTTTTCAATTATTGATAAATGGAAAAAAACTGAAATAGCAAAACTTGCTGGTATTGATCTAATAGTTGAACTTCCTTTTCCATTTGCTACTTCATCAGCTGATTATTTTAGTTATGGTGCTATTAGTATCCTAGAAAATCTAAAAGTTGAAAAACTAGTATTTGGAAGTGAAGAAAATAATATAGATGATCTAATAGAAATAGCTAAATGCCAAATAGATAATGAAGATTTTGATAAACTAGTTAAAATATATTCTAAGTTTGGCTACAATTACCCTACCGCACTTAGTAATGCAGTTAAAGATTTAACAGGTAAAATTGTAAATGCTCCAAATGACTTACTTGGAGTAAGCTATATCAAAACAATATTAGAAAACAATTATAAAATTAAACCAATATGTATAAAAAGAACAAATGATTATCATGACAAGGAAATAAAAGAAATATCAAGTGCTACTGCTATAAGAGAAGCTTTAAAAGAAAAGCGAAACATTAAAGAAGCAGTACCAGAATTTGTAAATAAGTATTTAACTGATTTACATTTTAAAGAAGATTACTTTAAATTCTTAAAGTATAAAATAATAACTGAAAAAGATTTAAGTATATACCAAGATGTAACTGAAGGAATTGATTTAAAATTAAAAAAAGTTATAAATGATTCATATTCTTATGAAGAATTAATAGAAAAGTTAAAATCAAAAAGATATACATATAACAAATTATCTAGAATGCTACTTCATATTCTAGTTGGTTTCACTAAAGAAATGGCAAAAAATATGAAAAACTTAGAATACATTAGAATACTAGGTTTTAATGATAAAGGAAGAAAATATTTAAATAGTATCAAAAAAGATGTAGAAATACCTATAATAAGTAAATTTATTAGAGACTATGATATGTTAAAACTAGAACTTGATACAACAATAATATATAATTTAATAAATAATGATAAAAAATTAATAGAAGAAGAATATAAAAATCATTTAAGGAGTGAAAATTATGATAAAGACTAAAAAAAGAGGACAATTATATGTAATCTCAGGACCATCTGGTTGTGGTAAAGATACAATAGTAAATAGTTTATTAAAGAAAAATAAAAACTTATGGTTATCCATATCATGCACTAGTAGAGCACCTAGAGGTAACGAAAAAGATGGTGTTGAGTATTTTTTCTTATCAGAAGAAGAATTTGAAAAAGAAATAGAGAATGATGGATTCTTAGAATATGCAAAGTATGCAGGAAATTATTATGGAACACCTAAGAAAAGTATTGAAGAACATTTAAATAATGGTGAAGATGTAATCTTAGTTATCGAAATACAAGGTGCTTTAAAGATAAAAAATTTACTTCCTGAAACACTATTTATATTTATACTTCCACCAAGTATGAAAGAATTAAAAAGAAGACTTGAAGGAAGAGGAACAGAAGATAAAGAAAAAATAGATAAACGTTTCTTAAGAGCATATGAAGAGATAAACGAAGTTGGAAAATATAACTATGTTGTAGTAAATGACGAAGTTAAAAATGCAGTAGAAAAAGTAAATGCGATACTTATATCAGAAAAATGTAGAGTCGACCGTATTTTAGAACTAGATGTAGATAATATCGAAGAAGAGATTCACGAAGCATTAGTAAAATAAAAAAATATTAGGTTATTTTAAACCTAATATTTTTTATTATATTATTAAATTTTTAATAAAGTTAGAAATCTAACTCTTATTATTTATTTCTTATACTATTTATATAACCATTAATCATAGAAAACCAAGTTGAACTTTCAGCATATCTAGGCCCTATCTTTTCAACAGTATTAAGTCCTCTAGCATAATAATTATTGTAAAGATTATCTATAGCTCCTCTAATACCGTCGTCTATACTAGGATATCCTTTATAAGAACCCATACAACTAGGGGCACCCTTTTGACCAGCAACATTATGACATTCTCTAGCCATTCTACTAGTACCTCTACCAGTTTCATGAATCATAATTGCAGTTGCTATATAAGGATCAACACCCTTAGATAAACAATAACTAGCAATTAAATAACCTTTTCGACTAAGTGCTGCATTACCTAAACTTCTATCAAGTTTAGCACTAAGCTCCTCAATTGTTAATCCATCATAAACCTCAAGTCTTAACGAAACAGCTTCAGCTATCTCACGATTACTCTCAGTACTTAAAGACATATTCATAATATTAGTATTAGTAATATTTGAATTATTACTCTCTTTTATTTCTTTATCACTAGTAATAGCAACACTATCAGATATATTCATATCAGATAGACTATAACCATTTAACATTACCATTGCAACAAGAATTAACGACAGCCCAACTGTAGAAATCCCCTTAGCAATATTATTTAACTTATTCATTAATTTCCACCTCTAATTGTTTCTAAGAGAAACAATATATACAAATTATACTACAAATATTAAAATTTGTCAATTTATGTAAAACTTCATGCTAATGTATTGACTTTAAAAAACTAGTCTTCTTATTATAAACAAATAACAAAATAATAACTATATATAGTAAGCAAAAACAAGAAGTAAAACCAAAAATTAAATCAAATTTAACTTTTAAACCAACTATCACAAACAATAAAATAACAACAATAGAATTAATAACTTGATATCTTAAATCAACAACTTTAGAATCCTTATCATAAGGTTTTAATAAGTAATACATAGATAAAAAATGTGTAGTAAAAAACATAGATAATAAATTAAAACAAATAAACATTAATATAAGAGAAATAGCACTTATATTAGTAGTTAATAGTAAAAATATAGATATTAAAACTGAAAAAATAAATACAGGAAGAAGATTAACAAATAAAAGAGTTCTTAATCTCTTACCAAATAATTTAATTGAAATCTCCCTATCATTATAGAAACTATAACTCATAAGCGACTTATCGCAAGAATTAAACATAATCTTAGTAATAAAAGATGTTTTATTTAAAAGATATATAAATAAATATGAAAACATGAAATACTTAAGTACATAAGAAGAAATATATATACCAGCATTAATATCATATAAACAAAGTATATTAAGTACAGATCCTAAAACCCCTATAATAATAGTATCCCTATATATAGGAGATAAAATGGTACTAGAATACCTCTTAAAGAAAACCCTATTTAAAAAGTCTAAAGGACTCTTAAAATCATCAATAGAATATAACCTATTATTAATAGAAAACTCCATACTATTATCATCACTATACTTAGTAATATTTATAAGTCTCCTATATAAATATTTATATTCTTTAAAAGTAACTAAGTATATAACAGATATAATAGAAAACACCATAAGGATTAAATTAATATAAACAAGTAAATCCAAAGAGATGTAACACTTAAAAACAGATAATATAACAGATCCAACTATCAAAAAAATAAGTATTCCAAAATATAAAATAGTATTATTCAAAAATAAATTCTTAAATCTTTTAAAATATGAAATACTAAATACCTCACCTATTAATTTAGTAAACATCATAAACAAAGTTAAATTAAAAATTAAAGATAAACCAATTTCTAATTTAGATTTAAGTATTAAAAATGAAACAAATTGAAAAATAAAACTTAATACTACATTTGAAAATATATCAGATAAAGTATAACTCTTAGTATTCATATTAAGAAGAATAATAGAATGATACTTAGTATTAGAAGTTTTTAATGCTTTAGAATTAATTAAAGAGCCAAAAATTGTCAAACCAATATAAACTAATATAAATATATTAGGATTAAACTCTTTATTAATAAGTTTAATTATTAAATATATATTAAAAAAGTAAAACAAGTTAAGAGCAAGATTTCTAATAATATTTATAAAAACGCCTGAGAAAATAGCTATATTTTTAGTAAAAGAAGAAATATTACTATCTTTAACAAATCCTAATTTCTTCAATTGAAATAATCTAGAATTTAACAGCATAGTCATCTCAACTTTCGATTTAAATAAAATATCCTTAATCATTATTTTTATCCTTTAATGCCTTAATTATTGAATCACGATAAGCTTTTTTCTCTAAATTTTTTGAATCTATAAGTTCAAATTTTTTATCTTTTAATATAATTATTTCGTCGCACAAATCAAGTGCAATATCAAGTATATGTGTAGTAACTATGATAATTCTATCTTTCTTAACAGACTTAAGCAGTTTTTTTACTTCTTCTTGAACAACTATATCTAAACTAGTAAGTGGTTCATCTAATAAAAGTACTTCTTTCTCACTAATAATACCTAATAGTGTTTCTATCTTATTTTTCATTCCTGTAGAATAGTTTTTCATAATCTTATTTTGATCACTAGGAGAAATATCAATCATTTTAAAGTATTCATCAATAGTCTTAGGATTTTTTAGTTTATCTTTGTTAAGTTCTAAGAAAAAGCTTACAAACTCCCTACCAGTTAAAAAAGGAGGTACATTAGGAGTAGCAGGTATCAAAGATACATTCTCATCTATATCATTATTATCAATTTTAATACTACCATCATTATAAGGTGTATCTTTATTTAAAACTTCAAAAAAAGTTGTTTTACCCACTCCATTTCTACCAACAATACCATAGATTTTATTACTTTCAAAAGTAAAACTAACATTATCAAGTATTTCTTTTTTGCCATAGCTTTTAGATAAGTTTTTAATTTTTAAAGTCATATTAATCACTCCAACATATATTATACAACAAAATACAAAACTTTTATATAATTATATTAATTGATAACTTCTAGAAGTTTTTCTTTTAAAACAAAAAAAAGCTCATGAATTAATCATGAACTTTAACTTTAATTATTGTAATTTAGTTCCACATTTAGAACAGTAGTTTCCACTCGCTGGAGCTCCACAATTTGAACAATAACCAGCAACACCTTGTGCATTACCAGCAGTTTGAGTAGGTCCTCCAGTAACTCCACCTACTATATTAGTAGCATTTTGTCCTAAAGTAGCACCCATAATACCCATCATTGCACCATTTTCATTACCTGCAGCAGTTCTTAGAACATCAACAAGTTCAGTATCTTTTGCATTAGGATTATTAGCGTAAACTTCAGACATTTCGTTAGCCATACGTTTTCTAGTAGAAATTTCCATGTCAGCATCAGAAATCTTCTTAGCAGATTCTTCAGTAGCATTGATACGTAATGTAACATTTCCAACTATAATACCATATTGACTTCTCCAAGACTCGTCAAGTAAATCTTGCATCTTTTTAACGATAGCCATTTTTCCTTTTGAACCTTGAATTTCTCTAAATGATATTCCTTCTTCAGTCATAACATCACTGATTCCAGCACTAACATTTTGTGCAAAATCAAATTTTAATTGATTTCCACTATCAGATGAGAAAATATCATCAAATGTTAATGTATCTTTTGCATTAGCTCCAACAAAATTATTTACTAAAATAAGTGGATCATCAACTTTGATATCAAAATTACCATTATAAGTAATTTGAACACTACCATATACTGAATCCATAATTGTTTCAGGTTGTTGAGAACCAAAAGGCATACCAGGTATAGTTTTAATATTGATATAATAAACTCTTTGATCTTTAGCAGTTTGTCCACCAAAAGTAAAACGACTACCAATAGTTTTGAATGTATCTAAAATACCTTTTCCAAGTCCTCCTGTAAAGATTGATGGTTCACTACTTGTATCCCAAGTAAATGTTCCAGGTTCAGCAGAGAATTCTTGAACTTTACCATTATCTACGATCATCATAGCCATTCCTTCAGGTATTACAATTGCACTACCATTAGAAATGATTCCTTCAGATGCTCCAGGATTACCACTTCCATGATGAACTTCTCCGCGTTGAACAATTACATTATTGTTAACTTCAGGACAAGTAACATATTCTTTAAATTGATCACCAAGTGCTGAACTTGCAGCACTAGTTAAAGCTTTAATTAATGCCATTATTTTCCTCCTATTAATTAAATATATTCGTGAGCGAACTCACTCTAGAACAATTATATCACATACTATAATTTTTTTAAAGAAAAAAAAGAAACTATGCTTCTGTTTCTTCATTTTTTACAACAACTTCTTTTCCTTTGTAGTTACCACATTTTGGACAAACTCTATGAGGTTTAATTACTTCACCACAATTTGAGCACTTAGTAACACCAGGCATTTCCATTGCATTATGAGCTCTTCTCATTCTTTTTCTTGTTTTAGAAACTTTACGGAATGGTACAGCAAATAATTGAATATTTAATTTCATCATATTATCACTCCTCTTCGTCATTATTTTTTAAGTATTCTTTAAATGGATTATTTGAAGAAATAATATCTTCTTCACTAACAAGTTTCCATCCATCCCCATGAAACTTACTGAGATCCTCTACCTTCGTAAACCTCAAGGGAATCTCTAGAACAATATTTTCCCACAAAAACTCTGAAATATCAAGAGTATTTTCAAAATTTGTAGCAAAATCTTCTAAATTTCCTTCTAAGTGAATAGAAAATGGATAATCTACATCTTCTAAAGAAACCGCATCTTGTAAAATCATAACTCCATTTATATCACAATCTACAAAATCAATATCATCAGTTTCTCTTGATATTGTCCCCTTAATAGAAACATTATCAATCTTCTTAACATCAGTATCTTTATAATATTCACTAGGAATACTATAAACACCATCAAGTTTAATTTCGGAAGTAGCATTACTATGTAATAAACTTAAATCTATTAATCCCATCTAATCACATCCGCAATTAATTATATACTTAATTAAATATTTTTTCAAGTGTTTTTTAATTATTATATACATCCTTATCACCATATTGATAATACTTAATAGCTTTAACTAATCTTTTCTTTTCATTTATGCTACTGGTAATATCAATTAATTTTCTTTGCTCTTCTTCATTAATTTTAAAGCCACTAACAAATCTAATAACTCTATCATTAAAATAAGAATTATTTTTAGCTATATCAAATATATATTGATAAATCTCATTTCTAGATAAAAAACGTGAAATATAAATCTTTTCAGCTGAATACATTTCATAATATCCATAATAATTATCTTCATACTCATCTATTTTTCCAATCCCAACAACTCTAGCTATTTTAATATCAGAAAATCCATCATAATATCTAAGAGTATCTTCTAATCTTTTACAGAAATGAAAACCTGTTTTCTGAAATTTTATATTTTTATCATTTGAATCATAAAATTTACAAGCTTCAAATACTTGTCCATATCTATTAGTACAATCAGAGTTAAATGCTTTATATCCAAAAATCATTATAAAACTCTAAACATTCATAATAATGTAAAAAGATACAAAAATGCAAACTAAAACAGACATAATATTAAGTATTAAACCTATTATAGATATAGCATCTTTCTTTTTAGTCATACCTATTCCAGAAAGTATAGCCCCTACTATACCAGGAACAAAATTAAATGCAGTAAAACCTATTATAAAGCCAATTATAGCTCCTATTTGTTCTCCTTCAGTAGAATAATCAAGTAACATTTGATTTAATTTATCAACTCCTGTTGATAATTGTAAAAAAATACTAGCCCCAAACAAAGTACAAATCATACTAATTACAAAACCAGCTATACTTAAACCACTAGTTTTACTATTTGAAGTTTTAATATTCGTATTTACATTATTGTTATTAAACTCTTCCATTCTATAGCCACAATTATGACAAAATAATGAATCATCCTCAACTTCAAAGCCACATTTTATACATTTTTTCATATTTACTACCTCCCATTTTTCACAATTATAATTATATAAAAAAAGAAATATTAAGTCAATTAAAACAAAAAAAATATATTGTCTGTCAAACAATATATTTTTCCGTGGATAACATTAAATTACATTAAAGTATGACAGTACTCAAACATAATTCTTATCAAGATTCCACAAAATACGTATTCCAGTTAATAGCTTGATAAATTCAGGTATATAAATATTAACTCAAATACGTTTATAGTTTATCAAGAACTATCACCTTAAAGATTACACATTCTTGATAGAGATATTTGAGCTAATAAGATGAATAATAACTATATTTTCTACAAATTGTAAATACTATAATTATTATTGAATCAGTGGAATTTAACTTCTTAATCCAATTAAGAATTAATAATTAAACTCAAGAATGAGAACTACACTTCAACGATTTTCACAAACCATCAAAAATTCTCTAACTGATTAAGTTAATACCTATCTATTAACTGAATATATCATAGCATATAATTTTATACTATGCAACCCTTTTTTTTAAAAAAAATTAAAAAGTTTTTTAACTTTTTAATTTTCTTTATTTATTAAGATTTAAAATACTTATTTTTCATAATTATCTAAAAAGCTTTCATATTTATGATCTTTCTTAGTTCCAAGTACACAGTCTAAGTTAACATTATCTAATGCTTTAAATATATTATAGTCTACATTAGGATTAACCTTTTTCATGTTTTTAATTAATTCTTTCACTTCTTTTCTTTTACTAGTACCATCATTAATTAATGAACAACCTTCAGTAAATCTACAAGCACAATTAATAAATGTTAATTCATTAGACTTTTTCCAAGCTATTATATCATCTTCTTTTACTAAATAAAGTGGTCTAATGAGTTCTAATCCTGGAAAGTTATCACTATGAAGTTTAGGCATCATAGTTTTTATTTCTGATCCATAAAGCATTGAAAGCATTGTAGTTTCTATTACATCATTAAAATGATGTCCAAGAGCTATTTTATTACAACCAAGTTCTTTAGCATGATTATATAAAACTCCCCTTCTCATCCTAGCACACATATAACAAGCACTTTTAGAGTCTATATTTTCAACAACATCAAATATATCACTTTCAAACATTTCAATATCTATATTAAGTATTTTTGCATTATCAATAATAAACGACTTATTATACTCATTATAACCTGGATCCATAACAACATAATGAGCATCAAATTTAACTTTTCCATGTTTTTGTAATTCTTGAATACATTTAGCAAGTAAAAATGAATCTTTACCACCACTAATACAAACCATAACATTATCGCCTTCATTAATTAATTCGTAATCAATTACAGCCTTAACAAATTTACTCCAAATATCCTTACGATACTTTTTAATTATACTTCTTTCTATTTCTTTATACTTTTCCATATTATTCACCAATTATCTCATCTAACGAACTTAAAAACTCATTAACTTCATCTATAGTAGTTAAATGTGAAACACTAACTCTTAAAGATGAATCTGCAAGATTTTTATCATGAGTAAGTGCATAAACAAGTTTAGAAGGACTATTAGGAGGACAACAAGATGTTTTTGTAGATATATATATTTCTTTTTCTTCAAGTTTCTTAGCTATATCTTTAGCCTTAAATCCTTTAATACTAAAATTGATTGTAAAAGGAAGTGATTTTTCAGTATTATTAATATGTATAATTTCATATTTTTCTAAATGAGAAACTATTATTTTGTTTAATTCTTCTACATGTTTATATCTATCTTCTCTTTCAGTAATAGCTTTTTTTAGTGCAAAAGCTGATGCTGCAATTAGTGGAAGTACAGGAGTTCCACTTCTATAGACAGTTGTACTTCTACCGCCTGAAATAATAGGCTTTAAAGAAACTTCTTTTTTCTTAAGTAAAATACCTATTCCATTAATACCATATATTTTATGTGGAGCAATTGTAACAAAATCTACATCTTTAAAATCTATATCTACTTTGCCAATAGCTTGAGTAGCATCTGTATGAAATTTACAGTTAGGATATTGTTTAAGAAATGAGGCTATTTCTTCTATAGGTTGTCGAAGACCAAGTTCACTATCTACTGAAGTTATACTAACTAGTATAGTATCATCACGAATTAATTTTTTTAATTCTTCAAAATCAACAAGTCCTGAACTATTTACAGGAAGCATATCTACTTCAAACCCTAATTCTTGCATATAAGAAGCACTAGCTATAACAGAGTTATGTTCAAGATTACTTACTATAATATGTTTACCTAAGTTTTTATATCTATCTGAAACTCCTTTAACAACCATATTATTACACTCAGTAGCACCACTTGTATAAATAACTTCAAAATCATCTAAATTAAACAAGTCAAGTATTTCTTTACTTGAATCTTCTATAATTTTATTACATTCAAGTCCAAGTTTATGAACTGAATTAGGATTAGCAAAATATTTTAAAGAATAATCATAATATAAATCTAATACTTCTTTATCTACAGGAGTATTAGCAGCATAATCTAAATAAATCATAAGGTCACCTCACAAAAGAAATTATAACATATAAACTAAAAAAACTCTAACGAGTTTTATATTTTAAAGTAATAATCTTAGATTTAGTTTTAGAATCAAAACTTCTTTGTTGTTCTAATACTTTTTTTCTATATATTTTATAAATACTCTCCCTAGAAATATTACTAATTGAAACGTTTTTAACTTTTTCCATATATATCCCCCTCTAACAAGTAATAAGATAACACAAAAAAAGAAAAAAGTAAAGAATTCTAAAGATTATTCAATTTATCAATCGATAAACCAGTAATATCACTTACTTCATCTAAAGAATATCCTTTTTCAATCATTTTCTTAGCAGCTTCCAAATTAGCTTCGGCCCTTCCTTCTTTTATTCCTTCTTTTATTCCTTCTTTTCTTCCTTCAGCTAATCCTTCTTCTCTAAATTGTTTTCTTATAGAATTTTGTATCTTTCTTTGATCTTCTTCCCAACTCATATATTGATGAAAATCCGGATCTTCATTTACTTTTACTACTTCCTCCATATATTTATCTACCAT
>JAGAWU010000048.1 GCA_017941235.1 Bacilli bacterium | reverse complement strand
TTGTTTATGTTATTATTATATAGGAGGGTTCATATGTTTTATTTAGGAAATAAGGAAAAGGTAAGTAGTAATTTAGTTATTTGTAATGATAGAACATCTATTTTATCTTTACAAAAAGATATTAGAGGTAGCGGGGATAAGTTTAGGATTTCTAACTTAGTTATTTCTGAATGTGTTTTACCTCGTAATAATATGAAAAAAAGTATTTTGAATTTTGATTTTTTTGATGAAATGCAATTTGATATTTTTAATAAGATATTGGATTCTGATTTTAGTAAAGAGGAAATTAAGTATTTAATTAATCATCTTTCTTGTTATGAAGATTTTATTTTATTTGCAGATAGGGTTATTCCTATTGTTGAATTTAAAGAGTTGTATTCATATGATGTTATGAAGTTAAGAGAATTTGATGAATTATCTAAATCTCTTAATCTTAGTAGTGAGTCTTCTGTTATTTTGCAGAATTATTCTCATTCAATTCAAAATTCAAAAGTTTTAGAGTTAGTTAAAAAATATAAAGAAATTTAAGAGTGTTATACAAAAAAGGTTGACACTTCTTTTTTTTTAGTGTATATTATATCTTGTTGAAAGGAAGGTATATATATGGCAGTTAAATTACGTTTAACAAGAATGGGTTCAAAAAAGAAACCTACTTATAGAATTGTTGCTACTGATTCACATCGTCCAAGAAGTGGACAATATATTGAATTAGTTGGAACTTATAATCCATTAACAGAACCAAAAACAGTTAAAATCAATGAAGAAGTTGCTATGAAATGGTTAAAAAATGGTGCTATTCCAACTGATACAGTTCGTAACTTATTTAGTGAAGCTGGAATTATGAAAAAATTTGCTGAACAAAAAAATAAGAAAGAAGATTAATCTATGAATTTAGTAGAATTAACTGAAACAATTGTTAAGTCTTTAGTTTTAGATGAAGATAGTGTTATGGTTAAAGAATTTCCAAGTGATGATGAAAAAACTATTGTTATTCAAGTATTAGTTAGTGAAAGTGATCTTGGAAGAGTTATTGGAAAAAATGGTGTAACAGCTAATTCAATACGTACTTTAGTACAAGCTAGTAGTAGTCTTAAAGAAAACAAACATGTAAAAATTGAAATCGATAAGTTTTAAAAAAAAGAATCTGATGATTCTTTTTTTATATTTTCATAAATTTTTCATATAATTCATTACATCTATCTTTATCCATTTCTGGAATATTTTCCATAGGATAAGGTATTTTCATGGCTATATATTTTTCTCTTCCTAGTTTATGGTATGGTAAGAATTCTATCTTTTCAACATTTTTAATTTTCTTTATTTCTTCTTTTAGACTTTCTAAATATTTATCATTATCCATTTCTCCAGGAATTATAACTTGTCTTATCCATACTTTTTTATTTGATTTATTTAAGTGTTTTATAAACTCTAGATATTCATTATTATCATGTCCAGTTAATTCTATATATTTTTCTTTATTTGTATGTTTAATATCTAGTATTACTAAATCAATATTTTCAAGTATTTCATCATATTTTCCTATACCACATCCTGCTGTATCTAAGGCTATATGTAGGTTTTCTTTTTTTAATAGTTTTGAACATTCAATTAGAAAATCTGGTTGAAGTAGGGGTTCTCCTCCGGAAAAGGTTACCCCTCCTTTATTCTTGTAATATGGCTTAAATCTTTTAATTTTATTTACTAATTCTTCTGGTGTTATATTTAATTCTTTCATAGTCCATGTTTCGGGGTTGTGACAATATTTACATCTTAGTTTACAACCATTTAGAAATACAACACATCTTATTCCGGGGCCATCTACAAGTCCCATGCTTTCTATTGAATTGATACTTCCTTTTATCATTATAGTTTCTCGTGGAAAGTTCTTGAAATAACTTCCTCTTGTTGTTTTTTAGTTAATTTATTGAATCTAACTGCATATCCAGAAACTCTAATTGTAAGTAGAGGATATTTATCTGGATTTTTCATAGCATCTATTAACATTTCACGATTTAATACATTTACATTTAAATGGTGTGCTCCTTGACTGAAATAACCATCCATTAGTTGAACTAAATTTTCTATTCTTTCTTCATCTGTTTTTCCAAGAGAATCAGGAACAATAGAGAATGTATTAGAAATTCCATCTCTACAGCAATTTTCCCAATCTAATTTAGCAACTGAATTTAGTGAGGCAATTGCACCACTTGTATCTCTTTCATGCATTGGATTAGCTCCAGGTGCGAATGGTATACCTTTTTTTCTACCATCTGGTGTTGCTCCAGTATTTTGTCCATAGACTACGTTTGAAGTAATTGTAAGAACTGACATAGTAGGTCGGGCATTTCTATAACAAGGATGTGAAGATAGTTCATCATATACTTTTCTTAATAATTTTTTTCCAATTTTGTCGACTCTATCATCATCATTTCCATATTTAGGATAATCTCCATCTATCTCAAAATCAATTGCTAAGCCATCTTCGTCTCTAATTGGTTTTACTTTTGCATATTTAATAGCTGAAAGTGAATCAACTGCTACTGAGAAACCTGCAACACCATATGCCATTAATCTGTTAACGTATGTATCATGAAGAGCCATTTGACCAGCTTCATATGCATATTTATCATGCATATAGTGAATTATGTTCATAGCATCACTATATATTCTTGCTACTTCTTTTATCATCTTTGAATAATTTTTTAATACTTTGTCATAATCAAGTATTTTATCAGTGTTTTTTTCAAATCCTGGAATAACTACTTCTTTTGTTATTTCATCAACTCCACCATTTAGAGAATATAGTAGGGCTTTTGCTAAATTACATCTAGCACCAAAGAATTGCATATCTTTACCAATTCTCATTGATGATACACAGCAGGCAATTGCATAGTCATCTCCCATTGATGGTCTCATTAAATCATCATTTTCATATTGGATTGAGTCTGTTAAAATACTTATTTTAGCACAATACTTTTTCCAAGACTCTGGTAGTTTTTCAGACCAAAGAATTGTCATATTTGGTTCTGGGGCACTTTCTAAATTTTCAAGTGTATGTACAATTCTAAATGATGTTTTATTTACCATTACTTTGCCATCAATAGTAAGTCCACCTAAAGAGCAAGTTACCCAAGTAGGATCACCAGAGAATAATTCATCATATTCAGGTGTTCTAAGGTGTCTAGCTGCTCTTAGTTTTATAACAAAGTTATCAATTATTTCTTGTGCTTCTTCTTCGGTTAAAGTACCATTTTTTAAATCTCTTTCAAAATAAATATCAAAGAAAGCATCAACTCTTCCTAATGACATTGCAGCACCATTATTTTCTTTTATAGCAGCAAGATATCCAAAGTAAGTCCATTGAACTGCTTCTTTAGCATTTTTAGCTGGACCAGAAATATCGAATCCATATGATTTTGCCATATCTTTCATTTCTTTTAATGCTTTATATTGCATAGATATTTCTTCTCTAAGTCTTATTGTATCTTGATCCATTATGTTTATCTTCATGTTATCCCAATCACTAAATTTTTCTTCCATTAGTTTATCAATACCATAAAGAGCTATTCTTCTATAATCACCAATTATTCTTCCTCTACCATATGCATCAGGTAAACCAGTTAATAATTTATTATGTCTTGCTTTTCTTATTTCTTTTGTATATGCATCAAATACACCATCATTATGAGTTTTAACTAAATTAGTTTTACAGAATTTATCAAGTTCTTCATTCATTTTATAACCATATGCATCAAGTTCTTGATATACCATTTTTAGCCCACCTTTTGGAACTATACTTCTTTTACATAGTGCATCTGTTTGAAGACCAACTATAACATTATCATCTTCACAAATGTACCCTGGTTTAAAAGCATTTATTCCAGCTGGTGTTTCTACATCTATATCTATAACATGTTTTTTAACTTCCTCTTTACATACATCTTCATAAACTTTTAATACTCTTTTTGTTTTTTCAGTAGGGGCAGCTAAAAAATCTTCATTTCCTGTATATGGTTGATAATTAGCTTTAATAAAATTGCTAACATTTATTTCTTTTTCCCATCTTCCACCTTTAAAATCTTTCCATGCTTCTTGCATTATTATCAACTCCTTATCTAACATATTAATTATAACATGATTTATTAATTTTAAATCTTATTTTACATAAAAAAATACTTTTAATTGAAGATAAAATTAAAATATGATATTATTTAATAGAAATCATATGGAGGCTTTATGGATAGATATAGTATTACTCAAAGTCATTTGCGAGATTTGAAAATAGGGTATGAACTTGCTAAAAATTCAAGAAACGATTTTTTAAATAAATATGTAATTAATCAATTAAATAGTGTAAAGTCAAATTATACTTATTCATTTTTAAGTGATTTTGATTTGGTTTTTTCTTATGCGCTTGATTTAGTTTTATTTATAAAGACTAGTAGAATTATAAATAATAATAGTAGTAATAATTATTTTATGTCTAGACTTAGAGAAATTATTAATCTTTATCCGGAACTTCATGATAAACCTGAAATAAATGAAATTTTATAAAAAAAACAAAGAAATAAATTATTTAGTTTCTTTGTTTTTTGTTTTAATCTTATTTAATGTATTTAATTCTTTTTTCTTAATGTGATTTCCAATTATTTCTGATACATCAGTTATTGTTATAAATACACCTTCATCTATTTCTTCAACTATTTTTCTAAGTTCATATATTTCAATTCTTGTTAGAACACAGTATAAAACTTCTTTTTTTCCTGAAATAAGGCCATCACCTTGTATAGTAGTTGTTGTTCTTCCTAATCTTTTATATATTTCTTTACTAATTCCATCAGCTTTATCAGTTATTATTAATGCAGCCTTTGCTTGTTCTAATCCTTCTGAAACTACATCAATTACTTTATAAGTTATGAAATATGTAAGAAGAGAATATAGAGCTCTATCAATTCCAAAAATTATTCCAGCTATTCCAAAAATAATTAAATTAAATATTAGTATTACTTGTCCAACAGATATAGGGAATTTTTTACTTATTACCATAGCAGCACTTTCAGTTCCATCAAGGCAACCGCCCATTTTTATTACAATTCCACAACCTAGTCCTAGCATGAATCCACCATATACAGTAGCAAGTAAAATTTGATCAGTTAGTGGTGTTAATCTTGACATAAGTGATAAACATATAGAATACATTACCATGCTGTATATTGCTTTTATTAAAAATCTTCTTCCTAAATTTTTATAGCCTATAATAATAAATGGAATATTAAGTACAAATATAAAGTGACTTACTGTTAAAGGAGTAAGTTTACTAAAAATTATTGATATACCAGTTACACCACCATCTAATATTGTATTTGGTATTAGAATTCCTTCAAGAGCATAACTTGAGATTATAATACCAATTGTTATAAAAATATATGATATTAATTCTTTTCCAAATCTATTTTTAATTTTTGTCATAGAGCCTCCTATCATTTATAGTATACTACATATTAAAAAAAAAGAAAAAAAATATTGAAAATATTTTGTTCATATATTACACTAACAATAAGTACGGAGGCATTAGGATGAATATAGTCAATGAAGAGTTTAGATTAAATCAAATTTTAAAAGGGGCTGTCAATGGTATAACTAGAAATGAAATACTTTCTAGATTTTCTTCGGAAAAAAGAGAAGTTATAGATATGCTCCTTTCAGACAAGGAATTACGACATGATATAGTAGTACTTGATGATAAATTTTTTCATATAAGTAATACTAATTATAGAGTAGGTAAATTTAAAGATAAGAAATATAATAATAGGTTTATTTTAATTGGTGATGATGTTTATAGTGTTTTTGATGATACTTCAGCAGTTGATGGTGATATTGTTTTAGTTTCAATTGTAAATAATAGACCTAAAGTTGCTAAGATAGAAAAAATACTACGTAGAGATTTAGCGGATGTTTATGGTGAAGTAATTATGATTAAAAACGATTACTATTTAAAACCTGAAAATCCAAAATTTCAAAAGTTAAAAATAAAATTAAATGGTAATCCAGATATTATTGTTGGTTCAAAAGTAGTTGCTGAGCTTTCTAATGAAACAGCTGAAAATGAATATGATGGAACTATAACAGCGGTTATTGGTAATAGTGCTGATCCTGGTATAGATATACTTATGGAAGCATATAAATATGGAATTGAAAATTATTTTTCAGAAGATTCTCAAAAAGAAGTAGATGAACTTCCTTTAAGTGTATTAGATTCTGAGAGAATAGGTAGATCTGATTTGACAGATAAAATTATTTTTACTATTGATGGTGATGATACTAAAGATATAGATGATGCTATCAGTTTAGAAATGTTAGATAATGGAAATTATAAGTTAGGTGTTCATATAACAGATGTTACTCATTATATTGAAAAAGATAGTGCTCTTGATAGAGATGCATATTATAAAGGAACAAGTTCTTATTTAGCTGGTAAAGTAATACCTATGTATCCATCAATTTTTTCTAATGGTATAGGTTCATTAAATCCTAATGTAGATAGACTTGCACTAACATGTGAAATGGAAATAGATAAGAGTGGTAAAGTTGTTCATTATAACATTTATGAATCAATTATTAACTCTAAAAAACAAATGACATATAAAAATGTTAATAGTATCATAAAGGGTGAGGATATACCTGAAGGATATGAAGAATTTGTAGATATATTAAAAAATATGTATAAATTATCACTTAAATTAAAGAGAAATAGAATAGCTAGGGGAGCACTTGATTTAGATCGTGAAGAATTAAAAATTGAACTTGATGAAAATGGTTTCCCTATAGAATTTAATAAAAGAATTCAAGATGATGCTGAAAATTTGATAGAGGAATTCATGCTAATAGCTAATGAAACTGTAGCTAGTTGTCTTGCTTCTAAAAATTATCCTGCAATGTATAGAGTACATGATGTACCTAGTGCTAAAAAAGTACAAGAGTTTGTTGATGTACTTAATAAAATAGGTATGCCATATTATAGAAGTGATAAATTTGATTTACAAAGAGAAATGCAAATGATAGGTAATGAATTAAAGAAATATGGACCTGTAGGAAAGGCAATGCTTCTTCCTTTCTTAAAGACTTTAAGAAAAGCTAATTATAGTATTGAAAATATTGGTCATTTTGGTCTTGCTTCTGATGAATATGTACACTTTACTTCTCCGATAAGACGTTATCCAGATAATACTATTCATAGAGCAATAAAGAAATATGTTTTGTCAGATGAAATTTATTCGGATGAAGAAATTGATGAAGATTTATATGAATTAGATCAGGCTGCTCAACAATCATCTGAAAGAGAAAGACAAGCAGATAGATGTGAACTTTCTATTATTGCAATGAAAACAGCTGAATATATGGAAAAACATATAGGAGAAAAATTTACTGGTAGAATTATACAGATAGATAGTAAAGGTATGACTATTCAACTTGATAATTTGATTGAGGGTAGAGTTAAAATAAATTCACTTCCTTGTCATTATGAATTTAATGAAGATACATTATCACTTGTTGCACTTGATGATGCATATGATGATTACTATTATGGGGATTTAGTTGAAGTAGAAGTTTATAATGCTAATAAAGAGAATAAAACTATAGAGTTTGAAGTTCTTAAAGTATTAGAACAAAATAAGTATATAAATCCTTCTGTTAATGATTATTGCCGTACTCAAGCAATTGTAAAAGAACATTCAAAAGTAAAAAGAAAAGATAAAAGAAGAACTAAGTGGAATAGCTAGTTCTTTTATGCCGACTTAGCTTAATTGGTAGAGCAACGCACTCGTAACGCGTAGGTTGTAGGTTCAAGTCCTATAGTCGGCACCAGTGAGAAATCTGTTCGAGCTACTCGAACTTTAAATATAGAGAACTTGCAAAAAGTTCTTTTTTATGTTATTATGTATTTGTCAAGGAAACTTGCATACAATAAAAAGGAACACTTAATATTTAGCTGTGTTGAGTGTTACCATTAAATGGTTTGCACCTAACTATGCTTAGTTAGGTGCGTCTTTAATTTTAGGCAATCTACCAAGGAAGATATATGGAAAGAATTTCATTTAAATAATTAGTTTGAATATTAAAACTTTTAAAATTAATCACAATTATTAATTTTTTTCTTTATTAGAAAAAGTTCAGTAAAAAAAGAGGATATATTTCCTCTTCTTTATTTTCTTTTTAATTAGCTTTTTCAAGCCAAGCTGATGTATGACTTCCAGATTCAGTTAATCTAATTTTTGAACAATCTTCATAAATTAAATAACTTTGAGGATCTTCATAAACAGGATCTTCATTTCTAGGACCAGTTGTGTGTTTTCTTTTAATAAATGTTATTGTATTTTCATTGATTATAAATACTCCAGCTTTTTCAGTATTTTTAACTTCAAAATTTCCATCTTCTTTTAATATATATATACCTTCAGTTGCATTACCATTTACATAGTAAGTTCCATAGCATTTTGCTTTATTTGAAATTTCATTAGTTGTATTTGTGTTTTCAATCGTTTTTGTTTCTTCTACATTCTTTGTTTCTTCTACACTTTTGGTTTCTTCAGTAGTTTTTTTATTGTTATCCTCATTTTTTGTTTTTTCTTCAGTTTTATTTGTTTTTACAGATTCTTTATTTAATAGTTTATCATATCCTATATATCCTGCTAATCCTACTACTAGAACTGTTAAGATTGTAATTATAATAACAGATCCATTATTTTTCTTTTTATTATCTTCCATTTTATCCTCCTATTTCTTTTAGTATATCATATATAATTATTATTTTCTTTTTTTTTATATTATACTATACAACTTTTTACATATTTAAAAATATTTGACTTATAAAAAAAAATATATATAATAATATACAAATTTTGAAAGTGGTGGCTTATTGTGAAAAAACGTATTTTTGAAAAAGTAAAAGATTATTTTGTTTTTTTTAATTTGTCAGATAAAGAACTTATGGATATAGTTAATAAGACTTTTGATGAAAGTTTGAGTGAAGAAGATAATTTTAACAAGATTTTGAATATCTTTTATAAAGTAGTAAGTGATAGTTATAAAAAAGGTGATATTTCATTAATTTTATTAAGTAATAAGTTTTCTTATGATAGTTATTCTAGCGCTATTGAATCTTTAAATAATTTTTCTTTATTTTTGAATAATTGTGGTATTAAGTTTAATATTGAGTTAGAGAATAAAATAAAGAGTGAGTCAAAAGATTTAGATGGAGTATTAAAAAGAGTTTCAGAATCTAATGATGATTATATCGATAAACTTAATGTTTTTTCTATTGAAGTATTAAATAATAGTAGTTATTCTGAAATAAATGATTTAGAAGAAGATGAAGAATTAAATTTTGAAGAAATTGATTTTACAGATGATGCGATTAGGCAATATAAAAAAGAAATAGGTAAAATTTCTCTTCTTTCAGAAGAAGAAAAAAATACTCTTTTTAAATTATATAGTGAAACGAAAGATCCTAAAATTAGGAAAAGAATTATTGAAGCTAATCTTAGGTTAGTTTTCTCTATAGCGGTTAATTATTCTAAAATTTCTAATTCTTTGTCATTACTAGATTTAATAAGTATGGGTAATGAAGGGCTTATCAGAGCACTTGATACTTATGACCAAGAAAAAGCTAGTTTTTCAACATATGCTACTACTTGGATAAAACAAAAGATATTAAAAGGAATTAGTGAGAGTTCTGATTCAATTAAAATTCCATTAAATAAGAAACATTCTATTTTAAAATTTCATAAGCTTAAGGATAAATTGGAAGCTGAGTATGGAAGAGTTTTATCATCAAAAGAATTAAGTGAATTAACTAATTTGTCTGTTGAAACTATTTGTGAATATGAAATTTATTATCATCAATTAACTACTATAAGTATGGATGCTCCAATAGGGGAAGAAGAGGATTCTAATTTAATAGAGTTTATTCAAGATAAAGATTCTATGAATCCTGAACAGACAGCTATATTTAATGATGTTTCTAATGTTAAGTTTTGGCTTTCATATTTAAATGATACGGAAAAAATGATTATTCTTTTAAAAACTGGATTATATGATGGTAAAGAATATAATTTAGAAGAGATAAGTTTAAAATTAAAAGAATTTGGTTTAAGAGATAAAAATCTTTCAAGACAGAGAATTGAACAAATTGAGTCAAGAGCACTTAGACGTTTAAAAAGAATTATAGAAGTTCAAAGAAAAAAAGAAGAAGATAAAAAAGAAGAACAATTAAAAGAAAAAGAAACACTTAAAAAAGTTAAATCTAAGTCATTATTAGATGAGTTATCAAAACATGTTGAATCTAATAATATAAACTCAGAGTTTTTAAAACTAGTTAAACTTATACGTATAACAGAAGTTACTGTTCTTGCTAGGTCAATATATGAGATGCCTCCTCAGGCAAAAACTATACTTGAAAAATGTTTTGGTAAAAATATATTAGCTGGTAATCCACTTGCTACTACTGCTGATACAAAAAGAGAAGCTGTTTACATTGCTTTACCACTTTTAAGAAAGATTATTAAAAAGAATGAGGATACACTTAAAATTCAAAGGTTAGAAGATGTAGTATTACCAAGAAATCTTTATGTTTATTTTAAAAAATATTCACAAGATGATGTAGATAGGGCAATTGAAAAGCTTTCATCTACTGATAGATTATCTTTGTCAAGACGTTATGATATGTATACTGGAGATTATAATTCTGAGAGTAAACTACCGTTGCTAGAAAGAAGAGATATTTCAAATGTTTTAAAAATAATAGATTATAATTTACCTAGAAATAAAAAGAGGGTAAAGAGAAAATAATGGTTATAGAGTTAGAAGAGATTTCTAACTCTTTTGTAAATTAAAGATAAAAATCTCTTTGTTATAAAAGATTATTAGTCTATAATATATTAAGAAAGAAGTGATAAGATGGAAATTTCTAAAGAATGGAAAGATTATGAAATAATAGATGCATCCTGTGGTGAAAAGCTAGAAAGATGGGGTAATGTATATTTACTTAGACCTGATCCACAAATTATTTGGAATACTGGGGATTTAAAAGAGAAATATAAAGGAAAAATAGATGCTATATATCACAGAAGTAATAAAGGTGGTGGGCATTGGGAAAATTTAAAAAAATTTAATCCAGTATGGAATATAAAATATAAAAACTTAACTTTTAATATTAAACAGATGGGATTTAAACATACAGGACTTTTTCCAGAACAAGCATATAATTGGGATTTTATGATAAATAAGATTAAAAATAGTGGTAGAAAAATAAAAGTACTTAATTTATTTGCTTATACAGGTGGCGCTAGTGTTGCATGCTTAAGTGCAGGAGCAGAAGTTGTACATGTTGATTCATCTAGGGGTATGGTTGATTGGTGTAAAGAAAATGTAAAATCATGTGGACTAGAGGATAAACCTATTAGATTTTTAGTTGATGACGTATGTAAATTTGTAAAGAGAGAAATTAGACGTGGTAATAAGTATGACGCAATTATAATGGATCCACCTAGTTATGGCAGAGGGGCTAATGGTGAAGTATGGGATATTGAAAAAGATTTATGTGAACTTTTAAATTTATGTGTTCAAATTCTAAGTGATAATCCATTATTTGTTTTGATTAATTCTTATACTACAGGATTATCTTATACAGTACTTTCTAATTTGCTAACATTAACTGTGGATAAAAAAGTCAAAGGTAAAATCACTTGTGGAGAAGTAGGATTAAAAATAAAGAATAATAATTTAGTTTTACCTTGTGGTATATATGGAAGATGGGAAAGTAATGAATAAATTAAACATTTTATATGAAGATAATCATATAATAGTAGTGGAAAAGCCATTTAATGTACTTAGTCAGGCTGATAATACTGGTGATAATGATATGTTAAGTATTATTAAAAAGTATATAAAAGAAAAATATAATAAACCTGGTAATGTATATTTAGGACTTGTTCATAGACTTGATAGACCAGTAGGTGGAGTAATGGTTTTTGCTAAAACTAGTAAAGCTGCTGGAAGATTAAGTGATCAAATTAGGAAAAATGAGTTTAATAAAACTTATTTAGCTGTAGTACATGGTATAGTTAAGGAAAAGAATGGTATATTTAAAGATTATTTAAAAAAATGTGATAACGGTAATACTATAGTTACAAATTCAGAAGATGGTAAACTTAGTGTATTAAATTATAAAGTACTTGATGTTAATTTAAAGAAACAAGAAACTTTAGTTGAAATAAAATTAGAAACAGGTAGACATCATCAGATAAGAGTCCAATTTGCTAGTCGTGGATATCCACTTTGTGGTGATCAAAGATATGGTAAAATTGATAATACACAAATAGCACTTTTTGCATATAAGTTAGAATTTATACACCCTGTAAAGAAAGAAAAAATGAGTTTTTCTTTGTGTAAACCTAATTTACAATACTGGAATGACTTTAACAGTTAAAAAAATGTCAAAATAAATAAGTTGTTGCAAATAAAATGTTTTTTTGTTATATTATTTATAGAATAAAAATAGAGGGAGATTGATTTTATGAAATTTGATTTAAGTTGGTTTAAGACAATTCCTGGGCTTTTAATAACATTTGGAGTTGTTTTATTAATCGTTGCTTTAATTATATTTATAGTTACATCAAGTAAAAATAAGAAAGAGAAGAAAGAAAAAGAAAATAATGAAAATAAAGAAAATGTGAATTCAGAAGTACCACAAGATTTAAGTGCTACTCCTGTTGATATAAGTGCTCCTACAGTTGATACTTTGGCTGCTGTAACAACAGATGAAGCAATACCTGTACCAGTTGAAGTTGGTGTATCAAGTGAAGATGCTATACCTGTTCCTGTTGAAGTAGCTCCAGTACCAGTAGAAGTTACTCCAGCACCAGTTGAGGTTGCACCAACTCCAGTTGAGGTTGCACCAACTCCAGTAGAAGTGGCTCCAGTACCAGTAGAAGTTACACCAACTCCAGTTAGTGTAGAACCAACACCTGCTCCAATTGAGGTTTTATCAACACCTGTAGAAGTAACACCAGTTGAGGTTACTCCAAGTGTTGAACCATTACCTGTAGTTGATACTAGTGCATCAGTTCAAGTAGCACCAGTTGATATGACTGTATCTGCTACTATTCCAACTGTACAAGATGTTGTTCCAACTGTTGAAGTAGATACTCCAAGTGTCTTACCACAACCAGCTGCTCAACCTTCAATTTATGGTGGCGTAAGTCAAATAATTCCTAATATTGAAATAAATCAATCTAATCATCAAATATATGGTGGAGCTGATCCATTAGAAAATACTCAAAGTATAAATGTAGTTCCTGAAGTTCAACCTGCTGCAGATACTCAAGCAGTTGTTCCTCCAGTACCTACTGCTGCTGAGGTTATTCCTCAACAATCTTCAATGGATGGTATTATACCACCACAAGTTTAATCGAATTAAAAATCATCTACGGATGATTTTTTTGTTTATATCATTATACTTGTTTTTCATCTAAACTTATTATAATATAGAATAGTAGTTAAAGGAGTTAATTATGTTAATAGTAAAAGAAGTGTCAAAAAAATTTGATGGAAGAGAAAAATACGCAGATTATAAAATATCATTTACTGCAAATGATGGTGAAGTAATCGGAGTAGTTGGACCGAATGGAGCAGGTAAAACTACATTATTAAGAATGCTTGGTGGTATTTTGCAACCCACAGATGGTAAAATTATGTTTGATGATCAAACTTTTCAAGAAAATGAAACTGAAATAAAAAAGAATATAGGATATTTATCTGAAAATACTCAAATATATAAAGCTTTCACTACATATGAATTTCTAAATATGTGTTGTGATATATACTCAATTGATAAAAAAGATAGAGATAAAAGAATTAATAATATATTAAAAAAGTTAAAAATAGAAAATTTATCAAATCAAAGGATTGAACATTTATCCACTGGTCAATCTCAAAAAGTTAATATTGCTAGACTTCTTATACATAATCCAAAATACTATATTTTAGATGAAGTTACAAATGGACTTGATATTATGTCTAGTGAAATAATAGCTAGATTTGTAAAGGAAGAAAAAAAGAATAACAAAGTAGTTATTTATTCTACACATCATATGGAAGAAATTGAAAGTATTTGTGATAGATTACTAATTATTAATGAAGGAAAAGTAATAGAGAATGATACTGTAGAAAATATCTTAAAGAAAACTAAGAAAAAAAATTTAAGAGAAGCATTTTTTGAAATCATAGGTGGTGATTCTCTATGATTATTGCAGTAGTTGGACCTACTGCTGTAGGTAAAACTAAAATGAGTGTTATGCTTGCTAAGAAGTATGATGCTATAATTATTAATTCAGATGCAATGCAGGTATATAAAGATTTGAATATTGGTACTGCAAAAGTTACAGAAGAAGAAAAAGAGGGAGTTCCACATTTTCTATTTGATATAAAAGATGTTTCTGAAGAGTACAGTATTTATAATTATCAACAAGATGTTAGAAAACTCTTAGAAAAATATAAGAATAAAAATATTATATTTGTGGGTGGTACTGGTTTATATTTAAGAAGTGCACTTTATGATTATGATTTAGAAAAAGAAAGTGGTCATAATGATTATAGTAATTATTCTAATGAAGAACTATATCAAATGGCTTTACAAAAAGATAAGAATTGCGATATTCATCCAAATAATAGAGTAAGACTTGAAAGATTCTTGGATAAAGAAAAAACTACTATTAAAGAACCAGTTAAACTATATGATCATATTATTATTGGATTAACTTTAGATAGAGAAGTTTTATATGATAGGATTAACAAAAGAGTTGATGCAATGATTAATGATGGACTTTTAGAAGAAGTAAAATCATTTTATGATAGGAAAGTTTTTTCAAAACCTTTAGTAAATGGAATTGGTTATAAGGAATTGTATGAGTACTTTGATGGTAATATTAGTTTAGATGAGGCTATTAATAAGATAAAACAAAACTCAAGACACTATGCTAAAAGACAATATACTTTTTTTAATAATCAATTTGATGTTAATTGGTTTGATGTTAATTTAGATAATTTTGATGAAACTTATTCAAATGTAGTTAGTTTTATAGATAAAAGTAGAGGTGTTAGTGATGAAAAATATAATTAATGTATTAAAAAAAGAAAAGACTGAAACTTTAAGAGATAAAAAATCACTTGCTATGATGCTTGTAATTCCAATATTTATACCAATTATTTTAATAGGAATTTCTGCACTTTTTAATAGTGAAATAAATAAAGATGTTAAAGAATATAATAAAATTGGTTTTTCTTACGAACTTACCGATATAGAAAAAGATATATTAAAAAAATCTAAAATTGATTATCAGAGTGGTAGTATAAAGAAAATTAAAAACTTATTTAATAAGAAGAAAATAAATGTTTATGTAACTAAAAAAGATAATATGTATACTATATACTCAGATGGTAGTCAGGATTCACTTTATTCTAAAGAACTTGCTAGTTCATATTTAGAAACTTATAAGACATATTTGCAGGCTTCATATTTAGAAAGTAAAAGTATT
Organism: Bacilli bacterium; assembly: GCA_017941235.1. Taxonomy (GTDB): domain Bacteria; phylum Bacillota_I; class Bacilli_A; order RF39; family UBA660; genus CAG-417. Next base: position 10,962 of record JAGAWU010000048.1, on the reverse strand, counting down.
TCTTCTTCTGATGTATTAAATATAATAACTGTTTCTGAAAAAGAAATATCTGAGAGTACATTTTATAGAGATTTTATAATAAATTATGCATTTATGTTTATAGTAATGGCTATTACAGTATCTGCTACTTATCCTTCTACTGATTCAACTGCTGGTGAAAAAGAAAGGGGAACTTTAGAAACACTTCTTACATTTCCAATTAATTCACGTGATATAATTATTGGTAAATTTTTAAGTGTTTCAATTTCTTCAATTATAACAGGAGTACTTAGTTTATTATTTGCACTTGGTGCACTTAAAATTTCAGAATCAACATTTGAAATATTTAAAAATACAAGTTTAACTTTATCATTTAGTAGTATTATTGTTTCTATTCTTACTATAATTTTATATTCATTCTTGATTAGTGGTTTGTGTATTTCAATAGCAAGTAAATGTAAAACATTTAAAGAAGCACAAAGTTCTTTAACACCGCTAACATTTATTTCTTTTTTCCCTGGTATGATTGCTTTTATGATGAAGATTAAATCTAGTGCTGTATTATCATTAATACCATTTATAAACTTCTCAACTATTTTTTCAGAAGTTTCTAGTGGTAAGATTAATTATTTAAATATACTATTAATGATATTATCAACTTTAATAATAATATTTGTAGTTCTTAATATCATTATTAAACAATATAAATCAGAAAAAGTACTTTTTTCAAAATAAATAATTAAAACAGGTTATTAAAATCTGTTTTTTTCTGCTATAATTATTTTAATAGAGGAGGATTTTTATGGATAAAATAACTGGAAAAGTAATAGATTTCTTTACTAGTAAGAACTTAATTATGTCATTAATTGTAATTTTGGTAGGAATAATTGTATATAGTGTTGTTGCTAGTATGATTAATAAGGCTAGTAGTAGAACTACTAAGAATGATTCTGCTAATAAGAAGAGAAAAACTTATTTAAGACTTTTTAATAGTGTATTTAAATATTTGGTTATAATTATTGTATGTGTAATAGTTTTACAAATATATGGAATTAATGTTACATCTATTATAGCTGGACTTGGGGTTGTTTCTGTTATAGCTGGGCTTGCACTACAAGATGCTTTAAAAGATATTATTATGGGGTTTAATATAATAGTTGATGAATACTTTAGTGTTGGAGATATTTTAAAGATTGGCGATGTTGAAGGAAAGGTTGTAGTTCTTGGCTTTAAATCTACTAAATTATTAGATATTAATACCGGAAATACATATACGATTTCAAATAGAAATATAAGTGATGCTTTAATAATATCTAAAGATATTTTTATTGATATACCACTTCCTTATGAATTAAAACTTGCAAGAGTAGAAAAGGTTATTGGTAATATAATTAATCAAATTAAAGAATTAGAAGATGTTGAAGATGCAATGTATTTAGGGCCTGCATTATTTGATTCTTCTGCAATTAATTATAAAATTAAAGTAGTAGCTAAAAGTAGTATAAAGAACCAAACTAAGAGAAATGCTTTAAGATTAATAAAATTAGAACTTGATAAGAATAATATTGATATACCTTATACTCAAATAGATATACATAATAAGTAGGATTTATGATATTAAATGTAAGTGGTAGAACTGATGTAGTTGCTTTTTATTCAGAATGGTTTATTAATAGATATAGAGAAGGATTTGTAGATGTTAGAAATCCTTTTAATAATAAGTTAGTTAGTAGAATTAATTTTGAAGATGTTGATATGATTGTATTTTGTACTAAAAATCCTCTTCCAATAATTCCTTATTTAAAAGAAATAGATAAACCAATTTTATTTCAAGTTACTCTTACTGGTTATGATAAAGATATTGAACCTAATGTTATAGATAAAACTAAGATAATTGAGGGTATAAAAGAAGTAAGTAAAATAATTGGAAAAGATAATGTTAATGTTAGATATGATCCAATATTTATTAGTGATAAGTATAATGCATATTATCATGTTAAAGCTTTAAAAAAATTATGTGATTTACTTGATGGATATATAAGTAAAGTTATTATTTCTTTTATAGATGATTATAAAAATGTTAGAAAAAATTATAAAGATATTGGGTTTAGAGATTTTATAGAAGAGGATTATAAAATTATTGGTACAGAGTTTTCAAAAATTGCTGAAGAAAAGAATATAATTATTCATACGTGTTTTGAAAAAAGAACACTTGAAGAATATGGATTAAAAAGGGATGATTGTGTTTCACATACTCTAACTTTTAAAATGACTGGTAAAACTGGATTTAAAACATGGAAAGCACGTGGAGAAGGTAATTGTAAATGTGTTGAGATGATAGATATTGGAGTATATAATACGTGCAGACATTTTTGTAAGTATTGTTATGCTAATTATGATGAAAGAAAAGTATTAGAAAATATGAAAAAACATAATCCTAATTCGTCTCTTTTAATAGGCGAACTATCGAAAGATGATGTTATAAAAATTAGAAGAAAGTAGGTATTATTATGTTGTTTATAGAATATCCAAAATGCAGTACTTGTAAAAAGGCAAAAAAATATTTAGATGATAAAAAAGTATCATATGAAGATAGAGATATTGTTTTATCAAAACCTACAAAAAGTGAGCTTTCAAATTGGATAAAAATGAGTGATAAAGACATTAATAGTTTTTTTAATACTAGCGGAATTAAGTATAGACAGTTAAATTTAAAAGATAAACTTAAAACTATGACAGAAGATGAAAAAATAGAAATTTTATCTTCTGATGGTATGCTTGTTAAAAGACCGATACTTGTTCTTGATAACCATGTGCTTGTAGGTTTTAAAATAACTGAATGGGAGAATTTTCTATGAAAAATAGTTTAAAGTTTTATAGAAGTAAAAGTGATAAAAGTAAGTTTACTATTTCTAATGGTGATTTATTTAATGATGATTATATTGAATTAAAAGTTAATAGTGCAGATGCATCATTGGAAAAACATATACCTGTTTATAAAATTGAAAATGACAAAATAAAAATTACAGTAGGTAGTAATTTGCACCCAATGTCAGAAGAACATTATATTATGTGGATAGCTATTGTTCATAATAATAATGTTAAAATGAAAAAACTTAAGCCTTTAGATTTTCCAATAGTAGAATTTGATTATTTAGGTGAATCAGAAATATATGCTTTTTGTAATTTACATGGTTTATGGAAAAATAATACCTAATAATTGTCAAAGAGGTTAACAAACTTCTTTTTTTTTGATATTATTTATATTGTAGTAGTTAAAGGATGATTATATGAAATTAAATCAAGTTAGAATTTCCAAACAGACAGTTAATAGAAGTATAGAAGAATTTATTGATAATAATTATTCTGATTCTATAATAGAAAATGTTACTATTTTAGATGAATTTAATGATATTACATTTGATAGTTGTATATTTAATAATATAAATTTTAATAGTACTAAACTATGCTCAGTAAGTATGATTGATGTAATATTTAATAATTGTGATTTATCTAATCAAACTTTTGATAAAGAAATGCTAACTAGAATTAAGTTTAATAACTGCAAACTTATTGGAACTAGTTTTATTGAGTCATCCCTTAATGATTTAATATTTGAAAATTCTAATTTAAAATATACTAATTTTTCTGGTGCTAAAATAAATCATTTTAGTGCTAAAGAGTGTGATTTTTCAGATAGTTCATTTATACAGCCTGAAATTAAAAATATAGAATTTGATGATATTAATTTTTCTGGATGTGAATTTGTTCAATCTAATTTAAAGGATGTTGATTTTTCTACTTGTAATATTAATGGTTGTAGTTTTGATACTTATTCACTTAAGGGAATACAGGTTGATAGTTTTCAATGTGCTAATTTGGTTTCAATACTTGGTGTTAGAGTAAAATAAAAAAAAGATAGAATAATCTATCTTGCTTCTATTATTAATTTAATAGCTGTTCTTTCTTCTCCTTCTATAGTGATGTCTCCAAAAGCGGGTATACATACTAAATCTTTTCCTGAAGGAGCAATGAAACCTCTAGCTATAGCAATTGCTTTAATTGCTTGATTAAGTGCACCAGCACCTACTGTTTGTATTTCTACTGTACCTTTTTCTCTAAAAACATTAGCAAGAGCTCCTGCTACACTATTTGGGTTAGATTTTGATGAAACTTTAAGTGTTTCCATTATTATCATTCCTTTCTAAATAAATATATGTATTTTAAAATAAATAATTCTTATTGGAGGTAAAAAATGAAAAAAATTATTAAAAACAGTTTTTTAGTTCTTATTATTACAATAGTTGTTCTTTTCATAATGCTTAGAAAAGACTATAAGACAATAATTAGTGCAATAGTAGATTCTAATAAACTATATTTATTATTAGCTTTATTATTTTATTTTATTTCATTCTTTATAGATTCTTTTTCATTTCATATGATAATAAGAAATTATACTAAAAAGTATTCTTATTCTAATACTTTAAAATTAAATATGATGACAAAATTCTTTAATGGAGTTACACCACTTTCTACAGGTGGTCAACCACTTCAAATTTATGAACTTTATAAAAATAAAGTAAAACTAGATGATTCAACTAATATAGTAGTACAATTCTTTATTATTTATCAGATTGCTGTTGTTATATTCTCTACTATAGCAGTAATACTTAATTATATTTTTCATATATTTGCTAAAGATTTGTTTGTTAGAAAATTAGTTGTTTTAGGTTATATAATTAATATAGTAGTTTTATTAGTTTTGTTTTTGATAAGTTTTAATAAAGATTTTAATTTTAAAATAATTGGATTTGGTATTAATATTTTATCTAAATTAAAAATAGTTAAAAATAAAGATAAGACTATGGAAAAGTGGGAGAAGAAGTGCAATAACTTTTATGAAAGTGCTATGGTTTTAAAGAAAAATCCTAGGGTTTTAATATATGGTACAACTCTTCAAATAGTTCAGTTATTATTTTTATACTCGGTTCCATTTTTCCTTGCAAAGTCAATTGTTAGTGATTTAAATTTAACTTATATTAATTCAGTAGTTTCATCTACTTATGTAAATTTAATAGGAAGTTATATTATTGTTCCTGGGGCTTCTGGTGGTATAGAGTATGGATTTATTAAGTTGTTTTCTAATTTCTTTAAAGAACCATTTATTTTATCAGTTACAATACTATGGAGATTTGTTACTTACTATTTACCTTTGATATTAGGTGGTATATTATTTAATATTAAAAAGAAAGATATTTTACCTAATGTACTTGATAAAGAATAGATGTTTGAGTTATAATTTTGTTAGAAGGACAGAGGGTTAAGATGACAAAAGCAGAATATATAGAAGTAATGAAATCAATGGGATTAAACAATGAAGATATTTATGGAAATTCATATAGTTTTAATAATGGAAAAGTAGTTGTATCAGGAAATATACCAAGGAATATGATTCAAGAATTGGTACTTGAAAATAATGAATTAGAAAATTTTATGAATCAATTATCTCCTAAAGATGGAAATAAAAAAATTTTGCCTAAGTTTTCACTATATACTAAAGAAGAATTAATATTATTTTTACTGTCTTTAGATGATTTTAGTTTAAAAGAAAAAACTGGACTTGTAGGTAATAGTAAAGATCAATTTGATGATATTTTGTCAGATGTTTTAAAAAATTTGATTAATAAAGCTAAATTAGATAATTCAGTTATTGCATGGATAAAAAGAAATCCTAAAATTAGAGATTTAAATCTTCAAACATTAGATAGAATGAATAAAAGACCTTTATTTAAAACAAAGAAAAGTGTTTATGAACAAGATTTTAATCATAATTTAAGAAGAAATATAGATAGTCTAGACTGTTCTGTTAATCCTTATTTATTATCTGAAAATATATTTAAGAAGATTAATGATATGATTAATGATGTTTATATAAATATAGATATAGCAGATGATGAAAGTGTTACATTTGAAGTTATATCAAAGTATACTTCTGATAAAGTAAGATTCTATAGAACTAATAATATACTTTCATTTGAAGTTACTTATAAAGAACATGATGATTCAATTATTTCACTTATACATCAATATACAGAAGATGGAGAAACTATTACTATAGATAAAGATCATAAAATAATGATATATAATCTTACAACAGGAAAGATGAATGTAAAAGGAATAGACGAAGCTGATAAAGATAATAAATATAAAGATGAGTTATATCAAATTGTGCTTACCGCTTCGGTATGTGCTTCAAGTGTTACCGAGGAAAATATGCTTAAGCAAAAGAGTCTTTCTAAAAGGTTTGTTTAGAAAATACTTGAAAAAAAAGTTTTTTAAATGTATAATTGGTTTAAAGTTTGTGATTAGAGACAATAATGAGATAATCTTTTTGTAGAGAGGTTATGGTTGGTGAAAATAACTATTGGGTACTCATTTATCTACTCTATAGATGGAGCTTGCTCCCGGGAATACCGTTATCTAATTAAGTAAAATAAAAGGATGGTACCGTGCTTTTTGCACTCCTTGTACTATTCTTTTTTTTGTTTTAAGGGAGGTTATATGAGAGAAGTAATTGTTGGAAAAAAGTATAAACATTTTAAAGGTAAAGTTGTTTCAGTAATTGCAGTTGCTAAAGATAGTGAAGATTTACATGATGTAGTAGTATATAATCATGATAATGAAACTTGGGTTAGAAATATGACCGATTTTCTATCGGAGGTCGATCATGAAAAATATCCAGATGTAAAACAAAAATATAGATTTGAAGAAATAGAGGAGAGATAATATGATAGATATTAAATTAATTAGAGAAAATAGAGAATTAGTAAAAGAAAATATTAAAAATAAATTTCAAGATGAAAAACTTCCTTTAGTTGATGAAGTATATGAACTTGATAAAAAAGTACGTGAAGTACAAGTAAAAGCTGATGGACTTAAAGCTGATAAAAATCGTTTAAGTGGTGAAATTGGTAAATTAATGAAGGATGGAAAGAAAGAAGAAGCAGAAGAAATTAAGAAAGAGATTGCTAAAACAGCTGATGAGATAGTTAAACTAGAAGAAGAACAAGCTGAACTTTCTAAAAAAGTTAAAGAAATAATGATGGTTATTCCTCAAATTATGGATCCTTCTGTACCAATTGGAAAAGATGATTCTGAAAATGTGGAAGTACAAAAATTTGGAGAACCAATTGTTCCTTCTTATGAAATACCTTATCATGCTGATATAATTGAAAGAGTTTGTGGTATGGATAAAGTTTCTGCTGGTAGAACTAGTGGAGAAGGTTTCTATTATTTACTTGGTGATATTGCAAGATTACATGAAGCTATGCTTGCTTGTGCTAGAGATTTTATGATAAATGCTGGATTTACTTATGCAATTCCACCATTTATGATTCATAGTGATGTAGTTACTGGTGTTATGAGTTTCCCTGAAATGGAAGCAATGATGTATAAAATTGAAGGAGAAGACTTATACTTAATTGGAACTTCAGAACATTCTATGATTGGTAAATTTAAAGATCAAATTATTAAGAAAGAAGAACTTCCTATTAATATGACAAGTTATTCACCTTGTTTTAGAAAAGAGGGTGGAAGTCATGGACTTGAAGAAAGAGGATTATATCGTGTTCACCAATTTGAAAAACAAGAGATGATAGTTATTTGCGAACCAGAAGAATCTATGGATTGGTATGAGAAAATGTGGAAACTTACTGTAGACTTATTTAGAAGCTTTGATGTACCAGTTAGACAACTTGAATGTTGTAGTGGAGATCTTGCAGATTTAAAAGTTAAATCTTGTGATATTGAAGCATGGAGTCCTCGTCAACAAAAATATTTTGAAGTAGGTAGTTGTTCAACACTTGGTGATGCTCAAGCAAGACGTCTTGGTATAAGAACTAAAGGAGAAAAAGGAACATATTATTTACATACTTTAAATAATACAGTAGTAGCAACTCCACGTGGTTTAATTGCAGTAATAGAAAACAATTACCAAGAAGATGGATCTATTAAAATACCAAAAATATTACAACCATATATGGGTGGTAAAGAAAGAATTGAACCAAAGAAATAAATATATTAAAAGAAGGAAACTAGTTTTCCTTTTTTTCTTGAAAAAAAATAAGTATAGAGTAAAATTAAAGTTAGTTAGGAGTTGGTAGTTTGTTTTGTACAAAGTGTGGGCAAAAATTAAAAGAAAACGCTAAGTTTTGTTCAGTATGTGGTAATCAAGTATCTAAAGCTATTCTTGATAAAGCTTTAGAAAAAGAAGAACCAAAGAAATTAGAAAAAGAGAGTGTCGAAAAAGAAATAAAAGACAGTAAAAAAGTAGAGAAAAAGAATGATATAAAAGAAGAAAAAAAAGAAACAAAAATTAGTAAAGAATCAGAAGTAAAAGAAGAAGTAAAAGAAGAAGTAAAGAAAGAACAACCAGTTAATAATATTCCACCTGTTTCTAATAATAATATTTCTTCTAATAATACTAATAATTTTAATAGTTATAATAAACCAAATAATAGTAACACTAAATTTATTGTTATTATAGTTATGCTTGCTATAGTAGCTTTACTTTTAGTAGCGGTTTTATTCTTATTTGATACTCCGTTAAAACGTAGTAAAGCACATAATAGTAGAACAATTATGATGTATATTTCTGGTAATGATTTAGAGAGTAAAGCTAGTATTGTTACTTCAGATTTATTATCAATTGATCCGGATAAAATAGATTTAGATAAAACTAATGTACTTATTTATGTAGGTGGAACTAAATTATGGCATAATTCTTATATTGATAGTTCAGAAAACGCTATATTTAAATTAACTAAAGATGGTTTTAAGAAAATAGAAACATATAGTAAAAATAATATGGGTGATTATAAACAATTTAGAGATTATTTAAATTATGCTTATACTAATTATCCTGCTGATAGTATGGATTTAATTTTATATGATCATGGTGGTGCTATTGATGGTGCTGTATATGATGAATTTACAGGGGATAATCTTTCACTTCTTGAATTAAAACAAGCATTTAAAGAAAGTAAGTTTAACTCTAGTAATAAATTAAGTACTGTGTTATTTAGAACTTGTTTGAATGGTACCTTAGAAGTAGCTAATGTACTTGCTCCTTATGCAGATTATATGATTGCTTCTGAAGAAGTTACATATGGTTCTTCTGAAAGTAATGTACTTAGCTTTGTAAATAACGTTCAAGTAAGTGATGATTCAGTTTCTTATGGTAAAAAGTTTATTCAAAGATATTCTGAACAGATGGATGAAATTGATCCATTTGAAACAATTACAAAAACTTATTCTATAATTGATTTATCTAAAATTAATAATATTAATAATGCATTAACTGAATTTTCTTCTGAATTAAAGCCAAAAGATAATTATGCAATGATAGCTAGAACTAGAAGTAATTTATTTCAATATGCATCTTCTGCTACAAATATTTATGATATGGTAGATTTATATACTTTATCTGATAAACTAAGTGTATTGTCAAATAATAAAGCTACTAAATTAAAAAAATCAATAGATGATGCAGTAGTATATAATTGGGGAAATAGTGATGAATCTAAAGGTATATCAATATATTTTCCATTTAAAGCAGATTCAAGATATAAAACTAGATTCCTTTCAATATATAAAAGTTTAGGATATAATTCAGAATATTATAATTTTATATCTAGTGTTAATAATATTCAGAATTCAAGTTCTAGATATGCTTATAGTTTTAACTTAGATAATAATGATGTTAGTGTTAATAAGAAAAAAAGTGGTAAAGAATTTAGTATAAAATTAACAGATGAACAAGTTAAGAATTATGCTAGAGCTTCATATCTTATATTTAAAAAAGAAAGTGATGAGTATTATACACCAATATATGGTGGTCGTGATGCAGTTTTAGAAAAAGATAATACTTTAAAGACAAATATTACTGATAATTTATTTATGGTTCATGATTATGAAGATAATTCTACTGAGTATATACTTGCATTTCAAGAAAAGAAAAAAGGACAATATACAATACCAGCAGTACTTCAAAATTATGGTTCTGAACTTTCTGATTTTGATACTAAGTCTGCTAATTTGACTGTTCAAATAGATAAGAAAAATAATATTAAATTAACTCAAATTATTCCTACACTTGATGATGATGATGAGTTAGTTCAAGGTGTTACATTGAAACTTAAAGATTATAAGTCAATACAATTTTCTAAGTTCCAATATAAAGTATTAGATGATAATGGTAACTTTACACTTGATTGGAAAGGTAATCCAACACTTCATTTGTGGGAAATAACAGATAAAAAAGGTCTTAGTGATAAATCATTTAAATTTGTTCGTGCTAGTTTAGATGATAATGATGGAGAATATTATTGTGTATTTATGATTACAGATATTAAAAATAATACAGTATATTCAAAAATGGTTAAAATTAGTGATTAATAGGAGGTAAATATGAAATTTTGTACAAATTGTGGAAAAGAGTTAAATGAAGATAATAAATTTTGCCCTGGTTGTGGAGCAAAAATAAATGATGGTTCAATTGTTTCACAATCTTCAAAAAAAGAAGAAAAGATAGAAGAGTTAGATAAGAAAAAAGATGTGGAAGTTGTTGATATAGATAAAGTAGTAGGAGATAAAGAATATAGTGATGAGACATTAAGCGTTACTCCAGAAATGACTTCTGCTCCTAAAGTGGAAGAAAAAGTGAATAATACAGTTTCAAATAATTCAACTGTTCAACAACCTAATAATGTTGTTCAACCAGTAAACACTCAAAAGAAAAAAACACCAGTAGTTTTAATCATTATTATTGCAGTTTTAGCAATTGTTATATTTGGACTTTTAGTTTTAATAGGGTATAAGTTTATAAGTTCAACTAATACTAGTGAAAGTGGAAATTCTAATAATGATCCAGCTCCTATAACTGATCCAGCACCTATAACAGATGATGATGATATTTCAAATAAT
>JAGAWU010000047.1 GCA_017941235.1 Bacilli bacterium | reverse complement strand
CTATTATTATCTATTGTTTCATCATTATTTGTTATTGGTGTTTTATAATCATTATTACTTGAATTATCTTTTCTATCATATAACATTTTAATACTGATAACTACGACTAAACTTATTATGATTAATCCAATTATTGCACCTATTATTATAAATATAATAATATTATTTTTTTTGTTTGTTGGAGCAACTTGTTGAGGTGCTGTTGGTGGTGTAGATTCCATAACTGGAGCAGTTTGTGCTACATTTGCTTCGCCACATATAGGGCAAAACTTATTATTTTCATTTATTATATTTCCACATTTTTTACATTTCATAATACTTCTCCCTCTTATTATATAAATATATAATATCATATATTTATTAAAAAATACTTATTTTTAATTATTAAAGTATATAAAAGTGTAAATAACTAAATTTTTGGTTTGATTTTGTGTTTTTCTTTTCAATATTATTTGCTAAGCATTCATAAAAAATATATCAATTAGAACTTCTTGAAATATTTAAAATTATTCCTATAGATGACATACTTACTAAAAGAGATGAACCTCCATAAGATAAAAATGGAAGTGTTACTCCTGTGACTGGTATCATACCTGAAACTACCATTAGGTTTAAACATGCTTGAAATATTATTTGAAAAGTCATACCAAAAGATAAATATTTGGAGAATTTATCATTAGTATTTAAACTTATTTTAATTCCTCTATAAAGTAGTATAATAAATAAACTAATTACTATTAGAGCTCCTACTATTCCAAATTCTTCTGTAATAATAGAAAATATAAAATCAGTTTGTGGCTCAGGTAAATAAAAATGCTTTTGTATACTGTTTCCATAACCTCTACCTAAAAGTCCACCTGGTCCTATAGCATATAGACTTTGTATTATTTGGAATCCTGTTCCTAATGAATCTTTCCATGGATTAACAAAAGACGTGATTCTATCCATTCTGTAAGGAGCTATTATTACAAGACCAATTACTCCAAATAATCCAAGGCCTCCTAGTATGAAGAAAAATTTCATATTTACACCTGAAATAAAGAGTAGAGCTACTATTGAAATAAAAAGTATTACTCCTGTTCCCATATCAGGTTGTAGCATAATAAGTCCAAAGAATATTAATACTACAAATAGAATAGGAAATACTCCATGTTTATAACTTTTTAAAAATTTATTACTATTATTTAAATATTTACTTGTAAAAATAATTAGACCAAGTTTAGCTGCTTCACTTGGTTGAACACCAAATGGACCTATTCCAAACCAACTACGACTTCCATTTCTAACACTACCAATACCAGGTATTAAAACTAATATTAAAAGAATTAAACATATTCCTAGAATTAAATTCGATTTTTTATAATAAAATTTATAATCTATTTTTGATATAATTATCATTAATCCTAATCCTATTAAAGCAAATAAACTTTGTTGTTTAACAAAATGTAAACTATCATTAAATTTATAATTTGCCCAAATACTTGAAGAAGAGTAAATCATTAAAATTCCAAAGATAATTAAACTAATTACAGTAATAAAAAGAATCTTATCAAAGCTTTTATTCATATATTATCACCTATAATATTTTATAAGTTAAAAAAATATTTATGATTAAGTATAAATTATATTTTTTTAATCATAATAATTTTGGAGGGATATTATGGATGAAAATGTAGAATTACTTCAGTATGTTTATAAAAATTCTGAAATGGGAGTATTTACTATAAATGAACTTTTAAAAAAATTAGAAAAGAAGGATAATAAGATAAAAGGACTTGCTAAAGAAGAACTTGATTCTTATGAAAATTTTAAAGAAGAAAGTGAAGATTTAATTGGTAAATACGATTATGATGTTGAAGGTAATAAACTTACTTCTAAGATTATGTCTTCTATGGGAATTAGTCATGAAGTAAATAGTGATAATAGTGATTCAAGTATAGCTCATATGCTTACTGAGGGTATTACTATGGGAATTGTTGATATGGAAACTAAGATAAATAATTATAAAGATAGAGTGGATAAAGATATATTGAAACTTGCTAAAGATTTTTTAAAATTTCAACAAGAAGAACTTGAAAAATTAAAAGAGTATATGTAGATAGAATAAATTTCTATCTTTTTTCTTGTTTTACTTTTTCTATTAATATATAATAGTGAGACATAGGTGATGTTATGAAACAAAGAGATAATATTAAAGAAAATATGTATGCAATTCTTTATAGAAGAGAAATTGCTAGTGATGGACGTTATGTGTTTTTTCCATGTCAATGTGTTGAAGGTTATTATGATACGAGTGATAAGTCTTTTATAGATATATATGGTAATATTTATTATTCTTGTGATAATTATACTATGTTTGGTACTAATCAGACTTTTACATATTACTATGATTCTTCACTTAATGATATTATGAATATGATGAAAAGTGGTGATCCTGAAACTGCTTTATCAAAATTTTATGATGAACTTAAAAATAATATTTTAATTGGAAAAGTTGATGATAAGAATAACGCTATTAATTTATTTGAACTTACAAATGAAAAATTAGAATCAATAAATGAGAATGCTACTTTTAATACAAAAGATGGGAAAGGTAGTGTTACTTTAAATAAACAACAATTAGTTGATTTACTTAGTAATCCTAATTCTTCAGAAAAAGTTCAAATTTTAATAGATAAAATAGATGCTCTTGAAAGAATTAATAAAAAAAGAAAAAATACTGATTTAAGTGTTATGGTTGCATTATCTAGTATTATCAATGATAAGAGTGTAAATTCAAAGAGTGAGAAAGTTGAGTTACAAGAAGAGAAAAAAAAGGAAACAAAAGAAGTTGATTTTCTTTCTGAAGATGAGAAAAAGCAAGAACTTTTATTAATAAGAGATACTACTATGGATGCTTATTCTTATATTACTAGTAGAATGGTAGGACAGGATGATTCTGTTAGTACAGTTTTAGGTGCAATAGTTAATAATATATATGCAGAAAGTCCAGAACAATTAATTAGACCTTTTATAATAGGAGGTACTGGCTCTGGTAAGAGTTATCTTTTTAAACTAATTCATAAAGGACTTGATATTCCTGTTATTATTGTAGATTGTAATCAACTTGTTCAAAGTGGTTATGAAGGAAAAATGATAGATGATGTATTAAAAGATTTATATTTACTTTGTGATAGAGATTTAGAAATGACTGAGAATGCAGTTGTTGTATTTGATGAAATAGATAAAATTGGTGATAAAGGTGCTAATGTAAGTGAAATAGGTGTACAACAAGCATTACTTAAATTTATTGAAGGACAAAAATATGTTGTAAATATGGATAAAGCAGAAATGGAAAAAGTAGTTATTGATACTAGTATGATGAGTATTGCTGCTTGTGGTGCTTTTGAGACATTAAGAGCCAAAGATACTACGGTTGGATTTCAAAAAAATGAAAATAAAGAAAAAATAACAATTGAAAAACTTGTTAAGAATTGTGGAATGATACCTGAACTTTTAGGAAGATTTAATTTGTTTGTTGAGTATAATGATGTAACAGAAGAAATGATTAGAAAACAATTATTTGAAAGTGAGAGCTCTCCTACTAAGGTAAAACAAGATTTTTATTTACAAAACTATGGAGTTAATTTAGTTTTTACTGAATCATTTATTAATAGATTGATTGGTGATGCATTAAAAAGAAAAACAGGATTTAGAGGTGTTGATCAAGTTGTTAATCAAGCTTTGAGTCAGGTTAACTTTAAACTTCAAACATCATCTCCAATTTATAGTAAAGTTATTATTAACGATGATACTATTGATGATCCTAAAAAATTTATTTTGAAATAGTTTTTTCTTTAAATATTTTTAGATAAATGATATACTTAGAACACTAGAGGTGAAAAAATGAAAAAAATTAGAAAATGTGTTATACCTGTTGCTGGTATGGGTACAAGATTTTTACCAGCTACAAAAGCAACTCCTAAAGAGATGCTTCCAATAATTGATAAACCAACTATTCAATATATTATTGAAGAAGCAGTTGCTTCTGGAATAGAGGAAATTCTTTTAATTACTAGTCCTTATAAGAACTCAGTGATTGATCATTTTGATAAGAGTTATGAACTTGAGTCAAGACTTGCTAAAAGTGGTAAAAACGATAAATTAGAATTAATAGAGAATATTTCTAATTTAGCTAAGTTTACTTTTATTAGACAAGGTGAACCTAATGGTAGTGGACATGCTATTAGACTTGCAAAATCATTTGTTGGTGATGAGCCATTTGCAGTTATGTATGGTGATGATATTATTAAGTCAGATGTACCAGTTTTAAAACAATTAATAGATATATATGAAGAAAAAGATTGTAATGTAATTGGTGTTCAAGAAGTTGATCATAATATAGTTTATAAATATGGTATTGTTGAATATGCTGATGAAGAAACAGGTAAAATTAAAAGACTTGTTGAAAAACCATCTGTTGATGAAGCTCCAAGTAATGATGCAGGACTTGGTAGATATATAGTTAAACCTGAAATATTTGATGAACTTGATCATTTAGAAAGAGGAGCTGGAAATGAATATCAATTTTCTGATGCAATGCTTGCACTTATGCAAAAACAAGATTTCTATGCATGTAAGTTTGATGGAAAATACTTTGATATAGGTAATCAATTAGGATATTTAAAAGCCAATGTTGATTTTGCTCTTGATAGAGATGATGTTAAAGATGAATTTTATAAATATTTAGTAGAAAAAGTAGGAAAATAGTTATATATTAGAATCAAGTTGTTCTTGATTCTTTTTTTCTTGCTTTTTTTTTCTTTATTAGTATAATAATTCTTAGTCGCTTTAAAAAAGTAGAGAGGGTAATATTTATAATGGTAGTTAAATATGTCAAATAGTTTTTTATATCAAGTTACTAGAGTACTTGGTAATCCTGTTTTTAAAAATAAATATAATCAGAAAATTGTTGATAAAGATAATATACCAAGTGATGGTCCTATTATTTTATGTGGTAATCATATAAGTGAGTTGGATCCATTTGTTTTAATTTCTTCTACTAAAAGAACTATTCATTTTCTTTTAGATAAAGACTCATATGATGAAGGATCAAAATCACTTTTAAAAATGATGGGAATGATTTCAGTTAATGATGATGATTTAGAGTCGTCAATGAAATATTATTTAGACTATGGTGGTTGTACTTGCTTTTTTCCTGAAGGTGAAAGGAATATACTTACTGAAGCAGAATTATATGAACTTTATAAGAAAAAGGATTGTAAGGTGCCTTTTAATGAGTTTAAAGAATTAGTTGATAAGAATACACTTTTATCACAAATAGAATATTTAGAGAGTTTATATAAATCTGGAGTAATTAATTTAGGTGAATATAAAATAGCTGTTTTGCATGCTAAAACTTCACTTTTAGAATTAGTTGATAGAGGTATCATTAATAATGATAATTATGATGATTCTTTACTTCTTCCATTTAGTACTAAGGCAGTAGAAATTGCCAAAGAGACTGGAGCAACTATAGTTCCTTTTGCTATCAATGGTATTTATGATAAAATTGGTGATAATCTTGTAATTAGATTTGGGAAGGGCTTTAAAGTATCAGAAAATGATGATATAGCTGATGTTAATTTTAAACTTAGGGAAAAGGTTAAAACTTTAGTAAAAGAAAATATTAAGAATAAATTTTAGACAAATTAATATATTTGTCTTTTTTTATGATATAATTATTTTTATAATAGGAGTTTGGATAGTATGATAGTTAATAATATTTATTTTCAGATATGTAGTTTTTTCTATATGGTTATGCTTTTAATTATTTATTTTTCTAAGAAGAGGTTAATAACGTTTGAGAATAAGATTTATATTTATATGATGGTTTCTAATATTATAGGTCTTTTACTTGATGTTTTTAGTATTTATACAATTATAAATATAGATAAACTATATGTTTTAAATTATGTTGTAAGTAGACTTTATCTTATATATTTAGTTTTTTGGGGTACAATGTTTACTACTTATATATTTTCTATATGTATTAGAGGTAAAACTGATTATGGTAAAATAGAAAGTAAACAAAAAAGAATATTTAGTGTATTTTTAGCATTTTTCTTTATTATTAGTGCGGCTATTTTGATACTTCCTATAGAATACTATAATAAGAATAATCATATATATTCATATGGACTAGGAGTTACTTTAACATATATGGTTGGAGTTATTTATGTAATTGTTTGTATATATATATCTTTAAAAAATATAAAAGGTATGAAGAAAATAAAATGTTTACCACTTGTAGTTTACATAATTATTTTCCCAATTCTTCTTGCTTTACAACTTTTTTATCCTCAATTATTAATTGTTACTTCTATACAATCTTTTATTACTTTTTTAATGTATTTTACTACCTCTAATCCTGATATAGAAACAATTGAAGAATTAAATATAGCAAAAATAGAAGCACAAAAAGCTAGTACTTTGAAAGATGAGTTTTTTGCTAGTATGAGTCATGAAATAAGAACTCCTTTAAATGCTATTACTGGTTTTTCTCAAGCATTATCTTTAGAAGAGGGAATTAAAGAAAAAGCAAGAGAAGATATCAATGATATATTAGTTGCTTCAACTTCACTTTTGGAAATAATTAATAGTATACTTGATATATCTAATATAGAATCAAATAATCTTGAAATAATTAAGAAAGAATATGAACCAGAAAAAGTAATAAATGAAATTATATTACTTGCTAATGCTAGAATAGGTTCTAAGCCAGTAGAATTTAAAGTAAATATAAGTAATAATTTACCTACAATTTTATATGGAGATTATGTTAGAATTAAGCAGATAGTTTTAAACTTACTTATAAATGCTGCTAAGTACACAGATAAAGGGTATATTGAATTTACTGTTGATACTATTGTACGTGATGGAGTATGTAGACTTATATTTATTGTAGAAGATACTGGTTGTGGTATTGAAAAAGAAAAACTTGATAATATTTTTACTAAGTATACAAAGCCAGAAGTAAATAAAAGTTTTGAGGGAACAGGACTTGGTCTTGTCATTAGTAAAAAACTTCTTGATTTGATGGGTGGTACTATTGTATGTTCGAGTGAATATGGTAAAGGAAGTAAGTTCATAGTTGCACTTGATCAACTTATTGTAGGTGGTAAAGATACACTTGAGTATAATGATGATATAGAATTATTAGATGGCTATAGTAAATCAAAAAGAATACTTATAGTAGATGATAATGAGTTAAACTTAAAGGTTGCTAGTAGATTACTAGAAAATTATAATTTTGTAATAGATTTAGTTTCTAGTGGTGAAGAGTGCATTAATAAAATAAAAGAAGGTATTGTTTATGATTTAGTACTTCTAGATGATATGATGCCTAATATGAATGGTGTTGAAACGTTAAAAAAATTAAAAGAATTTGAGAAGTATAATACTCCGACTATCGCGTTAACAGCTAATGCACTTAATGGTATGAGAGAATACTATTTATCTAATG
Source organism: Bacilli bacterium (assembly GCA_017941235.1). Taxonomy (GTDB): domain Bacteria; phylum Bacillota_I; class Bacilli_A; order RF39; family UBA660; genus CAG-417. The sequence continues at coordinate 17,830 of JAGAWU010000047.1, read as the reverse complement.
GGTTTGATGATTATATATCTAAGCCAATAGATAAGAATGAACTTGATAAGATACTTAATAGATATTTATAATACTTTAATACTTGATAAATCATTAAAAAAAAACTATAATTTATTGTAGAGGTTAGGTTATGGATATATTAGAATTAATAGAACAGAAAGAGAATATTAGAGAAGAACAAAAATCGATAGAAAAAAAATCTGAAAATAAAATAGAAGATGTTTTCTTAAATGAATCTATATTAAGAATGGATAAAGAAACTACTTTTATAAATAATAATAATAAAACCAATAAAGTAATGGTTAAGAAAAGGTGATAATATGAAAAATCAAAATTATTTAATTGAAAATGGAGTGAATGTTCAAGCAAGTTTAGATTTATTTGGAGATATTGAAACATATAATCAAAGTATTGTTGATTTTTTGACTGATGCTGAAGAAAAAATTCGTTTATTAAAAGAATATAAAGAAAAAGGTGATATGTCTAATTATTCAATACAAGTACACGCATTAAAAAGCGATGCTAAATATTTTGGATTTGATAAATTAGCTGAAATGGCACTTGATCAAGAAATGAAGAGTAAAGCTAATGATATGTTTTATATTAGTTCACATTATGATGAACTTGAAGAAGAGACTAATAGAGCTATTAATATTACTAAAGTTTATTTGGGACAATTAAATGAGGAAGATGTAAAAGTAGAAGTTAAGTTAGTAGATGTAACACCTAAAGATAAAACTATTCTTGTTGTAGATGATTCTGAGGTAATAAAAAATTTTATTAATAAATTATTTAATGATAAATATGATGTTTTACAAGCTAATGATGGTAAAGAAGCTATTGATATAATAAAACAAGGTGTTTCTAATAAATTGGTAGGCGTACTTTTAGATTTAAATATGCCTAATGTAAATGGATTTCAAGTTCTTGATTTCTTCAGAAATAATAATTTATTTGATAAAATACCAGTATCAATAATTACTGGTGTTGGTTCTAATGATTTAGTTGCTAAAGCATATGATTATCCAATCGTAGAAGTACTTAGAAAACCTTTTAATGAAAATGATATAAAAAGGGTTGTTGAAGAAACAGTTAAAAGAAGTTTATAAAATACTTTACATTTTTATGTAAGTATTTTTTCTTTTAATTGTTTACTTTTAATTAATGTTGTATAATGTTTTTGAGAGGTTGATATTATGAATTATCAGTTATATAAAAAAGCAAGAAATAAAATGTTAATTAAGTCATTTATATTTATATTTTTAATATTGGGACTTGCTGTTTTTTCTACTTATAAAATATATTATAAATTTCAAAGTACTAGGGATAAAATTAGTTCATTTCCTGCACTTACTGTTACTTATCATGGTAAGCAAGGTGAAAATGTTAAGATAACTAAAGTAATACCTGTAACTGATGCAGTTGGACTTTCTAGTAATGCATATAAGTTTACTATAAAGAATAATACTGGTACTAAAGTTAAGTATAGAGTTGTTTTAAAAGATGATAAAGAAGCTTATAAAAAAGATTCATGTTTGGAAAATAAAATTCCAGATAATATAATTAAAGTAGGTATTCATATTTCTGGTGAAGTTAGTAAAATTTATAATTTAGATGATCTAGAAGATAGAGTTTTAGATACAGGTGTAGTATCTCCGCAATCAGAAGAAAATTATACTGTTCGTTTTTGGATATCTAAGAATACTATAGCAACAGAAAATGATATGCATTTTCATGGTATGTTGTTAGTTGAAGAAATAAATTAACTACTGTTTCAAACAGTAGTTTTTTTTTGAGTTTTTATATGTTAAAATATTATTGAGAGGGAGTGTGATATTATGCCAACACCACATATTGAGGCAAATAAAGAAGATATAGCAAAGGTAGTATTAATGCCAGGAGATCCGTTAAGAGCTAAAATGATTGCTGAAAAGTATTTGAAAAATTATAAAGTAGTAAATAAAGTACGTAATATACTTGCTTATACAGGTGAATATAAAGGTAAAAGAGTAACTGTTTTTTCATCTGGTATGGGTAATCCGAGTATAGGTATTTATTCTTATGAATTGTATAAATTTTATGATGTAGATAAAATTATTAGAATAGGTAGTTGTGGTGCTTATTCAGATAAAATAGGTTTATATAGTTTAATACTTGTGGATAAAAGTTATTCTAATTCTGCATATGATGATATTTTAAATGGAGAAAATGTTCCATTTGCAAACAGTAGTAATGAATTAAATCAAAAAATATTAGAAGTAGCAAAAAAAGATGATTTTGATATTTTATATGGTAATATATATTGTACTGATGTATTTTATAATGAAATAGAAAATCCAAATATGCTTTATAATAAATATAAATGTTTAGGTGTTGAGATGGAAAGTTTTGCACTTTTCTTAAATGCTAAAAAAATGGGGAAAGATGCATCTTGTATATTAACGGTTTCTGATAATGTTATTACGCATCAAGAAACAACTAGTGAGGAAAGACAAAATTCATTTACTAAAATGGTTGAACTTGCTTTAGATACTGCAATAGAAGTAGAATAAAAAAAATATTTTGGTAAATATTAAATATAGAATAGAGGCGATTTAATGGAATACAGAGAGAAAAAATTAGGAAGTTATAAGCTTCATATGATTAAAACAAATAAATTTAAAACAATTAGGGTTAAAGTTTTTTTCTTAGCTCCTGTAAAAAAAGAAGAAATTACTATGCGTAATTTTTTAAGTAGTATATTAGCAACTTCAAATGCAGAATATAAAACAAAAAGAGAATTCTTAATAAAAAAAGAAGACCTTTATAGCGCTTCTATAAGTAGTTCTACAACTAGATTTGGTAACTATAATTGTTTAAACTTTACTTTAAATACTTTAGAAGATAAATATACAGAAGAAGGTAATTTAGAAAAAAGTATTAAATTATTTAGTGATTCAATCTATAAACCAAATATAGAAAATGGAAAGTTTGATACAGTATATTTTGATACTATTAGAAAAAGAGTTGCTACAAATTTTGAAGGTATAAAAGAAGATACAGCATATTATAGCACAATAAGATTGTTAGAAGAAATAGACTCCTCTAGTCCTCTTTCATATAGAAGTTATGGATATAAAGAAGATTTAGAAAAGATTACTCCTAGTAACTTAGTTTCATATTATGAAAAAATATTAAATAATGATATTATGGATATATTTGTTATAGGAAATATAGATTTTAATGAGATAGAAGAATTAATTAAAAGATATTTTCCAGTTAAAATATTTAAAAAATCAGGACTTCCAGCTAGAATAGATGAATTTAAAAGAAATAGTGTAAAAGTAGTAAAAGAAAAAATAGATACTAATCAATCTAAACTTGCTATTGGTTTTTCTTTAAATAAATTAGAAGATTATGAAAGAAATTATCCATTAACACTATTTAGTATTATTTTAGGAGGGGGTACTAATTCTAAATTATTTAGAAATGTTAGGGAGAAAAATTCTCTTTGTTATTATATTTATTCTACAGTTAATAAACTTGATAATTTATTGATGGTTAGAGCGGGAATTAGTAAGGAAAACTATGATGAAGTAGTTAAACTTACTAAAAAAGAACTTCTTTCTATTAAAAAAGGGAATATTGATGAGGTAGATATAGAAAATGCAAAGATGATGTATATATCTTCTATTGATGAACTTGAGGAGAGTCAAGATGATTTAATAGATTGTTATTATATGATTGATTTAATTGGTGTAGATCCAGTTGATATTAGAAAAAAGAAGATGATGGAAGTAACTAAAGAAGATATAATTAGAGTTTCTAAGAAGGTTCATCTTAATACAATTTATTTATTAGAGGGGGAGAAAGATGAAGAAAATTGAGCTTAGTAAATTAGATGTTTCTGTTTATACAGAAACACTTGATAATGGTCTTGAAATATATTTAGTTCCATTTGAAGATAAGAATAGATATTTTATTACTTATGCTACTAAATATGGATCTACTACTACAGAGTTTATGCCATATGGGTTTAAAAAGTATGAAAAAGTACCTAATGGAGTTGCTCATTTTCTAGAGCATAAAATGTTTGAACAAGAAAATGGTGAAAATCCATTTGAGTTTTTTAGTAAAAGCGGATCTTATGTAAATGCATCTACTGGTTTTGAAAATACAAGATATATATGTTCTGGAACTACTAATTACGAAGAAAATTTAAAATATTTAATTAACTTTGTTAATACACCTTATTTTACAGAGCAAAATGTAGAAAAGGAAAAAGGAATAATAATAGAAGAGTTAAATATGTATAAAGATGATCCGGAAAGTGTGCTTGATGATTTATCTCGTAAAAGTGTATTTAATCAAGATAATCATAGAATAGATATAGGTGGAGAAGTAGAAGATGTAGTAAGTATAAAAAAAGAAGATTTATATCTTTGTTATGAAAACTTTTACTCCCCTAAAAATATGTTTATCCTTATAGTAGGAAATATAGATGTATATAGAACACTTGATATTTTAAAAGATAGCTTTAAAACTAGAGAAAATAAATATAAGGAATTACCTAAAGTAAAAGAAGTATCTGAACAATATAAAGTATTTAAGAAAAGAGAAGTAAAATACTTTAATGTAGAAGTTCCTAAAGTAAGTTATAATTTAAAACTTAAAATAAAGGATTTAGGAATAGAAGATGAATTTATTTTAGATAACTATTTAAATATAATTTTAAAATCATTATTTGGTAGTACTTCCTTATTTAATGAGAAAGCATTACAAGAGGAGCTTTTTGCTAATTATTATTTTGATTTTGATTTTATAGGAGAATATGTAGTTATTAATCTAGTCTTTGAAAGTAAAAAGATTAATGAATTGTTAGAATTCGTTGATGAAACTTTAAAGAATAGAAAGAAAATATTAAATCAGGATGAATTTAGTAGAGCTATTAAAGTTAGTATTTCTAATAGAATTAAAGCTACTTGTTATATTGACTCTGTAGTTTCTAGTTTATACTCTGATTTAATTAATTATAATAAAATAATTGATAATAAAATAGATGTTTTAAGAAAATTGAAATATGATGAAATGATTAAAGTAAGTGATTCTATAGATATTTCTAATAATTCTATAGTATGTTTAGTTCCAAAAGATTATAAAGATTTTAAGATAAATATTTAGTGTAAATATTATGTAACAGGTGAGCAAATGTTCATCTGTTTTTGTTATAATAGTGTTGGTGATAATATATGGGAAAATTATATTTTAAATATGGTGCTATGGGATGTGGAAAAACTACTGAATTATTACAAGTCGTTTATAATTATGAAAAAAATGGATATAAGGTTATTCTTATAAAACCTAAAATAGATAAAAAAGGTGATGATAAAGTAGTATCTAGGATTGGTGCTTCTAGAAAAGTAGATGTACTTATTGGTGAAAATGATAAAATTTCTGATAAAGTAGATTTAGAAAATGTAGATAGTATTGTAGTAGATGAATCACAATTTTTAAATAAAGAACAGGTTAAAGAATTATGGTTAATATCTAAATTATATGATATACCTGTAATTACTTATGGGCTTAAAACTAATTTTTTAGGAGAATTATTTCAGGGAAGTAAAGCATTAATAGAAAAAGCTGATGAAATAAAAGAATTAGTTACAATATGTCAGTGTTCAAAAAAAGCTAAATTTAATGTAAGAATAGTTAATAATACTTATACATGTGAAGGAGAGGAAGTTTCAATAGATGGTATAGATTCTTCATATGAGGCTATGTGCCCTGAATGTTATATAAGTAAAGTTTTAAAAATTAAAAAAATATAATACTTTGTACTATAAAAAAATATTTTTGTGTGATAAAATCAAAGTATAGAATAGGAGAATTTATTATGGATGATGATTTTAAAACTGAAGAAGATGATAAGAAAAGTTTTAAGTTAAACTTAAATATTGCCCCATTATTAGTAGTTTTTGTTATTATTATAGTAGTCATTGTTTTAGCAGTAGTAATAACTAAATTTGTTAGTAGTAGTAAGAAAGATAAAAACACTCAAGAAAGTACTCAAAATATAGTAAATTTAAATAGTGAACTTGATGATACATATGGATTTGCACGTGAGAAAGAATACATAGTTGCTTTAAGAAAAGATAAAGAAAATAAAAAAGTATATAATTTAAGTCAGGGTACTGGCAATTATGGGGAGTTTTTAGATTACACTTATTTTGATAAAAAACTTTATTTACTTTTTGATAATAATATTAGTGTTATTTCTCTTACAGACGGGAATGGAGTTTATGAATTAAAGAAAGAATATAGCTATGAAAAAGTAAGTTGTAAAGATGGTACAATAGGTAAATCAACTAATTTGATTGTTACTGATAATATAATTTACTTTAATAATTCTAGTTGCGCTATTAGTGGATTTAATTATTCAGATGATGAAAATGAGACTAATCAAGTTAATATTTATCAATTTAATTCTTTGAAGAATTCTAATATGACGTATGATGATAATACTTTATTTTTTACTGGTGATAATAAACTATTTAAAGTTTCAGAAGAAGATGGTGAAATTAAAGAAATAGCTAATGGTATTTCTAGTGATTATCCATTATTTGTCTGTGATGGGGTACTTGTATACTCTAATAAAAATAGTGATAATACATATAATTTTTTTGGTATGAATACAGATAGTTTTGAAAGTGGAGAAATAGTTAAGAATGCTAATGGATTAAAAATATATGATAAAACATATTATTATTTTGATAATAAAGGTGTTTATATGTATGATGGTACTACTTCAAATTCAATTTATAATATTAGATATAATCAATTATCTAATTTAGAAATATATAATGGTATACTTCAAATAGTAGATAAAAGTACTATAGGTGATGATAAAAAAAGAATAACTAATATTAATTTAAAAGATAATAAAACAAGTAATACTATACATGAGTATAGTATGATAAGAAATATAAAAAAGTAATTAATTAGATGTCTAATAAATGGCATCTTTTAATTTATTGATAAAAAAAATATATTTGGTTATAATGTATTTAGAGGTGGATTATGAAGAGAAATATTACTTTATCTATTATAATTGTATTATGTCTATTTTTAACTGGGTGCAAAGGAAAACAAGTAATTACTACTTGTACATCTTCTAGTAAACAAATTAATTATACAATTAAAACTAAATATATTATTAATTCTAGAAAAAATATAGTTGAAAGTGTTAATATTAATCAAACTATTATATCAAAAGATAAAAAAATATTAAGTGATTTTAAAAATCAATTAGATGGGCAATTTAGTATAAATAAATCTTTATATGGTGGATATACTTATAATATAAAAGTTAAAAATAAAAAGTTAGTTTCTAAAACTATAATTAATTATGAAAAACTAAATATGAAAAAATTCATTAAAGATAATGGTGCTATGAAAGATTATATTAATAAGAATAATAAGTTTACATTAGAAGGAGCTAAGAAATTATACGAATCTACTGGAGCTAAATGTGAATAATATTTAGATATTTGGAAATACTATAAACAGTATTTCCTTTTTTTGTTAAGATTATGTTATACTTATAATAATAGTAAAGATAGGAGTAGTGTAGTTATGAATAAAAAAATAAAAAAATTTTTGTCTTTAGTTTTAAATTTTATAAGTGATTAATTTGCTTTAAATATTGTATTAAATTTTAGAATTGTAATCTGTAATTTGATTATAATCCTTTTAATTTTCTTTAATTTTTGATTTAATTTTCATATAAAAAAAGCTCGTTTCTTTTTGTTTGAAACGAGTTTTTAATTAATTCTTAATTAATATATTGCTTGCTTAATTAATTCCAAGTTGTCTTTCATTAAAGAAATATAGTCTTGTTTATCTTCACGTTCTTTATCAGTTATATTATTTATTTTATGAAGTTCTACAACTTCCACTCCATCATTATTTGATACTAGATTATCAACTTTTTCACTATTTTTTTCATCCTTAAACTTATATATATATTTAACTTCATCATTCTTTATATATTTTTCAACTTCACTATAAGTTTTATCAAGTGCTTTATCATCAAGTACTATTACTTCTAAACCAAACTTTTCTAAGTATTTTAATTCATTACTATTTACAACTATTCTTTTACTTTTTGCATTTTCTATACTAAGTCTATAATCTGCATCAAGTTCAGATAAATTAACTTTTAGTTTTTCATAATTATCATCAATTTCTTTTTTTAAATAATTACTAGATATATATTCATTTAAACCCATTTCAATGTTTTTAGCCATCATTAGAAGATATGATGGATTAAGCCACAATTCTTCCTCACTATTTTCAATTTCAAGTACATATGAAGTATCAATAATTTTTAAATCATTATTAATATCAAGTAAGTCAACAGCTAGTATTCTTTCTCTTTCAATTAATCCTGTGTAAATAAATAAATCATCTTTACTTAAATCTTTTTTTCTTTTTGATGTTACTTTATAGTTGTTTACATTTACACCATCAGGATATACAGAATTTATATTTGCATGTTCTCCATAAATGCTTGTTAATATATATTCATTTGGATAGTTTGTTACAACTATATCAATATCTTCCATATTATCTTTTTTACATCCTGTAGTACTTAATAAAATAGTAATGGTTAATAAACATAATAAAATTTTCTTTTTCATTTTTTACTTCCTTTCTTTATAGGGACTGGATCATAACCATGTCCTCCCCAAGGATTACACCTAAGTATTCTTTTTATAGAAAGAAAAGAACCTTTAAAAGCTCCGAATCTTTCAATGGCAATCTTTGAATATTCGGAGCAGGTAGGTGTATATCTACAAGAATTATGCCAAGGCCCTGGTATCTTTTGATAACAATTAATTAAAAATATCAAAACCTTTTTCATAAATCCTCCATGTTATTATTTTACTAAAAAATTGCTTTACTTTCAATAAAATTATTTAAATCTTTTCATAATATTAAAAATGATATATAATGTATGTGGTGATTTATAGTGGATAATTTATTTAAAAAATTAAAAATAAAACCTAAAGATATAAGACTGTATGAAAATGCTTTTTCTCATTCAAGTTATGTAAATGAGCATAAGAGAAAAGAGGATTATGAGAGATTAGAGTTTTTAGGTGATGCTGTTGTTGATTTAGTAGTTGCAGATTATTTATATTCTAATTTAACAGTAGATGAGGGAAATATGACTAAGTTTAGAGCTAGTTATGTGTGTGAAAATGCTTTGTTTACTTATTCTACTGATTTAGGACTTACTGAGTATATGAAATTAGGTCATGGAGAACAAAATGAAGAAAAAAGATATACTAAAGCAATAGTTGCAGATATATTTGAAGCTTTACTTGGTGCTATATATGTAGATTTAGGTTATGCCACTGCAAGAAGGGTTGCTCTTTCTATAATTGTTCCATATATAGAAAAGAAAGAAACATTCTTTAGTGACTATAAATCTGCTTTACAGGAAGCAGTACAATCTCATAGGAAAAGTGTTGAGTATGTGCTTTTAAATGAAGAAGGACCTGCACATGATAAAACATTTACATTTGAAGTTAGGGTAGATGGTATTAAATTTGGTGAAGGAACTGCAAAAAGTAAAAAAGAGGCAGAACAAGAAGCTGCAAAAACTGCACTGGACAAATTAGTTCATTAGTGGTATAATCTCTGTGTTATTTACTTTTAGGAATTAATTAATATAAAAAATTTTTTTGACGGGTAAAATTTATAAGATAATGATATTTCTATATGGGAATATTGTGTTCTTTTTTTGATTATTCTTAAAGTATAAATTAAAATATTAAGAAAGGAAGTTAATTATGAGTAAAATTAGAATATTTGGTCTTGGTGGACTAAATGAAAATGGTAAAAACTTATACGTAGTAGAAGTAGATAAAAAAATATTCGTTTTTGATGCAGGTTTAAAATATGATAATGATCATAATTTAGGTATAGATTATATTATTCCTAATTTTGATTATTTAGTTAAAAACTCTAAAAATATTGTTGGTATATTTTTAAGTCATGGGCATGAAGCTAATATGGGAGCTGTTACTGATATTTTAAGAGTTTTACCTAAAACAAAAGTTTTTGGTGCTAAACTTACATTAGAAATGGTTAGAAGAGATATAGGAGAAAATGCTGATAATTATAATTTAATTGAGATTAAACCTCATGTTAAAATTAATTTTGGTAAGCTTACTATGTTTCCAATTAGTGTAACACATTCTATACCAGATGCTCTTTTATATGTTTTATATACTAAAGATGGAGCTATAGTTTATACTGGTGATTATGTATTTGATTCAACTGCAACTGGACCTTATAAAACAGATATAGGTAAACTTGCTTATGTTGGTAAACAAGGTGTACTTTGTCTTTTATCTGAATCATTTTATGCGGAAAGAGAGGGACATACTAGTCCATATAATAGAGCTTCACAATTTATTAGAGAAGTAATAGAAAAGAGTAATGATAGAATAATTGCTACTATTTTTCCAGCACATTTTTATAGAATGCAGGAAATAATAGATGAGGCAAGTGTTACTCATCGCAAACTTGTTATAATGGGAAAACAATTACAGGAAGTGTTTAATTATGCAAGTAATAATGGATATATTAAGTTAAATAAGAATATAATTGGTGATTTAAGTAACTTAAATGATAAGAATGCAATTATATTAATTTCAGATGAGAAAGAAAAACCTTTTGCTAATTTAAAAAGGATAATTAATGGTTTTGATAAATATATTAAGATAAAAGAAAATGATACTATATTTATTACTGAACCTACTTATGATGGTATAGAAAAGATTACTGCTGAAATAATGGATGAAGTTGCTATGCTTGGTGCTGATGCCGTTAATTTATCTAGTAGTAAACATCTTTTACATCATGCATCACAAGAAGATCATATGTTAATGATTAATTTAATGAATCCTAAGTATTATTTCCCAGTAAAAGGTGAGTATCGTTATATGCTTGCTAATGCTAAAATAGCTGAATCAGTTGGTATTCCAAAAGAAAATTTAATACTTAAACAAAATGGTGAAGTTTGTGAATTCATAAATGGTAATTTGAATCTTGATTGTTTTGATAGGGTTAAAATAGGGGAAATATCTATCGATGGTAATAATGGTGAGGATGTAGGTAATTTAGTTTTAAAGGATAGAGAAATGCTTGGTACTAGTGGTATCGTTATTATTAGTGCTACATTGGATAAACAAACTAAAAAACTTGTAGGTGGTCCTGAAATACTTACTCGTGGTTTTATCTTTGTTAAAGAAAATCAAGAACTTCTTGAAGAAACTAGACTTATTTCTATGGAAGTTATTAATGAGAATGTAAAAGAAGGAACAAAGAGAGTTGATTATAGTAAGATTAAAAATGATGTAAGAGATAAACTTGGTCATTTCTTCTATGAAAAAACAGAACTTAATCCTATGATTATTACAGTTATACAAGAAGTTTAAAAGATTGGAATTTCCAATCTTTTTTAGTTCAAAAATTTTAAGTTTTTTTCCCTTGTTATATTTATAATTATTCCAAGCATTATCATGTATGAAAGAAGAGAACTTCCTCCATAACTTATGAATGGTAGAGTAATTCCTGTGATAGGAAGTAAGCCTAATGTCATACCTATATTCTGTATGTGTTGGAATATTAGACAGCTACTTATTCCTATAAGCATAAATTTATTCTTATAATTATTAGTTCTTTTAGCTAAGTTTATAATATATATATCAAAATATAATATTGTTAATATTAAAACTATAGAAATTATAAAACCAAAGTTAGAAGAGAATACTGCAAATATAAAGTCTGTTGATGATTCTGGAAAATATAAAGGTGTTTTTTTAAACCCGTATCCAAATACACCACTACTACCTATACTTGATAAAGCGTTTTCTAGTTGCATTCCACTACCATTTTTCCAATTGAAAAGTCTATCTAATCTATAAAACATTTGTGTATGAAATATATTAATAAAAAGTTTTTGTTTAAAAAAGTATAAATATATTATAGAACCTATTATTGATATAAACGATATTGAAAGTGCTATAAACCATTTTGGATTTATATTTGATGTTAGTATCATACTAAAATAAATAATTAAGTACATTATTACTGAACCTGTATCTGGTTCAAGAAATGTTAAAATAGATGGTATAAGTGTTACAAGAAGTGTTTTTATTAGTAATATAAATTCATCCTTTAAGGTGTGATTATTATTTTTATGATATTTATCTATTATTATAGATAGGGTTAACATTAGGTTTATTTTCATAAATTCACTTGGTTGTATGTTGCCTATACCTGGTATTACTAACCAACATTTACTACCATTTATTTCTTTTCCGAATATTAATAGATAAAGTAAAATTATGTTTTCTATTACATAAAGTATATTTGATATTTTATAAAGAGTTTTATTTTTTAGTTTTAATATTATTAGTACTAGTAGTATTCCAATTATATACCAAGTTACTTGTTTAAAGACTAAGTTTCCTAGTGATTTAGACGTATAAATAGATGCACTTTTTATACTTAATATACTTACCATAAAGAATATTAAAATAGGTATTATTATATTTAAATCATATTTTCTTTTTGTCATAAGTTCAACTCCTATAATTATTATGTAAAAATATGAAAAATTTAATCATTAATTACATAAAATTTATAGAGGTGAAAAAATGAGTAAGTTACCTAGAATATTTCATAATGATATAAGTAAAAATATATCAAATAATAAAGAATATGCTTATCTTTCAAATAATACTAATTTTGAAAGAAAAAGTAATCCTTTAGAATTTATTAATTCATTGTTTAGAGAAGAAGGATTTATTTTTAATAAGCCATTAATTATTAAGACAAGAACTGGGACTTTTGATACAGCTATTGTAAAGAAAGAGAATGATTATATTTATACACTTAGTGATGATATAATTAATATTAATGATATTATTTCTATAGAGAGAAAGAATTAAGTTTAATACTTAATTTTTTATTTATAAAAAGCAATTGATGTATAAATATTTGTATGGTATATATTTACTGGAAAGTATATAAATTTAGAATTTATCCTAACAATAAATATAGTAAATAAAAAATAAACAATTGTGGTAGCGACTATCAGAATTTAAATCTTTTGTTTCTTGATTATTTATGTATTATGTTTTATACTAAGATAAAGGAGGAGTAAAAATGATAGATGCTTATAAGAGATTCTTAAAGAACTATGCTAACTTTAGTGGACGTAGTACTAGAGGAGATTATTGGTGGGTTATTCTAGCTAATTTCTTAATTGGTTTTGTTATTGGATTTATTTGTGGTATTTTAGGATTAGATACTAAAGTTGCTACAATTATTTCAGCAATTTATTCACTTGCTGTTTTAGTTCCAGGTATTGCACTAGTAGTTAGAAGACTTCATGATATTAATAAGTCTGGTTGGTATTATTTCATGGGATTAATTCCAATTGTTGGACCAATTATAGTTCTTATTTATATGCTAACTGACAGTGTAAATGAAAACAACCAATATGGGGAAAGAGTTTAATAACTCTTTTTTTTTATTTGATTAAAACTGTTATTAATGATAAAATTGTTTTTGGATGGTGAAAATAATGAATAAAGAGTTATTAGTAATAAGTGCTGTTTGGTGTCCATCTTGTTTAGTATTAAATAAGCATTTAAAAAAAATAGAAAATGAATATAAAATTAAAATTAATAAATTAGATTTTGATTTAGATGAAGAAGAAGTAAAAGTATATAACGTAGGAGATAAACTTCCTGTTATGATACTAAAAGATGAAGAAGGGAAAGAAATAAAAAGAACTATTGGAGAAAAAAATTATGCTGAAATAGTTAGTTTTATTGAGGAAGATTAGTTATGAAGAAAAAGTTGTTTTTAATTATATTAATTTTTGTTTTAATTTTTCCTTTTAATATATTTGCTGTAGGTAAAGATTATCAAAAAATTGTAAGTGAGATTACTGATACTAAATTAGAAGATGGTAAAATTAATTTTTATTTATTTAGAGGACAAGGATGTCCACATTGTAGAGATGAAGAGGCTTGGCTTAAGAATATTAAAGAAGATTATAAAGATTATGTAAACTTTTATGAGTTCGAAGTTTGGTATGATGAAAACAATAATAAAATGATGGAACAAGTTAAAGAAAAGTTTGGAGTTAAAGAAAAAGGAGTTCCATTTACTATAATAGGTGATGATTATTTTATAGGTTTTTCTGATTCTTATTCAGAAATGATGGAAAATACACTAGATAAATATGTTGGAAAGAATAAAGTAGATAAACATGAAGTGACAATACCAATTTTAGGAAAAGTAAATTTAAAACATACATCTATTGGCTTGATAGCTGTAGTACTTGGTTTTATAGATGGATTTAATCCTTGTGCTATGTGGATACTTCTTTTCCTTATTAATATGTTATTTAGAATAGAAAATAAAAAGAAGGCATGGATACTAGGAATAATATTTTTATTTACATCTGGACTTGTATACTTTTTATCAATGCTTGGAATTAATCTTGTAATAGGAGCTTTATCGTTAAAATATTTAAAACTTGCTTTAAGCATATTTATACTTGTGATGGGAGTTTTAGGCTTTAGAAAATATTTAACTATTAGGAAAGAAGATGCTGGGTGTAGTGTAGTTGATGAAAAGAAGAGAAAAGGTTTAATGGCTAAAATGAAAAAAATTATTAATAGTCGTAGTTTTTTCTTATCTTTAATTGGAATAATGATGCTTGCTGTAAGTGTAAATTTAATTGAACTTGCGTGCTCACTTGGTTTTCCAATGATATTTAATGAAATGCTTACAATAAATAAAGTAGTTGGGGTAAGTAAAATTATTTATTTAATTATTTATATTTTCTTCTATATGCTTGATGATATGTTTGTATTTACTGTATCTATGGCAACACTTCAAGCTACAGGTATTACAAATAAATACAATAAGCTTTGTACACTAGTTAGTTCTATAATTATGATAGTTATGGGATTATTACTAATATTAAAACCTGAGTGGTTAATGTTTAATTTTTAAGTTAAGGAAACTAATTTGTTTAGTTTCCTTATTTGTTTTTTAGTATTTCTGATATATAATAATTTTAGGTGATTTTAATGAAAAAGAAATTAAGAAGAAGACATATTGCGGTAATAATATGTGTAGTTGCTTTTCTAGTAATAGCAGCTTTTGTTGTTAAGAGTGATTCTTTATATATAGATAGATTAGGATATAAATTTGTTTCCTCTTTTATATCTGATTTTAAAACTCCTATTGTTAAGGGAATTACTAATTTTGGTAGTGAGAAGATTATTATACCTTTATTTGCTATTGTTTCAATTATATTTATTATATTTAAAAGGGGAAAATATTCATTGCTTTTAGGATTATGTTTATTGTTTCAAGTAATACTTAATTGTGTTTTAAAAAATATTTTTAGAAGAAGTAGGCCTTCAGTATTAAGATTAATAGAACAAGGTGGATATAGTTTTCCTTCGGGACATACTATGGCTAGTTCAGCTTTTTATGGATATTTAATGTATATTATTTATAAAAATGTTAAAAACAAATATTTAAAATGGGGTAGTATTATTCTAATTTCAATATTTGTATTATTTATTGGATGCAGCAGAATTTATTTAGGTGTTCATTATACAAGTGATGTACTTGCAGGATTCTTTATTTCTATTGCTTATTTAATAGTATTTATAGAACTTAGTAGAGGTGTATTTGAATGAAAAAGGGTATTATAATTGTTATATTAGTTTTATCTATTTGTACGGGATGTTTTAATTTTAATAGATTAAAAAAAGTGCAAAGTAGTACTAATGTTAATGAAAATAAGGATTTAGTATTTGAGAAGGATTTTGGTAGTTATAGTGTAAGTAATACTTGGGAAGAGAATATAGAACATTCTACAGATAAAAAGTTTTTTTATAAAAAGAAGGGAGATAATAGTAATCCTCCTAATAATATATCTGTGGAGATGGGAACAAATAGATATAGTGAAAATGATCATATGACATTTAGAAGTGCTATATTAAGACAACTTGTTATGCAAACTCATTCTTCCATTGATCAAATAAAAGCTAATGGTTCTAATACTAATAATAATTATGTTTTATATACATTTATAATCGAAGGAGAAAAAAGTACAATTAAGCAATACTACATAGTTGGTGATTATAAATATATTTTAGTTTATGCTACTATATTTGATAAAACAAATGAAGAAGAAGTGGATAATATAAGTAGTCAAATAGTAAATAGTTTTACTTGGAAATAAAAAAATAGATATTAATCTATTTTTTTTGTATTTTAATTAATTTTGCATGCATAACTGTTCTTTCATCATTTTTATGACAAGTAGAAAGCGTTAGTATTTTGTCATCTTTATTTATTTCAGTATTAAAGTTATATTGTGATCTTTTTATTAGCATGTCTAAAAACTCTGTATATTTATCATCTGAATTAAAATCTATTTTTAAATAATCACTAGTTTTTTTTGTATTATATACACTGAATATTTGCCATAATGTATTTTCATTTTCTGTAGACATTTTAACAACATAATTATTCTTATTATTTATCCAATCACTTTTTAAAATGTTTTCAAGTGTTCCAAACATTATTTTATCAACTCTATTGTGTGCATATATGATAGTGTTTTTATTTAAATTATTAATATTATTTCTATAATCTAGGAATACCCATCCAGCACTGTTTTTTCCTTTTTCAAGAGAATGATCTAAATAAAAAGAATTATTGTTTGTTTGAACAAAAGGATAGTTTATGTTTGTACCACTTACTTGTAACCAACCTACAACATCACTATTAATTTTTTTTAATTCTTTAAAATCAACATCTATTAAATTCATTTTTATGTAATCCCAATATGGATTTTTTTCTTCTATTTTAACTGCTTGTGGTATTATTTCCACATTTTCATTATCTTTTACAAGGGTTGGTTCATCAAATTTTTTTACTATTTTTTCAGTTTTTTTAGAATCTAAATACCAAATAAGTATTTTGTATGAACTAAATATCATTACTATTAAACATATAATGGTAAAAAGATTTATTATACTTTTTTTAAGTCTTCTTCTTTTTTTCATTTTTTCACCTTAGTTTTTAATATTTTTAGTTATAAAGTTTGATATTTTTTGATAAGTATCTTTAGTGTAGTGAACACCATCTACTGTGTTAAAACCATTTCTTTTTAAATAACTATTACAATCTAAGTAAGTAACATTTTTTAATCCGCTTTTAATCTTTTTATTAAAATCATCTATTTGTGAATTTTTTACACTATATCCATTTCTAGCTTCTACTTGTTCATCAACAGGGTTTACAGATAAATAATATATTTTTCCATTTAATGAGATGGCAAGTGAATTAATATAAGATATATAGTTATTTATATTGTATAAATCATTTACACCTAAATTAATTACAAAAGCAGTAGAAGATGAATCTAATGATTTAATTTTGCTATTTGAATTTTTTAAGAAATTAAGTCCTTCACCAGATTTTGCTATATATGTTGTTTTTGAGTTCTCAAAGTTATAGGAACTTTGTCCATAAAATCTCGAATCTCCAATCAATACAATTTTATTATAAGTTGTATTTTTGTTATTATTTTTATTATTAGAGTTATTTGAATTATTGCTTGAATTGTTATTATTATTTGATGCATTAGGGTTATTAGAATTGATGATTGAATAATTTTAATTGTTGTTTTAATTATTTTAATTTATGATATTATTATTATTATTATTAT
>JAGAWU010000046.1 GCA_017941235.1 Bacilli bacterium | reverse complement strand
TTTTTTTCTTTTTTTTTAATTATTTTATTAATTAATAATATTAATTTTAATTAAATTATTAGTTTAATTTTATTGTTTTTAATTAAATAAATCTCTCAATATAATATAAATAAACGTAATTTTTTATTCATTTAATTAAATATGAAAAATCATTTATTAAAATTCCTATTAGTTTTATTAATTTCAACTTTTGTTGAATCATATATTGTTATCAATAATATAAAAGACTATGAATGCCAAAATTTCACTGGTGTAACTATATTTAATCTGGAAGCAATTAGTGATAGTTATTTACCTGAAAGTATAAGCTTTGGTTTGGAAGTCGAAAATATAATTATTAATTGTTCATTTCCTGAATTACAACCAAATAAGAGTAGTTTTGATTACATTGAATCAGATATTACAGACTATACAGAACTGGAATCCTATATTTTTTCAGATGGACCTTCCGATACCGATATAGATACTTATGATGATGATTCTACATTAGGTACTACTTATAGATTACTACAAGAATCAGATAATAAGGAATTAATAGGAGTATGTATGATCTTAGATGAACTTGAAAAAAATATAAAATTGAATAAAACTAATATAAAAATATTAAATAATAATCAAAATATTTCTTTTAAAGATGATTTTTCTTTTTCTTTGGATAAATGTAAAGATACTATAAATGAAACTAATGAATTCGATTTAACAATTTCCTTTAAACAATTATCTAATTATAATTTTGATAAAGATCAAAGGAAAATAACATTCCTTTTCTTTGGTTCAGTAACAAGTAGTCTTCCAAAAGGATATCCAATTGATATGGATGTTTATTTAATTAGAAATGGTTTTCAAGATCAAAACTCAACAAAAGCCAACTGTATTTTGATTAATGACATTATAGGAGGCAATGGACCAGTTTCAGGACAATTTAATTGTAGTATTGAAAATATTAATGGAACTGAAGTTATTGATTCCTGTGTGTTTGATAAATCTGATTATATTGCTGGTGTTCCAAATGATAAAGTTTCACTTAATCCTTTTTTAAGTGATTTATATATTTTCCTAAAATTATTAGTCGATTTTTTTTCGGGTATGAGTAATGTGATTAATGGTGTTAAAAATCCTAGTTTTAAAATTACAGATATAGATCATACAAATTGTGGAGATGGAAAGTTTACTCTAAAAGGGGAAATGTCTGATGATTTCAATAAAAGCATTACATTTGAACTTCCAATGTCATACCCTATAAATGCTACTGCAAGTTGCACCATTAATGAAACTACAAGTAATGTTCAGACTAATATAGATTGCCAAACAAATTCAAAAATTGATAATGAAAAAATTCAAATTGCACAAAATTCAATATTTGATGAAAATAAAAATGAAATATTTTTAATTGAAAAATTTGAATCGAAAAATACCTTAAATTGCAAAAATTCAAAAATTATTTCACTTGAACAAATAATGAACTATTATATTACATTTAGACAAGCAAGTAATTATGGATTTAATAATAAAGTACTTAAATTTAAGTTCATTGGACTTGCGTTTAAAACTATAAATGTAGGTGATCAAATACATTTTAAAGTACTCCTAAGTAATAATGGTAAACAATATACAAAAGATATTACTTGCACATCAGAAAGTAATGTGAATCCTGCTGAAGGAGATTATGCACAAGTTACTTTTAATTGTGAAAATCAAGTTGATTTAGACAATTTAAATAAAGTTGTAATTATTTCTTCTAGTGATGTTTCTGGATTAGAAGATATTCAAGATTATCAAAAAGATCCAAATGAAACTGATTATTACATTGAAAATACAAAAGGATATTCAGGAGTTGGAAAAGTAATTGATTATTCTAAACAAAGTTCATATATTCCTATTTTAGAAATTACTTCAATTGATGATAGTAAATGTAGCCAAAACGGTAAAATAAAAATTAAAGGTGTATTTAATAAGGATATTACAAAAAAATTTGATTTTGAAATTCCTTTATCTTATCCAAGTTCAACCATTAGATGTACAGCTCCTATAACAAAAAGTAATGTAAAAGTTTCTATTACTTGTAAAACTCAAAAGGAATTCTATAACAAGGAGAAGTTCATAATCGAACCTAGAGTCATATATCAAAAATATAAAGAGCTTCTTTATATAAAAAAATATAGTTCTATTGAAAAGACTATTAATTGTGCAGATTTCAGTCAATTAGAAAAAGAAACTTCATTAAAAAAATATAATTCAGATTACACATTTATACAAACAAATAATTTTAATATACCAACCCCTGGAAAAATAACATTTAGAATAATTATTTATAACAAATCACCAGAAAGAAAGTATGAAACAAAATTACCTGTTAAAATTGTTTTTAATAAAAGGAGTTCTAAATTAAGGAATTTAGATGATGATGATGAGATAGAAGAAGAAATTAATGTAGATTGTTCTTTAGACAATGGAAGTACACTTGGATATTATAATTGTTCAGCAGATGCTGAAATTTCAAACAAAAGTGAAGTTACAAATTTCTATATTGAATCAGATAATATATCAGGCCTTTTTGAAGGTTCATCTAATCCAATAGAAACAGACAAATTAATTGAAAATAATAAAACAGAAAATTTTAATGATGAAAATAAGTTTATAAATCTTGTTAATTTAACAATTTTTGATATTAATGGAAGTTTATGCCAGGAAAAAGGTCAATTTACTATTACTGGAAACATTGATAAAAGTATAACTAATGATAGTTTTTATATTGATTATCTTAATCCTCCTGATATAGGTGCTATTTGTAATTTTGATGATACAAATGATGGTAATATAACAATGACTTGTCACAATGAAGATGATTTTGTCTATGAAAATATAATAATTGATAATCAAATAATCGGTGGAAAACTATTTGTTAATAAATACACATTAACCCAGCCTATAACTTGCCAAATAGGGGATCAATTTGAGGAAGGATCAGAATATCTTTCTTCTTTAGGAGAAGATCCTTCAGAGTCTCAAAATTCTCAAAATTCAACTATATCCGACAATGAGGTTAGAAATCAATATTATAGTAAATCAAAATCTTCTCAAGGATTATCTGGAGGTGCAATAACTGCAATTGTTATTGTTTCAGCATTTGTTTTAATTGGAATTGGTGTTTTAATTGCTCTTATTAAAAATGGAGTCTTTGCTCCTAAACCCCCAATTAATAACAGTACAAGTATACCTCCACTTACAAACAGTTCAGCGAATATTATATAGACATATAATATTTAATTTCTTTATAATCATTAATTTTAAATTATTTACCTTTTATATTATATATTTCCTTTGCAAATCATACTTTTGATTAAAAAACTTTTTAAAATAAATTATTTTTTTTTTAGATGAAATTAATTATTTTCGTATATATTAATAATAAATTTAAATATTATTTTATTTCAAAAAATAATTATTTTTTTATTAAATTAATAGATTTTTAGTTATATTATTTTAAAATAAATAAATGGGGATTGGGGATTGGGGATTG